>NZ_JARAVL010000006.1:0-310281 GCF_033792725.1 Streptomyces sp. PA03-5A | reverse complement strand
GCGACTGGAAGACGTTGTTGAACACGATCCAGGAGCCGACGTCGTAACCGGCGGCCGGATCGACCGCCGTCACCTTGTCCGTGATCCCCATCGTGAGGGACTTCCCGGAGGCCTCGCCGTCCGACCCTCCCGAACCGCAGCCGGCGACCACGACCGCCGTCAAGGTCGCGGAGAGCGGGAGCGCCAGTCGCTGGACTCGATTCCTCACAAGACTTCCCTCACTACTTTTTGGTGAACCTATCCCTGCTCACGCTCATACAGAAGGAATTTCCGGATTCGCGCCAGCCGGCTCCTCATCCTGCCAGGCCCACCGACGGTTCCCGAACCCGGGGTGACCAGCCCGAACGGCGGCAGGCGGTGGCGCGTTCGGATCGCGGGCCGTCAATCCCGGACGACACACGTGCAGCAGCCACTTACTAAGCGTTCGCTTTTTGCTTTCGAATTGCCGCGCAATGGCTCGATCATGGATATCGCCCGCACCGCGTGCCGACGAAGCAAAAGGCGGCCCGTACCCACAGGGGGGTACGGGCCGCCTGGTTCAGCGACCGGCGTCCGCCACGCTCGGTCCTGGAGGACGCCCGGGCGTCATCGGCGGAGTGCCTTGAGTGCCTGACGGACCAGTGTCGCGCGGTCGGACGCCGAGGTGACGTGCTCGAGCCCGAAGCCGAGCAGCACGGTGTCGTCCGTGGTGACGGCGCCCTGCGTCAGCGGGCCGGTGCGCACCCAGTCGCGCTGGGCCGGCGGGCTGCCCGCGGGCGGGCCGGTGACGGTCCAGGGGCCGAGGGAGGTCTCGAAGCCCTCGGTCTCGGTGACCGCGCCGCCGATGACCAGCGAGGTCTCGTCGGCCTGGACGCCCTGGCCGCCGGAGCCCGGGTCGGTGACGTAGCTGAGCGAGACCTCGACCTTCTTGCCCGCGTAGGCGCTCAGGTCGAAGTTCACCGGCTGCCAGCCCTGGGACGCGCCCGTGAAGCTGTTCCAGGCGCCCGAGGTGCCGGTCGCCGTGCAGCCGTCCGCGCCCGGGGTCAGGTAGTGCGTCAGCCACGGGTGCTCGCCGATGTAGAACCCGGCCTCGCACTCGGCGGGCACGGTGGTGCTGGTGGCGCCGCCGGCCTCGGGCAGGGTGGTCCAGTCGTCGGCGCCGACGGTGTGGACCTCCAGGATCGCGTTGTCGTAGCCGGGCTCGGTGCTCCACAGCAGGCGGGAGCGGAGGGTGGGCGAGTCGGCCGCGCTCACGCCGGTGAGGTCGATCGTCCGGGTGAGCCGGTTGTAGGCGTCGTCGGTGTGGACGGCGGCCGCCATGTACGAGCCCGCGTAGGGCGCGTCCGAGCCGACGGACCCGGTGTAGCGGCCGGCTCCCTTGCTCGCGAACTTCGGGAAGGTGGCGGGCGCCAGCCAGTCGGAGGTCACCCGGTAGGTGCCCGCCGTGTCCAGCGGGTTGCCGGTGGCGGCGCCGAGCGGACCGGTGAAGCCGGCCAGTGCGCCCGTGCCGCCGAAGCCGGTGGCCCCGGTGGTCGACGTGCGCGAGTACGCGCCCAGGTAGTACTGGCTGAAGTCGTTCGAGGGGGTGCCGTCGGCCAGGGCCACGTTGCCGCCCGTCCGCTCGCCCGCCTCGATCAGCTTGCCTCCCTCGTTGAGGTAGGCGCGCAGTTCGAGCTGGGTGGGATTGCCCGGCAGGGCCGCGCCCGTGTAGTGCACGACGGTGCGGAAGTGTGCGAGGACCCCGAGCGCGTCGGGCGCGCCCTGGGTGGCGACGTCCCACACGGCCGCGCGGTGGCCGTTCGTCTTCAGGGCGTCGACGTACGCCGCGGTCTGCGTGGCGGGTGCGCCTTCCTCGGCGACGACGAGGGTGTCGGCCGAGGGACGGGCGGCCACGGTGTAGGTGAAGTGGTCGCTGGAGACCTTCTTGCCGCTCTTGGTCCGGGCGGTGAACCACACCTCGACCTTGTCGCCGACGTCTCCGGCGCGGACCTTCGCACGGTACTCGTCGAAGTAGAGGTCGTCCTCACCGCCGTAGGTCTCGCCACCCCGCCAGGAGCGCAGCGCCTCGTCCTTCGTGCGGCCGCCGTTGACGCGGTAGTTGAGCTCCCTGTCGCGCAGCGACTTTCGGGCGACGACCGAGACCTCCTGGTCGTTGCCGCGCGCGTAGGAGGTGGTGAAGGACCCCGGGGTGAAGTCGGCGGCGTCCAGGCCCACGGAGGAGGAGGGGACGTCGGGGTGGGAGGCCGTCTCGGCCACGGAGAGCGCGAACGGGACGTTCTTCTCGAACTCCTGCTCGATCAGCTTCTCGTCGTCGGGGAAGTTGAACCCCGACTGGCAGTCGGAGGCCACCCACTGGTCGTCCGGGTCGATGTCGGACGCGGTCTGGCACGTCGACATCTCGGGCGTGAACATCGCCAGGCCGTTCACGTTGGACGCGTGACCGTCGGCCTCGCCGTTGGTGGTGTACAGCTCGGACGACACCTGCGGGTGGTAGCCGGGGATGGCGGAGTTGTCCGGCGTGCCGGCCAGCGCCTTGTACAGGACGTCGTCGGGGGTGTCCGTGGCCACCTGCCAGCCGACCCCGTAGAGCAGCAGCTCGGCGGCGGAGTGGTAGTTGATGCCGTACGTGAAGTCGATGCGCTTCTGGAACGCGTCCAGCGCCCGCGTCTCCGGCTCGGAGTTCGGGCCGGCACCGCGGTAGGTCTCGCTGGCCGGGTTCGGCGACGAACCCTCGTTGTCGTAGCCCCACTTGTAAGCGAAGTTACGGTTCAGGTCGACGCCGTCGCCCGCGGATATGACGCCGTCGCCGTTGTTGTCCCGCAGGTTCTTGCGCCACAGGCGGGTGTCGTCGCTCTGGAAGGTGTAGTCGTAGCCGTCGGGGTTCGCGGATATCAGGAACCACAGCTCGGTGGAGTCGACGAGCTTCTTGATCCGCTTGTCGGTGCGGTAGTTGTCCAGGTAGTGGTGCATCAGCCGGCGGGTCATCTCCGGCGTGATCCACTCGCGTGCGTGCTGGTTGGACATGTACAGCACGGAGGGCTTCGAGCCGTCCTTGGACTTCGCGGCGTCCTTGGTGACTTTGAGGGCGAGGATGTCCTGCCCGCGCGTGGTCTTGCCGATCGAGACGACCTTCGTCAGCCCGGGGTTCGCGCGGTTGGTGGCGAGGATCTCCTCCTTGATGCCGCCCTTGCCGCTGTAGGGGCGGAACACCTTGTCGGCCGCGTTCTGCACCCGCGCCTCGGCCTTGGCGCCGAGCGTGTGCTCGGTGAGCCGCACGCCCTCGCGCCGCAGTTCCTCCGCCTGATCGCCGGTGAGGTACACCTCGACCGAGGTCGTGCCCTGCGCCGGCGGCCGCTCGCTCAGCTCCTGCGCGTCCTGGCCGGCCTGGAGCAGCAACGGGATCTGGCTCTTCGTCACTTCCGCGCGGTACACCTTGACGGTGTCCGCTCCGGCGGCGGCCGTGCCCGCGTCGCGGGCCTGGGCCATGGGTGCGACGGCCGCACCGGACAGGATGAGGGCACCGACTGCAGCGATCGATAAGGATCTGGTTCTCACGAGCATCCCTTCACGTCGTTCCAGGACAGAGGCGCCAATCCCATAAGAAGTCAGGTCGCCCGTCAAGGTGCCGGGAAAAACGCGCCTCGGGGGTCGGCGTCCCGCGGGAGCGGACATTTCCCTTTGAGCAACGGGAAATTCGGCCGCCATTGCCCGAAGGCCGGGGCGAGGCGTCGGGAGAATTTCGGGATCTCGGTGAACGCGGTTTGTGATAGCCCGGGTGCACGTCGCGAGCACCTGCTACTGGCGGGAATAACTCGTTCCGCGCTCGTGACGCGCCGACACCCCCTGCTGCGGGGCTCGGGGAACGTCGACGGAGAGGGCGAGGGCGAACAGCTTCGTCAGCTCCTCGACGTCCAGTGAGGCCAGCGGTTCCGCCGGGAAGACGTAGCGCAGCATGACCAGGCCGGTCAGTTGGGCGGACACCGAGGACGTGAACATCGGTGACCGCTCGGTCTCCTCTGGGACGATCCGGCCCAGGCACGAGGCGAGGGCCGCTTGGACACGGTCGCGGAGCGTCCTGGCGATCGGCCCGTCCGACATGCCGGTCCGGTACACGCGACCAGTGCCGGGCGGGTCGACTCGTCCTCCCAGACGGGGAGGAACGTCCGGGCCATCCGCTCCCCCCGGCTCATGGGAGCGGCTTGCGCCTCCTCGGCCGTGGGCCCGTCGAAGAGGGTGGACAGGTCGATGCGGGAGGAAACCGCGTGCCGGAAGAGGGCGTCCTTGCCGTCGAAGAAGGAGCGGATCATCGCGGGGTCCACCTCGGCGCGCCCGGCGATCGCGCGCAACGTGGTGCCCGAGTACCCCTTGGCGGCGAAGAGTTCGAGCGCGGCGTGAGGATCCTGGTCCTGGTGTTGCTCCTCCGGGCACGGCGGCCGGCGCCGTCGCTCATGGCTCCGTCACATGGTGGGCGCGCACGGCCGCGATCACGGTGTCGGCGGTGCGGTCGAGGTGACTGCGGCCTTCGGACGACCGTGCGGTGGGGCTGATGTAGCCGAGCGGTCCGACGTGCGTGGCCGGGTCGAGCCGGTGCACGCTGATCTTTCCGGCACGGCGGGCCCGGTTCCAGCCACTGCCGCGGACCAGCGGCCAACGCTGGGGGAAGATCCAGGTGCCGAGCCTTTCGATGCGGTCGCTCGCGCTCGTCAGCCGGTGCAGGTGCTCGGCATGGGTGAGGTCGTTGGCGCCGTTGTGGAACCCGCCCAGCGTGATCAGCACAAGTGGCGCGTGCAGTTGGGCGTGCAGTTCGTCGACCGCACCGGTAGCGGTGGTCGGCGGCGACGAAGATCTGCACGACGTTGTGCAGGAACAGCAACAGTGCGACGCGGCGGCGCAGCCACGCCCAGACCGGCCGCTCGGCAAGGGGCTCCGCGAGGGGCGAGTAGGGCTGGACCTGGCCCAGTACCCGCAGTTCCGGCGCCCTGGCGATGAGGGCCGCGACGAGCCGGCCGCCGTCACGGGTGTCGCGGACGCGGCGTTTGCCGATGCCGTCCAGGTAGACGAGGTACGCGTCGGGGTGGCCGTCGGGAGCCGCGCCGCGTGCGTAGGGAACGCCGTCCGGGAGTGCGGTGACGGGGGCACGCCAGTGCGCACCGTAGGCCAGCACCTCGTAACGGGCCAGCAGCGCTTCGGCGATCAGCGCCGTGCCGACCGCGAACGCCCACATCAGGTACCCGTTCATGTCTGCGCCTCCAACAGTTCGGTCGTGCTGATCCGCACGACCAGGCGTCGGACGGCCTCGACCGTCACACCCAGCCCGGCCCCCGCGAGGGCCACGCAACCGGCGGCGGCCCACCAGCCCAGGCCGGCGGCCGTGGCGAGCCGGTCGGCCAGCCCGGCCCCGACCCCGAAGAAGAGCAGCAGGTGGAGCATGGGCCCGGGCCAGGGGAACGCGAGGACGCCGGCGAGCAGCAGCGGGGCCGCCAGGCCCGGCGTCCACACCGGTCCGGCGCCCGGCGGTGGAGCGGACAGTGCCAGTTCGGCCAGCGTGGCCGCGCTCTGCGGCCACACCGCGAGCACGGCGGCTTCGATGAGGCCACCGCCGATCAGTGATCCCGCCACGAGGGTGCGCGGCATGCCCGGCCGGCCCACCGCCAGGGGCAGGATGCGCCCGGCGGCTTTGGACACCCCGGCGAAGGCCAGCAGGATCATGGCGGCGAGCGACATGGTTCAGCCTCGCCCCCGCACGTGGGCGTGGACCGGTGACCGGTCGGCGGAACCCGCGGCCCGCAGGTACCGCTCGAGTGCGTCGGCCGCACCCAGGTGTCCGCCGGCCGCCCGCTGGGCGGTCCGCAGGGCGGCCGCGGCAGCCCTGAAGCGGGGGTCCTGGACGAGGCGTACCGCCCGGGCACGTACCGCGTCCTCGGTGACCTTCCGGGTGAGGATCGACAGTCCGCGCCAAGTTCCTGGACGCGACGGGCCACCATCGGCTGGTCGGCTCCCTGTGGGACCACGAGCATCGGAACCCCGGCGTACAGGGCCTCGTTGACGCTGTTCATTCCGCCGTGGGTGACGAACAGCGCGGAGCGGGCCAGCACCTCGGGTTGCGGGACGAAGGGACGGACGAGCACGTTGGACGGCAACGGGCCCAGCGCGACGGGGTCGGTGCGTCCGGCGGAGACGACGGCGGTGCCCCCCAGTGCCGCCAGCGCGGTGGCGAGGGTGCGCAGCAGGTGCGGGTCGGCGTTGAACACCGTGCCCAGCGACGCGTACACCACGGGGTCCCGCAGCCGGTCGGTGGGGAAGGTGGGGTCGGCCGGGCGGGCGCCGATGCTGGGACCGACGAACCGGTAGGTCCCGTCGAAGCGTTCGGCCTGGGGCTGGAACGCGCGTGAGGTGAAAACGAGGTTGAGCGGCTGGCGGAGGTTGCCCAGGTCGATCGGGGGCAGTCCGTGGGTGTCGTAGTGGTGGCGCAGGTCCTGGCGTGACCGCAGATAGCCCCGGACGCCGCGTGGGTGGGCCGCCGCGGCGGTCAGCAGGTCCCAGGAGCCGCGGGTGGGGCTCGGCACGTCCCGGTTGAACGCGAAGGTGGTGAACGACGAGGCGGCGGGCACGCCGAGTTCACGGGCGGCGACCGCGCCCCACAGGCAGGCGTTGTCGTGGACGATCAGGTGCGGCCGGATGCGGCGCAGTGCGGCGAGCACCGCGGGCAGCAGGCCGACGGCACTACGGGCGAGCCCTTCCAGCAACGTGACTGGTGTCGGCGGATCGGGGAGCGGCTGCTCGCCGCCGGGGTAGAGGTACACCTCGGCGCCGGCGGCCTCGATCTCCTCACGGAACCCGGCCGTTACACGACGGTATCACTCAATACCGTCTCGTGTGCGACTAATGCTGACCATGTCTCGCCGGCCGGCGCCGGCACCATCCGCGGGGGAACGACGAGAGCCGCGTGGCGGGCGCACCACGCGGCTGGACGGTCTTCGCTACGGCGGGCTTACGCCTCGCCACCTTCGGGATAGGCGAACCGGGTCAGCAGGTCCTTCAACCGCTCGGGCTCACCGGGAGCCAGTTCGGCGACCAGATGCTCGGCCAGGGGCACCGCCGCCACGTGGGCCGCGTCGAACAGCTCGACGCCGGCGGGCGTGATCTCCACCGCCCGCACCCTCCTGTCCCCCGGAACGCCTTTGCGCACGGCGAGCCCCTTGCGCTCCAGGTCGTCCACGACCCGCATGATCCCCGCCTTGTCCGACCCGGTCGCCGCGGCCAGGTCCCGCTGCACCGTGGGTCCGCGGTCGACCAGCACCATCAGCACCGCGAAGTGCCGCACCTCGATGCCGAGCGGCCGGAGCGCCTCCCCCATCACCGCGCCCGCGCGCCAGTGCGCGCGGCGCAGCAGCAGCCCCAGGGCGAACGGGGAGGTGTCCCCGGGTCGGTCGGTCGCACGCGGGGCGCTGGTTCCACGAGGGGCGTCGGCAGTCATGTACGCACATTACCAGCCATCTGCTCGTTCGAGACCGTATCGAGTGATACCGAACCCTGCTCCGGGCGCCCGCCGCGCCGCCGGAGGCTGCGCGTACGCTCGGTGCAGTCACCAGCGATCAGGAGGTGGGCGGTGCGGCGGGCGTATCTGCTGTGGACGGTTGCGGCGGCCGGATTCGCCGTGGACCAGGTCACGAAGGCGATCGCCGCGGTGGTCGTCGAGGGCCACGAACCACGGCACGCCCTGGGTGGCACGGTGACCTTCACCGCCTTCCGGAACTCCGGGGCGGCCGGCTCCTTCGCTCCCCGCGCGACCCTGGTCTTCACCCTCGTGGCGGTCGTCGCGCTCGTGGCCATCGCGCGGGTCGCCGGCTCCGTACGCTCCACGGGCTGGGCGGTCGGCCTCGGGCTGATCTTCGCGGGTGCCGGCGGGAACCTCGCCGACCGCGTCTTCCGCACCCCCGGGTTCGGCCGGGGAGCCGTGCTGGACTTCATCCAGATCGGCGATTCCGGGATCTTCAACCTCGCCGATCAGTGCATCACGGCCGGCGCCGTGATCGTCCTCATCCAGGCCTTCCGCGGCGTCCCGCTGCGTGCCGCCGTCACGGGCGGCGTCGGGGGCCAGGCGCTGGAGCGGTAGCGGCGACGGGGCGCGGCCCGTCACGCCGTCAGCTGGATCTCCTCACCGGAGTCATCACCCGCATCAGGGCCCAGGGCCCGTACAACACCCCCGAGCCGGCGAGCTACTACGGCGACGGGCGGGGCTACACCGACTACCCGGCCCTCGTCTGACCCCGCCCGCGTGCCGCCTCACCGGCGGCCCGCCGCAGCCGGACGCGCCGGGCGGCTCCCTCCCCGGGACACGCCGGGCGCTCTGGTAGGACTCGTCCCACGGCGCGGGCGGGCACGGGTTCCATCGCCGTTCGGACGTTCGGAGGCCATGAGGTTGCCCCACTTCTCAGCCGGCCGTGCCGGTGGCCTCCTGCACGACGCCCTGCGCCCCGGCGGCGGGCCCGGCTACCGGTACGCCGCCGGGCTGCGCGCCGCGGTGAGCATGGGCATCCCCCTGACCGCCGGGGCCGCCACGGGCCACCTGTCGTGGGGGCTGACCGCCACCATGGGTGCCTTCACCGCCGTCTACGGTGCGAAGGAGCCCTACGGCCGGCGGGCGGTGCTCCTGGCCGGGGTGGCCGCAGGGTTCGTACTCTCCGTCGCCGCCGGGTCGCTGGCCGGGGGCAGGACCTGGCTCGCGCCCGTCGTGATCGGCCTCGTCGGCGCGGTCGCCACCTACGTCTGCGACGCGCTGCGGATCGGGCCACCGGGTGGCTACCTGTTCGCCCTCGCCTGCGCCATGTCCACCCCCCTGCCCGTCGACGCGGCGGCAATCGGGCAGCGGGTCACGCTCACCGTGGCCGGTGCCACCTGCGCCTGGCTGGTCTCGATGTCGGGATGCCTGATCGACCGCCACGGGCCGGAGACCACGGCGGTCGCCGACGCCTACGACCAGCTCGCCGCCTACCTCGACGCGATCGGCGGCCCCCGCCAGGACGCCGCCCAGCACCAGGCGGCCCTCGCACTGCGCACCGCCTGGTACGCCGTCGCGGCGCCGCCCCAGCCCCTGGGCCGGGCGACCGGGCGGGCACGGCTGCGACCGGCCGTGCGGCAGGCCCACCACGTGTTCGCCGCCGCCGTCCGCGCCGCCGCCACGTCCCCTGCGCCGCTCCCCGGCGACCTCGCCGCAGCGCTGCGCCGCACCGCCGGCTGCCTCCGCCACCGGCGTACGCCCCCGCCGCCCCCGGCCCACGGGCCCGGCGGGGAGCCGGCCGCGCGTCGCGCGGTGCGCGGCGAGGTCGAGCAGGCGGTACGCGATGCCGCGTCGGGGGCGCCGCCGGACGGCGAGGGGGAACTCCTCGACCCGTCCAGCGCCACACGGCTGCTCGCCTCGGCCAGGAAGCGGCACTCGCTGGTCCTGCCCGCCGCGCTGCGCGTCGGATCGGGCGCCGTCATCGCGGGCTGGCTCGCCCACGCGTGCGGACTCGCGCAGCCCTACTGGGCCTCCGGCGCCGCCATCGTCGTCCTGCAGGGCGCCAACGTCACCACCGTGATCCGGCGCGGTCTGCAACGGGGCACCGGCACCGCCGCCGGGGTCCTGCTCGGCGGCGCCGTCCTGGCCCTCCACCCCGGCCCGCCCGCGCTGGTCGCGGCCGTGATGCTCGCCCAGTTCGCCGCGGAAGCCGTCCTGGCCCACAACTACGCCCTCGGCGTCGCCTTCATCACCCCCCTGTCGCTGTTCCTGACCGAGGCCGCGCAGCCGGCGTTGCCCGTGAGCCACCTCGTCACCGCCCGCCTCCTCGACACGGTGTGCGGTTGTGCGGTCGGCGTGGCCGCGGGGCTCACGCTCTGGCGGCGCACCTCGACCGTCCGGCTCCCCAGCGCCCTCGCCCACGTCATCCGTGCGGAAGGCACGACCTGGCACCTGAACCTCAGCGCGGGCGACGACGCCGGGCACAGCGCCGCCGCGAGGGCCCGGCACCGCCTGCGCACCGACCTGATCAACCTCCGGGCGGTCGCCGACAGCGCCGCCGGCGACCGCCCCGCCCCCTGCGAACTCGCCCGGCTCTGGCCCGCCATCGCCGCCACTCAGCAACTCGGCTACCTGGCCATCTCCACCACCCGCCCGCTGCCCCCGCAAGCGCGGCCCGGCCCCGACGACGCCGCCCGCGTCCAGCGTGCCTTCGACGCCCTCGCCGCCTCGGCCGCCACCGTCACCCCGCCCCCGCCCCTCGACCTGCCCCGCCTTCCGGGGCCGGCCCGCCTGGACGCCGCTCTGCACGGCCTCCACAGCGCCCTGAGCACACCGCAGGCCGAGGAGTGCGGCTGCCGGCCGCTACGGCGCGGGCACCGCTGAGTCAGTACGGGCACGGCGGTGTCCCACCCGCCGCCGGGCGTCCTTCAGCACCCGGCGGGCGGCGAGCAGGCCCGACGTGGCGTTGTTCCCCGCGCCCGGCCAGGTCGCGGCACCGGTCAGGTACAGGCCGGGGACCGCCGTGCGGTATCCGCCGTGCCCGGGCATCGGCCGGAACAGGAAGTTCTGCGCCAGATGGTGGCTGCCCCCGGTGCTGTCCCCGCCCACCAGGTTGGGATCGGCCGCTTCCAGGTCCTGCGGGGTGTACGCGGTGACGTGGGCGATCCGCGCCCGGCTGCCGGGCGCGTAGCGCTCCAGCTTGTCCAGCACCCGGTCCGTCATCGCCTCGGCGACGTCCGGCCAGTGGGTCTGCCGGATCGTGCCCGCCGCGTCACCACGGATGCGGGTGGGCATCGTCCGGACCTGGATCCACACGACGTGGCGGCCCGCGGGGGCGCGTGTCGGGTCCACGGCCGAGGTCTGCCCGACGATCAGCAGGGGGTCCGCGGGCAGCAGCCCCGCCTGGGACTCGGTGTAGGTGCGCGCCAAGTCGTCGACGTACGGCGCGACATGGACGTACCCGAAACCGGCCAGCTCCTCCCCCGCCGCCCACGGCAGCCGGCCGTCGAGCGCGAGGTGCAGCATCAGCGTGCCCGGGCCGTACAGGAAGCGGTCCGCCGTACGGCGCACCCGCTCCGGCACGTCCTCGGGTTCCAGCAGGTGCCGGTACAGCGCGGCCGGAGCGGTGTTGGCGATCACCGCGCGCCGTGCGGTGATCGTGCCGCCCTCCGCCGTACGCACCCCGACGGCCCGTCCGTCACGGCACAGCACGCGCTCGACCTCGACACCGGTGCGGACCTCGCCGCCGTGGTCGACGAGGACCGCCGCGAGCGCCTGCGGCAGCCGCTGCGCGCCGCCCTCAACGACCGACATGCCGTTCTCCATGTCCGCGAAGAGTTCCAGGAGGGGGAACATCGCTCCTCCGGACACGTCGGGGGCGAAGTCCAGGTGCATGCCCCAGCAGGCCGCCATCGCCTGCGCCTCGGGCGTGGCGAACCAGACCCCGCCCAGCTCGCGGGTGCTCATGAGCAGCGTGTGCGCGAGGTCGCCCGCGCCCCGCACGCCGTGGTGGCGCAGCAGGCTCAGCACCTGGCGTGCCGCCGACCGCGACGGCAGCGCGGATCCGTAGAGCGCGAACAGGTACGGCGCGAACCGCTGATACTCGCGGTACAGGCCGGCGAAGCCGTCGGCGTCCCCGGCGTCGTGGGCCGCGAGCTGCTCCATCGTGCGCGCGTAGTCGCCGTACACCCGGACGCTGCGGCCCTCGGGGAAGACGTTGGCGTAGGGGCGGTCCGTGGTGCGGAACCGCAGCCCGTGGCGCGCCAGTTCGGTGCCGAAGTCGGCGTACGCCCGGGAGCCGAGGAAGAGGTTCTGGTTGGTGGAGTACAGGTCGTGCACGAACCCGGGCAGCGTCACCTCGCCACCGGCGATCGCACCGCCCACGGCGGCGTTGCGCTCCAGCACGGCCACCGACCAGCCCGCCCGCGCCAGGTACAGGGCCGCCACCAGGCCGTTGTGGCCGCCCCCGACGACGACCGCGTCGTAGTCGCGGGAGCCGGCGGCCGTCATCGCCCCGCCCTCGCGCCGCGTGTCCTCTCGCTTCGCCAAGCGGTCATGGGCCTTGTCCTCCGTTCGCCGGTGAGGGGGCGGCGATCAGCAGTGCCGTGTCGTCCGTACCGGGGGCGGTCCGCAGGGCGTGTTCGAGGAGACTGTCCGCGACGGCGTCCACGCCCTGGTCGGCCGCCGCCACCAGGTACTGCACCAGGTCGGCCGCGGCCAATTCGGCGTCTGCGCCGGGGGATTCGACGAGTCCGTCGGTGTACATCGCCAGCATCGTGCCCGGCGGCAGGGGGATCTCCGTGGTGGGGTAGTCGCCGTCCGGTGCGATGCCCAGCAGGAGGCCCGGCGTGAGTCCGAGGATCCCCGCGCGGCCGTCGGGATGGCGGATCAGGGGCGGGGGGTGACCGGCGGTGGCCAGCCGGGCGACGTGCCTCCGCAGGTCGATGTGGGCGAACAGGCAGCTGGTGAACAGACCCGGGTCCAGGTCGGACAGCAGGCGGTTGGTCCGGGCCAGCAGGTCGCCGGGTGAGGAGTGGGCGGTGGCGTAGGCGTGCACGGCGATGCGGACCTGCCCCATCAGGGCGGCGGCCTGCAGGTTGTGGCCCTGGACGTCGCCGATGGTGACGGCCGCGCAGTGGGGTCCGCAGTGGATGAGGTCGTAGAAGTCACCGCCGATGTCGCTCCCGTGGCCGGCCGGCAGGTAGCGGGCGGCGACGTCGAGACCGGGTACCCGGGGCAGTTCCTTGGGCAGCAGGCCGGCCTGCAGGGTGCGGGCGAGTTGGTGCTTGGTGTCGTAGAGGTGGGCGCGGTCCATGGCCTGGGCGATGAGCCCGGCCAGCGCGACGAGGACGGTGCGCTCGGACTGCGGGAAGGGCCGGGGCCGGTCGTAGGACAGGACGAGCAGCCCGACGGGGCGGCCCGAGGTGATCAACGGCAGGAAGGCCCAGGCGTCCCTGTGCCGGAAGCGCAGGGCCTCCGGGTGGGCGCGGTGCAGTTCGGCGAAGCTGGAGAAGAACAGCGGGGTGGCGCGGGTGAGCGCCTGGGCGGTGACGATGCCGGAGGTCAGGGGCGTTCCGTCGATGCGGGCCATGAACTCGTCGGTGTAGCCGCGGTGGCCGGCCAGGCGCAGGCGCCCGCCCTCGGCGAGGAGCACGACCAGGCCCTGGGCCTCGAACGCCGGGATGAGCTGGTCGGCGACCTGGTCGACCACGTCCTGCACGCCCACCGCCTCCGTGAGCCTCGCGGCCAGGTACATCAACTGGTACATCGCCGACGCGCCGACCGGGCCGCGGACGCCGGCAGGGACCACGGACTCCTCCGCCGCGTCCATCCGCTCCCGCGGTGAGCCGACGATGCTGACGCTGATCCCGGTGGGCCCCGGGTGGAGCCGGAAGGACAGCCACTGGTCCGGTGGACGCAGGGCGGTGAACCGGGTGGTCTGCTTGGTGATGACGGCGGCACGGTACGCGTCCTCGAACGCCGGGCCGTCCAGCCAGAACAGCCGTTCCCACGGGCGTGAGCCCTTCAGGTCCGCGGCACCGACGCCCAGCAGGTCGGCCGCCGCCGCGTTGAGGAACCTGACCCGGCCCTCCAGGTCCAGCGAACAGCACCCGGTCGGCAGCCGTTCGGCGAAGTCGTACGCCGCCAGCGCCTCGGCCCGTCCGGGCTCCCGACGCCGCGCCGCCCGCAGGATCAGCGCGTCCGCGCCGGCCAGGACGGGGTGGCCCCGGTCCGAGTAGTGCCTCAGCAGCCGCCCCGACCTGCCGCAGAAGATGCCGATCGTGTCCCGTTCCCCGGGGCTCAGGACCGGAGCGTGCCAGATCGGCCACAGCAGGCACACGCCACCCCACATCACGTCATCGTCCATGATCGGCGCCGCCGCCAGCATGATCTCGTAGGGCGCCACCAGCGCGACCCGGGGAAAGCGTTCCGCCAGTTCCTTGGAGTTCCCCACCCACACCAGCGACCGCTCCCGCACGGCCTGCGCCACCGGGGCCGCGTCGTCCAGGGCGATCCGTGCCCACGGGGCGGCGATCCGCCGGGACGTGCCGGACAACGCCACCAGCTCCAGCATCCGCTCCCCCGGCGCGAGCACGTAGAGCATGCCCACCGCGGTGTCGGTGTCCCGGACGAGACCTTCGAACAGGCCGGCGAAGCGCCGCATGCCGCCTGTCAACGGTTTCACGTCATGCCGGGTCACCGCGTTCGCCCCCGTCGCCGTCGTGCCGGGACACACGGGCAGGCCACCGGCGGTACCGGGCCCGCCGAGCCGTCCGTCCGTGCCGCAGAGCCCCGCGGCCCCAGCACCGCTCTGGTCCCATAACCGGACCATACGCCCCAAGGGGCACTACGGCATCCACGGCGCCGGTCACGGTGCGCAGCCCCACGGGGCAGGCCGTGTCCCCCGGGAGGGGCGGCAACCATCGCCGTGCGGGCGGGTCGGACGGGCCTGCCGGCTCCGCGCACGCCCGCACCCTGCGTGCGCGGAGCCTTCCACGGGCCGGTGCCGGAGCGCCGCTACCGCAGGCCCTCGGTGACGACGTCCATGTCGGCGCTGAAGATGACGACCTTCTCGATCAGGTCCCCGTCGAGCTGGAGGATCTCCGATCCGAGTGCCGACTTGCCGCCCGGGAAGCCGAAGTCCCAGGCCCAGTGGATGAATTCCCGGTTCTGCGAGTGACCCGTGATGAGGCCGCTCAGCGGTGGCGCCTGGCGCTGCACGGCGGTGATGTACGCGTTGATGGCGTCCCGGCCCACGATGACCTGGTCGGGCTCCATGATCGTGATGTCCTCGGTGTAGATGCCCTCCATCGCCTCGGCACGCCCGGCCGGGTCCGGAGTCATCCAGACCTCCAGGTGCTTGGCGATGAGCACCCGGGCGCGGTCCGACCCGGCGGTCAGCGTCAGGTGGAGCCGGGAGATCCGCCCGTCCGGGTCCAGGGAGACGGAGACCCCTCCGCTGCCGGAGCGACCGTTGCCCCGGACGTCCAGTCCGGCCCGGCTCCACGTGCCCGTGATGGAGCCGTCCGCCGCCACGGAAGCCGTCCACTGGTGCGTGGACTCCTTCCACTCGGCAGCCAGCGTCCGGTGGAGGTCGACGGCCGGCTCGCGGCCCTGGACCATGTCCCCGCTGTGCATCAGCAGCACGTCCTCGGCGAAGACGTCCCTGAGGTCGTCCAGGTGGGAGTGGCCGCCGTCGGCGGAGTCCACGATCTCGAAATAGCGGTCGAGCATCGTCGTCACGCTTGAATTCCATTCTGTCTGCACGTGTCGGTGGCGCCGCGCTGCGGGAGGGGCGCCCGGGGGCGGTGGCGCATCGTCGCGATCACGTTCCCGTCAGGGAGACGACACGGCCCGCACCTACGTGACGGATCAGGCGCCCGGAGTTCGCTCCGGGTGCTGGTTCCAGCGGCGCAGCTTCTCCGGGTTGAGCACGGCCCAGACCTGCGCCACGCGGCGGTCGGTGACGTCGAGGCTGATGACCGCGGCCACGGTGCGGTCGCAGCGCACCACGAGTCCGGTACGGCTGTTCACGGACTGGGCGGTCAGGGTGGTGCGCGGATGGGGGCCCAGCAGCGTCAGGAGGCTGCGGGTGACCTGCTCGCTGCCGTGCACGGATCGGACCAGTGTCCGGACCTTGCCGCCGCCGTCGAAGACGGCCATGGCGTCGGGTGACAGCGCGGACGCCAGCAACCCGGCGTCGCCCGCCGTGCAGGCATCCCCGACGGCGCGGACGGCCGCGTCGTGCTCCAGCGGGGCCGACGGACCGGAGCGCTGTGCCTGGAGCCGGCGACGCGCGATGGCGGCGAGTTCGTCGTACCCGGACCTCGCCTCCGGGCCGTCGTGCCCGGAGCCGCGGTGCTCGTCCGGCGTGACCGGTTCGCCCAGGCAGATGCGGCCCGCGGTCGTCGACAGCCAGGCACGGGGCGACGTGATGGCCGCGCGCTCCGCGTCGGACAGCGCGTACCACCGGCGATAGGTCTCGTCGATCACGCTCTCCGCATCGCTGCGGCCGCCCGACATGCGGTGGGCGACATCCAGCAGATGCCGGCGCTCGTCGAGCAGCACCGCGATCGGCACCGCGTCGCTGGCCACGTCCATACGGCATCCTCCCTCTCGTACAAGACCACACAACGCGGCCGCACGCAGCAACCTCGTCGAAGTTCGGGGGCGTGGGGGAGTGGTCCGCGAGGCGGGTGTCTTCCCGGGTCTCGTCAGGGAGACGAGGTGGCCCGTACGGGTGTGACAGCTCGGCCCGAGGAGAGCGGCCGGGCGGACCGGTCGGACCGCGAGGAGTTCGTGGCCCCTCGCGGGCCGCGGTTGCTGCGCCCGGCCCGGATGCTCACCGCGACCGGGATCACGCCGAGGACCTGCTGTGCACGGCCCTGGCGAGGAGCCGGCCCACGTGGCGGCGCATCCGCGACGGCCGCCCCGAGGCGTACGTACGGCGGGTCCTGGTACAGGTGCACGCCGCCTGGTGGAGGCGGAGCCGGCGGCGGGAGGTGCCGCATGACCCCCTGCCCCCGTGCGTCAGGACGGTCGCGGTGCGCGGCGGTCCCGGCGACCGGCCAGTTCCCGCCTTGCTACCTTCAGCGACACCCGGACGGCGACGGCTGGGTGCTCCACGAGGTCACCCTGCGGCCCCCGGCCATTGACGCTCCGTCATCCGGCCTGTATCCCGCCTGCGTTACGCCGCGCCGACGGACCTGATGAGCAGCAGCGCGATGTCGTCGGTGCGGGGGGCGGTTCGGCGCGCGTGGTCGATCAGGTCCGTGGCGAGCCGGTCCATGGGCTGGCGGGCGGTGCCGGCGAGGCGGGCGGCGAGCCCGGCCATGGCGTCGTCGAGGTCGACACCGGGGGTCTCGACGAGTCCGTCGGTGTACAGGGCGAGGACGGTGCCGGGCTCCAGGGGGATCTCGGTGGTGGGGTAGTCCGCCTCGGGGTCGATGCCGAGCAGCACCCCCGGCGGAACGGTGAGGACCTCCGTGTGCCCGTCCGGGTGGCGCAGCACCGGCGGTGGATGGCCGGCGGTGGCCAGGAGGGCCCGGCGTCGCCTGAGATCGAGCCGGGCGTAGAGGCAGCTGACGAAGCGGCCGGGGTTCAGGTCGAACAACTGGCGGTTGGCCTGGCGGAGGGCCTGCGCCGGTGCGGCCCCGGCGAAGGCCTGGGAGCGGATGGCGGGCCGGATCCGGCCCATGAGGGCCGCCGCCCTGACGTGGTGGCCCTGGACGTCGCCGATGACCGCGGCCGCCGTGGTCTCGTCGACCCGGACCAGGTCGTAGAAGTCGCCGCCGATGTCCATGCCCCGGACGCTGGGCAGGTAGCGGGCGGCGACGTCGAGTCCGGGGATGTCCGGCAGCGAGTCGGGGAGCATGGCCGCCTGCAGGGTCTCCGCGAGCTCCTTGACGGTGTCGTAGAGGCGGGCACGCTCCAGCGCCTGGGCGATCAGCCCCGCGAGTGCGGTCAGCACCGTCCGCTGGTTGCCGGAGAAGTGGTGCGGCCGTTCGAAGGCGAGGACGCACAGGCCCACGGGCCGGCCGGAGGCGATCAGCGGCAGGTAGGCCCAGGCGTCCAGGCCCTCACGGCGGGGGGCGTGCGGATAGGCGCCGAGCATCTCCTCGAAGGTGGTGAAGAAGGCCGGCGCGCCCTCGGCGAGGGTCCCGAGCGCGGCCGGGGAGGTGAGCGCCGCTCCGGTGAACACCTCCGCGGGACAGGGGTTGTAGCCCCGGCAGCCGACGAACCGCAGGGCGCCGTCCTCGGGCGAGAACAGGGCCAGGGCCAGGGTCCGGGCGTGGAAGGTCGGCAGCATCTCGTCCGCGACGAGGTCGACCACGTCGCCCACGCCGACGGCCTCGGAGAGGGCGGCGGCCAGGTGCAGCACCTGGTAGAGCTCGCCCAGGGCGATCGGCGCGCCACGGGGCGCCGCCGTGCCGGGGCGCGCCGCGGCCCGGACGCGGTCGGGACCGCAGGGCACGAGGCGCACGCTCACCCCGGAGGCGTCGGGGTAGAGCTCGAAGGCGAGCCGCCGGTCCGGCGGGACCGTCGCCGTGAAGGATTCCTGCTGCCGGCTGACCACGGCCGCCCGGAAGCGGTCCTCGAAGGCGGGATCGTTGGACCAGGACAGGGCCTGCCAGGGGCGTCTGCCGAGGAGACCGGGGACGGTCCCGCCCAGCAGACGGGCCGCGGTGGAGTTCAGGTAGGTGAATCTGCCCTCGAGGTCGAGGGTGCAGCTGCCTCCCGGCAGGCGTTCGGCGAAGTGTGCCGCGGCCTGCGCCTCGGACGGCTCCCACTCCTGGGCGGGGGGCTGGGACAGGGTCCGTGGGGACGCGGCGGGAGTGACCGGGTGCCCGGCGTCCGCGGCGTCCCGCAGGAACCGCCCCAGGCGGCGGCAGGCGGCGCCGACCCGCTCGTGGCTGGGTCCGGCGAGCTCGGCGGCGTCGCAGCAGGGCCAGAACAGCAGGAGCGCCCCCCAGGCCTCGGAGCCGTCGAGGACCGGTGCCGCGGCCACCGCGAAGTGGTACGGCAGGGCGATCGCCGTGCGGGGGTAACGACGGGCGAGTTCCTGGGGCTTGCTGAGCCACACCAGGCGTCTGTCGCGCACCGCGTCGGACACGGGGACGTGGGCGGACAGGGCCACCCCGAACCAGGGTGCGAGGTACTCCGCCGGCATCCCCGTGGTCACTTCGAGCCGCAGCGACCGTCCCTCGGGGGTCAGCAGGAACAGCGCGCCCGCGTGGGCGCCGGTGTCCCGCGCGGCGAGCTCCAGCAACCGGTCCAGTTCCGCCCGGCACGTCGGCCCGGCGGCGTCGGCAGCGGTGCTCGCGTACGCCTGAGCAGCACCGTCGTCCGGTGTAGCGCTCATGGCTCAACCGTACGTCCGGACCGGCCGGCCCCGCCCGGGACGCCGGCCGGTGGCTCAGCCGGCGACGCGGTAGCGGCTGGTGATCGCGACGCGGTTGAACGCGTTCATCAGCGTCGCCAGCCAGGCGACCGCCGAGACCTGGTCGGCGGTGAGCACGGCCGCGGCCGCTTCGTAGTCCGCGTCGCTCACGTGCCCCTCTGGCACGCGGGTGATCGCCTCCGTCAGGCGCAGGGCGGCGCGGTCCGTCCCGGAGAAGTAGCCGGCTTCCTCCCATGCGGGCAGCACGGCGATCCGGTCCGGGTTCTCGCCCTTCTTCAGGGCGTCGCGCGTGTGCATCCGCAGGCAGAACGCACAGCCGTTGATCTGGGACGTGCGGATCTTCAGCAGTTCGACCAGGAGCGGGTCGAGGCCCGCCGCGGCGGCGCTCTCCTCCACCGCCGTGGACAGGGCGAGGAGCGCCTGGTAGCTGTCCGGGTGCTGCTTTCCGATGTTCACGCGCTGCTGCTCGGTCATGGATGTCCCCTCTGGGTGTCTTCTCTGGGTGTCTTCTGCCGGGTAAGCCTCGTCGAAGGTCCGCCGTCACGCACGGCGGCGTTCCGTCCGGTGGGACGGGTCAAACGTGTGCGATCTTCGCCGGGTCGAGGACCCTGCGGTAGGCGCTGATCAGGCCGTCCTCGATCTCCACCGTGTCGACGGAGAAGACGCGGCCTGCGCGGCGGTGCAGGAGCGCGGGTTCGCCGCCGACCTCGACGAGGTCGACGCGGTCCGGACGCCACCGGAGCCACACCCCCACCATCAGCTTGGCGATGCGCGTGCCGCCGTGGACCAGCTTGCGCGCCGTGAAGACCTCGCCGCCGCCGTCCGTGACGTACACGGCCTCCGGGTGGAGGAGCCGCACCAGTCCGGCCATGTCCCCGGCCTCGTACGCGGCGCGGAACGCGGCGAGCAGCCGTTCCCGCTCCGCCCGGGTCGCCTGCGGCGTCGACTGCCTCGCCCTGACCACCTTGCGCCGCGCCCGCGAGGCGAGTTGGCGGGCGGCCGGTGCGGAGGCGTCCAGCACGTCGACGATCCGGCTGAACTCGAGGCCGAAGACGTCGTGGAGGATGAAGGCCACACGCTCCGGCGGGCTCAGTTCCTCCATGACGAGCAGCATCGCCGACCCGACGGACTCGTCGACGAGCACCGCCTCCGACGCGTCAGGACCCGTCAGCAACGGCGCGGGCAGCCATGGCCCCACATAAGTCTCCCGGCGGGCGCGCGCGGACTTCAGGACGTCGTACGACCGTCGGGCGGCGACCGTGACCAGCCAGGCCCGGAGGTCGCCGATGTCGCGCAGATCCGCTCCGGCCGCCCGCAGCCACACGTCCTGGGCGATGTCCTCGGCGTCGGCCACGCTTCCCAGCAGGCGGTACCCCACCCCGAACACGGCGGGCCGGTGCGTCTCCCACTCGGCCTCGAGCACCTCGGGCGACCTGGGTATGCGCATGAGACTCATGCTCGCGTGACCTCCTTCGCCCCCACATCCGGCGAAATCGAGATGTTTTTCATCCTGAATGAAGCTCCTGGGAGCGAAGGGCCCCCGGCACGGGAAGCGGGCTCAGTCGCGCCCGAGCCCTCCCCGTACGTACGACCCCACCGCGGGAGCGTGCGCTTCGGCCTCCGCCCGCACGTCGGCGAGGCTCTGCTCGGCCAGCACCTTCCGCCAGGCCAGCTCGGCCCGCCCCATGGCGCTGTTCACCGCACAGGGACGGCGGAAACCGCCCGCCGGCACCCGCTCGCCGATCGTGCCGCAGCGGCGGATCTCGGCGCAGCGGAACAGGGGGTCGTCCCCCTCGACGGCGAGGACCACGTCCAGCATCGACACCGCCTCCAGCGGGCGGGCCAGCCGGAAGCCGCCCCGCGCACCCGGCACGGATTCCAGCAGACCCGCCTTGACGAGCTGCTGGAGCTGCTTGTTCAGGTAGGACGCCGACAGATCGTGACCGGCGGCCAGCTGCGCGGTCGGGACCGGCTCGCCGTCCCCGAGCCACGCGAGGTTGAGCAGTGTGTGCACCACCCATTCGACGCCCTTACCCGTTCGCATACCTGGATAGTAAACATCCAGATATCGTCCGTCAAAGGTCATGCCTGCTCGGGGGGCACCTCAGCGGTGACGGCCGCCCCTGCGGGGGTCGCCGGCCCGGCTGCGCACCACGGGGAGGGTCACGGCGTACGCGCCGAGGGCGGAGGGGGTCACGACGGCAGCGATCCACGTGGTGCGCAGGCGTACGTCGCTCCAGGACAGGCCGTTCCCCAACCGTGGGGCAGTCCCAGGAGCACGGCGCTGGTGAGGAGCGACAGGGTGGCCGACCAGACGAGGGCGGCGGCCAGGTGGACGAGCCAGCCGGGGGTGCGGTGGTCGCGGGCCCGCCACGCACGGGCGAGGCCGTAGGCGGGGAGGACTCCCGCCGTGCCGGCGAGGCCGGCCAGCAGCAGCGCGCCAATGATGCCGCCGTGGTAGCTCCCGGCCAGGCCGAGGCCGATGACGAGGAGCGCCGCAACGGCCGTGCCGGCCCCCCACGCGGCAGGCAGGCGGAGTTCCCCGCTTCCTCCCGTGCCCGTCATCGGACACCCGCTTCCGCGGCGGGCGGTCTGGCCGAGGCCGGTCGTCCGGAGGCCTGCGGGCGGCGGTCGCGGTACCCGGACACCGCGAAGGCGGCCGCGCAGAGCGTGCCGGCGGTGCCGGCGACGATGCCGAGGACGGCGGTCGGCGGCATGTCGTCACCGGCCGGGTAGCGCCGGCCGCACAGGCGTACCGACCGGGGATGGTCTGCTGCCGCCTCCAGACACAGGCGGGCGCCCACGGCGATGCGGCCCGGCATCTGCGACACGGGCAGGTCACGGTCGACAAGGGGGCGCCCGGCGACCTCGTACCCGACACGCGCACTCGCGCCCCTGCCGAACGTCACCTCTTCGATCACGCCGTCCACCCGCACGGCCGAGGCGTCGATCCGGTCGGCGCCCCGGACCTGGCCGTAGAGGAACCAGGCGACGCCCAGCGTCAGGAGCAGGCAGCAGACGGCAAGGGCGCACGGCACTTTGGGCACGGCTTTGACGAAGTCCCCCCGCATGCACCGGAGTATGGCACCGCGGCGGCACGAAAGCGCCCGGCCGGACGCCGGGGCCCGCGGGGCCGGTGCCGCGGCGTGTGCGCGGCACCGGCCCCCGGGCGTCACTTCAGGCCGAAGGCCCGGATGACGGTCTGCGCGACCGATCCCCCGGCGCGTGCCGTGGCGCTGGTGCGCAGCGACACGAACGCGGCCGAGGAGGGGGCGTGCAGGGTGGCCCGCCAGGATCCCTGACGGGCCTTCAGGTCCTGGCGGTGCCAGGACGCTCCGTCGTCGTAGGAGACCTCGAGCCGGACCGAGGACACCGCGTCCTTCGCGGACGTGCCGAGCACCGAGGGGGTGATCGAGACCTCCTGCGTGCGGCGTGCCCTGCCTGCGGCGTCGAGTTCCGTTCCGTAGTCGAGTTGGACCAGCGGCACGGTCCCGGACTGCGCCTTGCCCGAGACGAAGTCCCACTGCGTGTGGGTCTTCGACGAGTACGGGCTCAGCGCCGGATCACCCGCGGTGTCGACGACGAGGCGGTACGGCAGCGACTCGGCCGGCAGGTCGAAGGCGTTGACGTAGGCGCTGTCGGTCGTCAGCAGCGTGGTGCCGCCCTGGAGCAGTGAGGTGCGCGCGGTCATCGTCTCGGTTCCCGCGGAGCCCGTGTGCGGGGCTCCCGAGTCGCTCCAGCCCGGGACGACCAGCGAGAGGGAGGTGTCGTCCCGCGCCTGGGAGTCGCCGTCGGACATGCGCGGCCGCAGGACCGGGCCGAGCCACCGCTCCTGCTGGACGCTGCCCGGCCGGTAGGACGTGGGGCTGTTCGTCGCGCCCACCCAGCCGCTGACCGACGCGGTCTGCTGCCATGTGGCGTCCTCGCCCGCGGTCACCCAGTCGGTACGCCGTCCGGGTGCCATGGGCTCGAGTCCGAAGGAGTACCCCGCGGCCCACTCGTACGCCGGGTAGTCCGTCCTGCGCTCCAGGGCCTGCTTGCCTCGCGGCTGGGCGAAGTCGACGTCGACGCGCGCCAGCCGGTCCGGGTCGGCCCGGTAGGCCACGTCCGAGGGCACGGCGCCCGCGTGGTACTTGACCAGGTCGTACAGGTACGAGGGGGACGGGTGGGCCGCCACCCGGAGTCCGACCCGGTGCTCGCGCGCCGAGGCGATCCTCGCGATCAGTGCCTCACCCTCGTCCTTGGTCACCGACACCACGGGCACGTCCGAGTCGGTGGTGTAGTCCGGCGACCCGTACCAGGTGGCCAGCCGCCCCACTCCGTCGTTGACCACGAGCAGCGCTCTCGCGCCCGCCGCCTTCGCGGCCGACGCCTGCGCCGAGGGCGCGACCTCGGTGCTGTGGCGGACCACGGCGACCTTGCCGCGGGCTCGCGCCGTGGCGAACTCCTCGGCCGAACCGGCGCCCGCGAACACCGCGTCCGGCGTCGACGTGCCGTCGGGCAGGGCGGCGCTTCCCTCCTGGGCGAGCGCGTCGTCGATCCTGCCGCCGTCGTAGGACAGGTCGAGCGGCGTCTGCTGGGCCCGCAGGCGGGTGGCGAACACGAAGCTGCCGTGCCGTACCCTGGCGCCGGTCGGCTGGGCCCAGACGCTGTCGTAGCCCGGGCCGACGATCACGTTCTCCCTGACCGCGCCGTAGTCACCGGGGCTGGGTTCGGTGGAGGTGAAGGAGCGGAAGAAGTCCAGCCGGGTGTTCACCAGCGTGGTGGGCTTCGGTGTGACGGCCCGCACCTGATGCGCCTTGGAGGCGTCGAGGACGACCTGCCGGTCCGCGGTCAGGTCCACCTCGGGGGCGCTCAGCAGGGCGATGCCCCGGGAACTCGGGCCGTGGGTGCCCACGACGTCCGCGTACGACACCACCGTGTAGGTGTCGGCGGGCAGACGCAGGGTCAGCTCCCCGCTCGCCGGGATCTCGTAGGCGGTGGTGGACCTGCTGAGGGCGCCCTTGAGGTGGATCCAGCCGCTCATCGGCTCGCCCGAGCGGTCCTTCATGGTGATGCCGAGGTCGTACCGCTCCGGCTCGAGGCCGATGCCGGCGACCGTGTGGGCGACCGCCGCACCGGTGGCGTCGCGGGCGACGACCTGGGCGGTGTGGTCGCCCCGTGCGAGGCCGGAGGGGTCGGCGCCGACCTCCACCGCGGTGCTGCCGTGGGCCGGCACGGTGACCTGGTCGGCGGAGAGGGAGAACACGCCGTCGTCCGGGGCACCCGCCTCCACCGCGAGGCGCAACGTCACCGGCTCGTCACCGGAGTTGGTGTACGTGATCCCCTGCGTGACGGGGCCGGTGCCGCCGTTCGGCCACCGGAGGAAGCGGAAGACCGATCCGGTCGCCGTGACCCGGGCGCGGACCGCGGCCGCGACGTCGACGCGTCCCGAACCGCCCTGGTAGGCGGTCAGGTACGGCGTCGCCTTGCTGGTGCTCATCAGGGCGTCCTTCAACCGGCTGCCCGGCCAGTCGGGATGCCGCTGCGCCAGCAGGACCGCGGCGCCCGCGACGTGCGGGGAGGCCATCGAGGTCCCGCTCATCGTGGTGTAGGGGCCCTCTCCCCCGCTCGCGTACTGCGACCGGGCGGCCAGGACGTCCACGCCCGGGGCCGTCAGGTCGGGCTTGACGCCCTCGTCGCCGACGCGCGGTCCGACGCTGGAGAAGAACGCGAGGTCGTCGGAGGGGCCGACCGCGCCCACGGTCAGCGCGGCGTCGGCGGCGGCCGGGGAACCGATGGTGTACGGCGTGGACCCCCGGCCGCTGTTGCCGGCGGCGACGACGAACAGCGTGCCCGTCTCAGCGCTCAGAGCGTTGAGGCTCCGGCTCATCAGGTCGGTTCCGTCGCTCGGCTCGGCGCTGCCCAGGCTCATGTTGACGACCCTGGCGTGCTCCGTGCGCGCGGCCCACTCCATGCCGCCGATGACCCAGGACTCCTGTCCCTCGCCGCGGTTGCCGAGCACCTTGCCGACCACCAGGTCGGCGCCGGGGGCCACGCCCTTCTCCTTGCCGTCCGACGCCGCGCCGGTGCCGGCGACGGTGGAGGCGACGTGGGTCCCGTGGCCGCTGCCGTCCGGCACGTCCTGGTCGGGAACGAAACTGCGGGTGCTGACGATCCGGTCCCTCAGGTCCGGGTGCCCGGTGTCGGCGCCGGTGTCCAGCACCGCGACCTTGACGCCGGAGCCGGTGTCCCCCGACTCCCAGACCTGCGGCGCACCGATCTGGGCCGTGGTGTCGGCGAGCGTCGCCTTCGTCCTGCCGTCCAGCCAGATCTTGTCGATGCCGCCGGTGAACGACGGGGCCGCGGCGGCACGGCGGGACCCGGTCGCCTCCCGCCCGGAGGGGCCGGTGCCGCCCGCGGTGAGCGCGGCCCAGGCGTCGGCCGCTTCCGACCGGTCGGCCGCGAGGGCAGCGCCGCCGACGGAGGGCAGGTCGCGGCGGGTCTCCGCACCGGGCAGGGCGCTGCCGCCGCGGCGGAGGGCGGCGTGGTTCCCGCCGGTGACGATCAGGGGCAGCCGCGGGGCGTGCGCGTCGTCGTAGCCCTGCGCTATCAGCCCGGTGACGTTGAACAGGCGCTTGTCGAGGCGGTCCGCTGCCACGTACGCGAGCGCGTCGTCCGGGTAGACGTAGGTGTCGCCCGCCTCGGTGACGATGCGCACCGAACCGGCGGCCCCGGGACGGCGCTCGACGGTCAGCGAGTCCCGCCCGCCGCCGGTCCCCGGGGTGACGACGACCTTGTCCCCGGTGATGAGGGTCACGGTCTTCACCTGGCCCCCGGCGGGGGCCGGCGGCCCTTCCGGCGGTGCGGCGGACGCGGCCGCCCCCGCCGACGCGGGGCTCAGGAGAGTGACGAGTACGGCGGTGGCGGTGCCCAGAGCCGCCAAGCCCGTTCTTCGGGCCGTGGTGAACAGCACTGTTCCTCCTTGCGTTTTCCTGGGCGAATACGATCACATCCCTGAGATTTCGAACAGATCTTGACAGCCTCGAACAGCGAGGTAGCGCATGTCACTTGAGGCGCTGTGTCGTGGAGCGGGGCTCGGGGCGAAGCGCGGAGTCAGGTGCCGGTGCGGGGCAGGGTACCGGTGCCGCACATGCGCTGCGCGGCCTCCGTCACGTCACCGCGTACGCAGCGGCCGGCGCAGCAGGAAGACGCCGACGGCGGCTGACACCAGGATCACGTACAGCGCGAAGACCACGCCCGCGTCCCGCAGTCCGAGCGCCAGGCTGAGCGCGCCGACCCCGACCACCGGTACGGAGATGCCGACGTAGGCGGCGACGAAGAAGGCCGAGATCGTCGCGCCGCGGTGCTCGTCGGGGGCCACCGCGCTCACGCCGGTCAGGCCTGCGCGGAACGACATGCCCTGCCCGAGGCCGCCGACCAGGGCACCCACCACCAGTACCGGCAGGGACTCCACCACCAGCGAGGCCGCGACCACGGCCATGCCGGCCGTGAGCGCCAGGCATCCGGTCGGCAGTGCGCGCCGGACGCCCAGACGTCCCATCAGCATCTGCCCGGCGGTGGAAGCGCAGAACACGGAGAAGACGACGAGGCCGTCGACGGCCAGGTTGCGCTCCCCCAGCGTCATGGCGAGGAAGCTCGGCGCCACCGCCGTGAACAGGCCGAGCAGGGAGAAACCGGCGAACGCCGCCAGCCCGGCGGGGATGAACGCCGCCCGCGTCGGCGGAGGGACGACCATGCCCTGAGGGCGCAGCGGGGGACGCGGGCTGCGCACCGCCACCGTCTCGGGCAGGGCACGCGCGACGGCGTAGGCCGCCAGCAGCAGGACGATGTGCACCAGGAAGGGCAGCCGGAGGGGCCACGGCGCGTACTGCGCCAGGACCCCCGACAGCAGCGGCCCGCAGCCGAGGCCGCCCATGTTGGCGGCGGTGGCCGCGAGACCCGCGCGTGCGCGCCGGTCCGGGGGCGCCAGTTCGAGCACCGCGGCCGTCGCGGCCCCGCTGAGCAGACCGGCCGAGAACCCCGACAGCAGCCGCCCCGCGAACAGCAGCGGCAGGCCGCTCTCGAAGAGGAAGCACACCGCGCTCAGCAGCGACAGGCCCAGCGCTGCGAACAGCACCGGGCGCCGGCCGAGGACGTCGGAGAAGTCCCCGGCGACCAGCAACGCGGCGATCACCCCGATCGCGTAGACCGCGAAGACCACCGTGACGACCAGTTCGGAGAAGCCGATCTGTTCCCGGTAGAGCCCGTACAGCGGTGTCGGCAGCGTGGTGCCCGCCATGCCGACCGCGAACACGCCCGACGCCGCGACGTACGCGCTCCGCGCGCGGCGTTCCCCGGTGGCTTGCCTGATCACGCTTCCACGCTAGCTGACGACCCGTCGGATCGGACGCTCCTGCGCGCCCCACGGCGTCGCCTTGAGAACAGGCAGGCCGACGTGCCAGGCTGACCCGCCATGACCCGCGCCTCCAGCCCCCGCCTCGACGCCCGGGGCATCGACCGCGCGGCCGGGGTGCTGCTCGGTGCGGCCGTCGGTGACGCGCTGGGGGTGCCCTACGAGTTCAAGGCGACCCTGCGCGAGGACCAGCAGCCGGGCATGATCGGCGGCGGTCTCGGGCCGTACCGGCCCGGCGAGTACTCCGACGACACCCAGATGCAGGTGTGCGTCGCCCAGGTCGCGGCGACCGGGGCGGACCTGCGCAGCCCCGGGGCCCTGGACGCGATCGCCGCCGGCTTCCGGCACTGGGTGGACGGCGGGGCCAGCGACGTCGGCGCCCAGACCCGCTCCGTGCTGGGCGCCGCCGAAGCGCTGCCCGGAAGCCCGGCGGAGGCGCTGCGGGAGGCCGCCCGCCGGTACGCCGCCGGGCACCGGCTCACCGCGGGGAACGGCTCGCGGATGCGCACCGGGATCGTCGCCCTCGCACACCTCGGGGACGCCGCCGCGATGGCCGAGGCCGCCACCGCGGTCAGCTCCCTCACCCACCCGGACCCCGACTGCGCCGACGCCTGCGTCCTGTGGTGCTCCGGCATCCGCACCGCCGTGCTGCACGGCACCTTCGACGGTGTGCGGGCCGGGCTCGACCTCCTCCCGGCCGTACGGCGGGACACGTGGGCGAAGCGGCTGGACGAGGCGGAGGCCGCGCCGCCCGGGCACTTCGCCGACAACGGCTGGGTCGTCCGGGCGCTCCAGGCGGCCTGGTCGGCGATCACCCGTACGCCCGTACCCGAACTCGACCCCGGAAAGGGCCGTTTCCCCGCGGCGCACCTGCGGCAGGCGCTGGCGGCCGCGGTGCGGGCCGGCCACGACACCGACACCGTCGCGGCGATCGCCGGCGCCCTGCTCGGCGCGCGCTGGGGCTGCTCCGGCATCCCCCTGGACTGGCAGCGGGCCGTCCACGGCTGGCCCGGCCTGAGCGGGCCCGACCTGGTACGGCTCGCGGTCCTCACCGCCAGGGACGGGGCCGACGACGATGACGGCTGGCCCTCGGCACCGCGCGTGCCACTGCCTTCCCACTCCCCCGCCGGCCTCGCCGTCACCCACCCGCACGACCCCGGTGTGATGCTGGGCAACCTGGCCCTGGCCCAGGGCGCCGGGCCGGTCACGGCCGACGCGGTGGTGTCGCTGTGCCGTACGGGAACGGCGCCCGTGCTGCCCGGCGCCGACGTGGAGCACATACGGGTGTGGCTGCGGGACGGCACGGGAGACAACGCCAACCTCGCCTTCGTGCTGGACCAGGCCGCCCGGCAGGTGCTGCGGCTGCGGCGCGCGGGCAAGAAGGTCCTGCTCCACTCCTCGGCCGGGCAGAGCCGGACCGCCGCCGTCGCCGCCGTCTACAGCCATCTCGCCGGCGGGGCGCCGGGTGGGGCGCTCCCGGTGCCGGCCCACCCCGAACTGCGCCACGCCGTACGGGCACTGACCGCGGCACCCGCCCCGGCCACCGCGCACGGCACGCAAGCCCCCGCGGCGGCCGTGCCGGCGGCGCGCGACGCCTCCCCGGAGGAGGACGCCGCCGACGGCATCGACAGCACCGACCCCGAGGAGCAGCCGGAGCACGAGAGCGAACGACCGCCACTGCCGGGGTACGCACTGTCCCGCGTGCGCGGGCTGCTGCTCGGCCTGGCCCTGGGCGACACGCTGGGCTCCGCCCAGGGCACGCTGCCGGACCGCGGCCCGCTGAGGGCCGGTGCCGGCACCCAACTGGCCTGCTTCACCGTCGAAGGCATCATCCGCGCACGGACCGGTGCCCGGCACGGTGCCGGTCATCTCCCGTCAGCCGTGCAGCGCGCCCACGGCCGACGGGAAGCCCTCCAGGACGCAGGCGGCCACCAGCCCGGCGGCTGGCTCGCTCGCGTCCCCGCGCTGGCCGAACCGCGCGGCAAGGAGCCGGACTTCCTCGCCACCGACCTCCGCGCCGACCTCCGCGCCGTCCTCCCCGTCGCCGTCGCCGGCGCTACGCACGGCCCGGCCCAAGCGGCCGCCTGGGCAGGCGAGATCGCCGCCCACCCCGCGGCGGCCCACGCGACCGTGCTGCTCCACCACTGCCTGACCGGCACCACGGAAGCCCAGGAGCCCCTGTTCGCCGAGCAGTCGCAACTCCACCTCGCCCTGCGGGCCGGCCTGGACGCCCTCGGCGACACGGGCGAACCCGGCCGCCTCCACACGGCGTACCGGCAGGCCACCGACGACCCGGCCGACCCGCGACGGCTCGCCGCCCTCGCCCCGGACGCGACCGCTCCCTCAGCGCTGCGCGGCGCCCTCTACTGCGCCGCTTCCTTCCCCCACCGGCACCAGATCGGCGACGCACTCCATTTCGCCGCCGCCGCGCCTGACGGCGCGTCCGTCGCCTCCCTCACCGGCGCCCTCCTCGGCGCCGCCCACGGCGTACGGGCCCTGCCGGCCGGTCCGCTCAGCCGCCATGAACTCACCTGGGTCCTGGACACCCTCGCCCACGACCTCCTCGCGCCGTCTACGGCTGGAAGTACTCCGACATCAGGTCGCTGACCCATTCCGGCTGCTTGACGTCCACCGCGCGGAACTCCACCATCGCCGGCTTCAGGTCGATGACCGGGGTGCCGGAGACCGCGTCAAGGCCCAGCACCGTCAGTTCACGGCCGTGGACCGATTCGATGGAGCAGCACGTCACCCCGATGCGGTTCGGCCTGCGGGGGCCGCGGCCGGCGAAGACACCGACGGGCGGGAGGTCGGAGCGGCCGCGGTAGGGGCGGGGTTCGCGGTGGTCGTCACTCTCGGGGAACCGGTCGAAGACGAAGAGGACCTCCACGTGGGAGAAGCCCTCCAGACCCTGCAGGCACGCCTCACCGAAGCGCTCGTCGATGGTGATCGTGCTCCGGACGGCACCCCAGTTGTCCGTGTGCTGGACGTCCGTCCGGTCGTTCCGGACCGTACCTATCGAAGTGACCTCGAAACGTGGCATGGCACGGTTCTATCGCTCGGGGCGATGCCGTGCCCAGATGAGGACCGGTCCCGGGACCGGGTGCCCGGATGACGCGGTGGGCCCTCCCCGCGGGTGCGGGGAGGGCCCGGGGAGCGGTCAGGGACGGCGGATCACAACTGCTTGATGCGGATGTCGCGGTAGGAGATCACGTCCGTCGTGCTGTGGACCTGGAGGCCGATGTAGCCGATGGCGTAGCGCCGGCCGTCGGTGCCCGGGTCCCCGTCGCGCGGCGGGGTGAAGACCTGGCCGCCGACGTTGTCGAACTCGTTGATGACGACGCCGTTGCGCAGGACCGTGAAGTGCTGGCCCTCGGCGCGGATCTCGTAGTCGTTCCAGGTGCCCTTCGGGGTCACGCCGGCGCCGCCGAGGCCCACGCGGTCGAAGCCGTAGACGGAGCCGGTCTTGTACATGTCACCGTCGGGGCGGTCGAGGATCTGGATCTCGTGCCCGTAGTTGATGGCGACCCACTCGGGACGGGACTCCTCGGGGTGGTCGTGGACGTCCGGGAAGCGGATGAAGACACCGCCGTTGGCGTTGCCGGTGCCCGGGGCGTCGTCGCGGAACTGGAGCTTGAGCGAGAAGTCGCCGTACTTCCGCTCCGGGAACCACAGCATGCCCATGCCGGGGACGGTGGTGCTGCTGGTGATGGCGCCGTCGCCGGAGAGGGTGAAGCGGCCGCCACCGACCTGCTCCCACTTCGCCAGGGAGGCCTCGGTGCCGTCGAACAGGTCGCGGTAGCCCTGCGTCTGGCCGGGCTTGCCGATCTTCGACTGCTTGGCGGCCTTGGTGATCTTGTTGAACTCGCGCTGGTCGATGACGTTGTCGGCGAGCAGCCGGTCGAGCACGCCGTCGACGTGCTTGAGGAACAGGGCGTGCGAGGACCAGTCCTTCTCGTCCTCGATCAGCTCGTTGATGGTGCAGCGGCTGCGGGTGAGCCGGTTCGGCACGCCCGAGTCCACGGTGCCGACGATGACGGTCAGCCGCTCGTCGTACTCCGGGCAGTTGGGCGCCGGGACGCCGCCGCCCTGCGCGATGGTGAAGGTCACCTCGCGCGCCGTCGCGGTGTTGCCCGCCTTGTCCGTGGCGCGGTAGGCGAGCGTGTGGGAGCCGATCCGGTCGACGATGACGGGGGCGGAGTACACGAGGTACGGGCCGCCGTCGAGGGAGTACTCGATCCGGTCCACCCCGGAGCCCGCATCGGTGGCGGTGACGGTGACCTTGGCGCTGGTGATGTACGCGCCATTGGAATTCCTGGTGCCGGTCACGGTCGCCGAGGTCTCCGGCGCGGTGGTGTCCTGGGTGGGCGGCGCCACGACGGTGAACGCGACGGACTTCTCGGCCGACGCGTTGCCCGCCTTGTCGGCGGCGCGGTAGCGGACGGTGTGCGAGCCGACCTGGTGCACCATCACCGGCGCGGTGTAGGTCTGCCAGGCGCCGGTGGCGCCGACCGCGTACTCGATGGTGTTGACGCCCGACCCGGTGTCCGAGGCGGTGACGGTGACCGTGGCCATCGTCAGGTAGTTGCCGTCGGCGTCCTTCTCGCCGCTCACGGTGGCCGAGGTCTCCGGCGCGGTGGTGTCGTCGGTCGGCGGCGCGACCACGTCGAAGGCGACGGACTTCTCGGCGGCGACGTTGCCCGCCTGGTCGGTGGCGCGGTAGCGGACGGCGTGGGCGCCGACCTGGTCGACGACCAGCGGTGTGGTGTACGGCTGCCACGGGCCGTCCTGGCCGATCGCGTACTCCACCGTCTTCACACCGGATCCGTCGTCGGTCGCGCTGACGGTGACCGTGGCGGAGCCGACGTAGGCGCCGTCGGCGTTCTTCTGGCCCGTGACCTCGGCCGCGGTGGTGGGCGCGGTGGTGTCCTCGCCGCCGGGCTCGGTCACCGTGAGGATGCCCTGCATCTGGCCGTGGCCGGGGATGCTGCAGAAGAAGCGGTAGCGCCCGGGTGTGAGGGTGACGTCGACGGTGTGCCGGCCGCCGCTGTCGTCGCCCGGGTTGGCCAGGATGTTGACCGGGACGTCATGGTTGTACTCGGGGTCCGACACGTCGAAGGTGAGCGTGTGCGGCATGCCGATGTCGTTGCCGGTCGCCGCGCTGTTCTCGAAGACGAGCGTCGTCGGCCCGGCGACCGCCGTGGTCGGGAAGCTCGCGTACTGGTCGGTGCGTGAGCTCGCCGTCCAGGTGAGCACCTGGGCGGCGGCCGTGGTCCCGCCGGCCGCCGCACGGTCGTCGGTGCGCCCGTAGGCGACCGTCGAGGTGAGCCCCAGCACCATCAGCAGCGCGCCCAGCAGGGCCGCCAGGGGGCGTAGAGGTCGCTGTCTCACTGTGCCGCCTTCCTGACCAGGTCCTGCGCGGCGGGGGTCGCCGCGCCGCCCGTGTACGTCACGCGCCACAGCGCGGACTGGGAGTCGGAGGTGAAGAAGCCGCGCCCGTAGTCGAGGACGTAGAGCGAGCCGTCCGGGGCGAACTTCCAGTCCATGAGGTTGCGGATGCCGCCCTGGCCGACCGGGATGATCTTCTTCAGGGACTCGGCGGTGACGGGCAGCCCGCCCTTGCCGACGGTCTTGGGGTCGGTCAGCACCGCGTGACGCGGATTGTCCGCGTCGTAGAAGTCGCCGACGAACCACTTGCCGTCCCAGTACTGCGGCCACGCGCCGGCGCCCGCGGTCGTGGCGTCGTAGCGGTAGACCGGGCCGTCCATGGTGGCCTGGCCGCCGCCCTTGAGCCACGGCAGGAGGTAGGTGGCCTCCTCGTTCTTGTAGCTCGGGACCCCATTGGCGTCCCGGGGGAAGTCGGGGGCGCCGCCCTGCGGGGAGTACCAGATGGTGTTGCCGGTGACGGGCGGGAGGCTCACCAGTCCGTCGTTGTTCGGCGACTCGTTCTTGGGGGCGTCGCAGTCGTACCAGCCCAGCGGCTTGCCCGGGTCCGGCAGGTTGCGGTCCCTGTAGGGCTGCTTGTTGCCCATGCAGAACGGCCAGCCGTGGTTGCCGGCCTTGGTGATCGCGGCGAACGTGTCGTACTTCGCCGGTCCCCAGGTCGTGCTCGGTGCGCCCGCGTCGGGGCCGACCCAGCCCGCGTAGAGGACGTCGGTCTTCTTGTCGACGGAGATCCGCGCCGGGTTGCGCACGCCCATGACGTAGATCTCGCCGCGGGTCTTGCCGCCGCCCTCGTCCTGCTCCTTGCCGGTGAAGAGGTTGCCCTCGGGCAGGGTGTAGGTGCCGTCCGGCTCCGGGTGGATGCGCAGGATCTTGCCGTTGAGGTTGTTGGTGTTGCCCGCGGTGCGGCGGGCGTCGGCGAAGGACAGGCCCTTGAAGTTGGGCTGTGGGTTGTTGCCGGAGTAACCGTCGCTGAACCCGGACGAGTTGTTGTCACCGGTCGCGATGTACAGGTTGCCCTTGGAGTCCCAGGCCATCCCGCCGCCGGCGTGGCAGCAGCTGTGGACCTGGACGGGCCACTTGAGCAGGACCTTCTCGGAGGCGAGGTCCAGCTTGTCGGTGGCGAGGTCCAGCGTGAAGCGGGAGACGCGCCGCTCCGCGACGTGCTTGTCGCGGTCGAGACCGGAGTGCGGGGTGTAGTGGAGGTACACCCAGCCGTTGGTCTCGAAGGCGGGGTCGAGCTCGATGCCGAGCAGCCCCTCCTCGACCTTGGTGAGTTCGTCGCCGCCGCCCTTGTTGCCGAAGACGGTCAGGGCGCCCGCGAGGGTCACCTTCTTCGTCGCCGGGTCGTAGACGTGGACCTGGCCGAGACCCTTGCCCATGTCGGGGCTGTTCCAGTCGGTCACGACCGGCGCGCCGTTGGCACCGCCGCCGCGGCCGATGTACAGCACCCGTCCGTCGGGGGCGACGACCATGCCGTGCGGTTCGCCGATCTGGTCCTGCTGGCCGGGCTGGTTGGGCTGGGTGACCTTCACCGCGCTGTAGTTGGCGTCGATCGTCGCCTTGCAGTCGGCGCGTGAGAGCCGGGTGGTCCACTGCAGGGCGCCGCGCAGGTGGTCGCGGAAGTCGGTCTCGGCGAACGAATCCGCCGTACCGCCCATCCCGGTGTAGAAGGACCGGCCGCCGTCGTAGTCACGGCACCAGGAGACGGGGTGGTCGACGCCGTTGGCGCCGGTTCCCGGCTTGTAGCTGCTCTCCCTGACCTTGGCCACGGTGTGCACCTTGCCGGTCGGGTTGCTCGCCCAGTTGAGCCACTTGTCGGGCCGCTTCCACTCCAGCGGCAGGTCCTTCGTGGCCGGATTGGTCCGGTCGGGGATCTCGACGACGGCGCGCTGGACGGCGGCCGGGTTGGTGGCCGCGGGCCGGGCGCCGATCAGGCCGGCGAACCAGTCGGAGTACGGTTCGGTGCGCGCCGCGTCGTGGATGCCGAGGAAGCCGCCACCGGCCTCCATGTAGGCCTCCAGGCCGGCCTCCTGCTCGGGGTCGAGCACATCGCCGCCCCCGGTCAGGAAGACGACCGCGTTGAAGGTGCCCAGGCGCTTGGCGTTGGTGAAGACCGAGGCGTCGTCGGTCGCGACGGTCTTGTAGCGCTGGGCCGCGGGCCCGGTCAGGCCGATCGCCTCGATCGCCTCGATGCCCGCGTCGACGGTCGGGGACTCCTCGGTGGCCGAGGCGTGGAACACCAGGACCTTGACGTTCTTGCCGCCCGGTGGGGACGGCAGGGATAACGTTGTCGGCACCGGCTCCGGATACGGTCTGGCCGAGGCGGTGGTACCGCCCAGCAGGGATGCCGCCAGGGTCCCGGTCACCAGGACCGCGGCCGCGCCTCGCCGGGATCTCGACCGGTGATGTGGTGCGCTCTGCATCGTTCACCCACCTTCGTAGGTCACAGCAACAGCGCCTGAAGCTAGACGGCTTTTGACGGTCCGCCAACAGCTATGGACGGAATCTCACCAACTTTGTCCTGGGTGTGGATAAACGGAGATCCCTGGTCTACCGTGTGGCCGTCCCCGGGGACCCTCGCGCCCCGACCGTCTCCTCACGGCACTGGAGAGACCGGTATGGCTTTGGACAGAAGGAGTTTCAACCGGCGGCTGCTGGCCGGTGGCGTGGTCGCCGCCACCGGGACGGCCTCGCTGGCGGTGGCCTCCGCCCCCTCGGCTTCCTCCGCGGAGCCCTCACCGCCCACCGCACCGGCCGGCGGCCAGGTGCGCCACCTCAAGCTCTACGCCGAGACGTTGCCGAACGGCCGGATGGGGTACGGCCTGGAGAAGGGCAAGGCCACCGTGCCCGGCCCGCTGATCGAGCTGGTCGAGGGCGACACCCTGCACATCGAGTTCGAGAACGCCTCGGACGTGGACGCCAGCCTCCACGTCCACGGCATGGACTACGACATCGCCAGCGACGGCACCCGGATGACCCGCAGCCACGTCGAGCCGGGCGGCACGCGGACGTACACCTGGCGCACCCACGCCCCGGGCCGGCGCAAGGACGGCACGTGGCGGCCGGGCAGCGCGGGCTACTGGCACTACCACGACCACGTCGTGGGCACCGACCACGGAACGGGCGGGATCCGCAAGGGCCTCTACGGGCCGGTCGTCGTGCGCAGGAAGGGCGACATCCTGCCGGACAAGCAGTTCACGATCGTCTTCAACGACATGACGATCAACAACAGGTCCGGCGCCGACACCCCGAACTTCGAGGCGACGGTGGGCGACCGCGTCGAGATCGTCATGATCACGCACGGCGAGTACTACCACACGTTCCACATGCACGGTCACCGCTGGGCCGACAACAGGACGGGCCTGCTGACCGGACCCGACGACCCCAGCCGGGTGATCGACAACAAGATCACCGGACCGGCGGACTCCTTCGGCTTCCAGATCATCGCGGGCGAACACGTCGGCGCCGGCGCGTGGATGTACCACTGCCACGTCCAGAGCCACTCCGACATGGGAATGGCCGGTCTGTTCCTCGTCGCCAAGCCCGACGGCACGATCCCGGGCTACGAACCGCACCACCCGGACCACCCCGCGGGCGCGGCGAACTCCGGGAGGAGCGGCGCGAAGACGTCCTCCGGCGGGGAACACGCGCACGACATGGGGTGACGCGCGTCCCTTCGGTGCCGACGCCGTTCCCGCGGGTTCAGGACAGACGTGCGAGGAGGGTGCGGCACGTCCGCGCTGCCGAAGGTGGCGAGCGCGTTGAGGGCGGCGGCGGTGCGCCACCGACCGTGGCGCGCCGTGACCGCGACGATCTCGGTGAGCGTGTCTACGGCCGCCGGGCCGCCCGGTCGGACGGGCGCGGACAGCAGGGCGTTCGTGCTCGTGTCCCCCGTTCCGCGGTGAGGTCGACGCCGCCGTCCCGTGCCGTCAGGAGGCGGGCAGGGCGCGCGGCGCTGTGCCGGAGGGCACTGACACGGGCGCCGTGACGGGAATCCCGTGCGTCGCTTTGTCGATATATGATCCGCGCGGCCCCTCCCCGCCAGGGGTCGTGTTCCGGCCCGCGGGCCACGTGCACCAGAGAAGAGAGCCAGGCCTCACATGAACGCAGTGGTCCCCCCGGCGGTCGCGGAGCGGTCCGAGGCCGAGGCGATGTACCGGTTCGAGACGGAGGCGCCCGGAGCCGTGCGGGCCGAGCTCGGGATGAACGCCGCGCGGATCGGTGGCGGTGTCGTGCTGTCGATGCGCAACGACCCCACCCACTACTGGAGCAAGGCCCTCGGCTTCGGCGTCACCACCCCGGTCACGGCGGAGGTCATCCACGAGGTGTGCGACTTCTACCGCTCGGAGGGGACCGCGCAGGCCGTCCTCCAGATCGCGCCCGCGTTCCTGCCCGAGGACTGGGACGACATCCGCGGCCGCGAGGGCATCACCGCGGGATCGTCCTGGGTGAAGCTCGTCTGCCCGGTCGAGGAGGCCGTGGCGCGCGCCGAAGCGCTGGGACGGCCCGCCGCCGGGATCCGGGTGGCCCCGCTGGAGCCGGAGCAGGCCCAGGAGTGGGGCGCGGTGGTGACCCGTGCGTTCGGCATGCCCGAGGAGCACTACGCGCAGATGACCGCCGCCTCGGCGAGCCGGACCGGGTGGCATCCGTTCGCGGCCCGGCTGGACGGGGAGATCGTCGGCACGATGCACGTCAACGGCGACGCGGCCCAGATGTTCGCCGGTGCGGTGCTGCCGCACGCCCGCAAGCGCGGCGGACAGACCGCCCTGCTCGCCGCACGGGCCAGGAGGGCACGGGAGCTCGGCTGCGGTGTGCTGGTCGCCGAGACCGGCGCCGAGGCACCGGGCACCCACAACTCCTCGCTGCACAACATGCTCCGGCTCGGCTTCCAGGTGGCGTACGAGCGCCGCAACTGGGTCTGGCGGTCGTCGCCCGAGGCGTGAGGTTCCGTGGTCGGCCGTGATGCGTCCGCCGCCCGTGCGGCGGAACGCGGCCCGCGCCGCGACGATGGGTGGACCGGGTCCGCGCGACGGGACGGGTCCGGCCCTCCCCCGGAAGGTGCCCATGACCCGCGACCAGACAGACCGCGCCCAAGCCGCACTCATCACCGGCGCGTCCTCGGGGATCGGGCGTTGCTACGCCGAGCAGCTGGCCCGGCGCGGCTATGCGCCGGTCCTCGTCGCCCGCCGCGCGGACCGGCTGGCCGCGCTCGCCGAGTCCGTCCGGCGGGAGACCGGTCTCGAGGCGACCGTGCTCGCCGCCGACCTGGCCGACCCGGGCGGCCTCGCCCGGGTGGAGCGGACCGTCCTCGACCACGACGGCCTCGCCGTGGTCGTCAACGCGGCCGGCCTCGGGGCCCTCGGGCCGCTGCGCGAGGCCGCGCCCGCGGACCTGGACCGTCTCGTCGCGGTGAACGTGCTCGCGCTGACCCGGCTGTCCCGGGCGGCGCTGCTCTCCTTCGACCGGCACGGCTCGGGGACGTTGATCAACGTGTCGTCGATCGGCGCGTTCCACGCCCCGCCCGGCGGCACCGCCTACGCCGCGAGCAAGGCCTACGACCTGCACTTCTCCCGGGCCCTGCAACGCGAGGTCGAGGGCAGCGGCATCCGCGTGCAGGTCGTGCTGCCGGGTCCCGTGCGCACCGAGTTCTTCGAGGCCTCCGGCGTGGACTCCGCCCTGTTCCCGCAGGAGTCGTTCGTCGACGCCGACGACTTCGTCCGCGCCGCGCTCGTCGGCCTGGACATGGGTGAACTCGTCTGCATCCCCACCCTCCCCGACATGTCGGCCTGGGAGGACGAGGCCGCGCGGGGGCAGGGCCTGCGGAACGCCGCGGGCCTGCGCGGCGTCATCAGCGACCGTTACGCCCGGCCCTGACCGGGTCCCGACCGGCCCCCGGCGGCCTCAGGAAGGCCCGGAAGCGGTGTCCAGCCGGGCGCGCAGGGCCTGGGCGATCTCACCCGCGGCGGCCATCTGCTCCGCCGTGAGGGAGTCGACGAACATCTCCCGGACGGCGCCGAGGTGCGGCAGCGTGGCCCGCCGGAAGGCCTGGGCCCCGTCGTCGGTGAGGAGCACCTCGGCGCCCCGGTTGTCGGTGGTGCACTCCACGCGCCGGATCAGCCCGCGCCGCTCCATGCGTCCGAGGTGGTGGGAGAGGCGGCTGCGTTCCCAGCCGATCGCCGCCGCGAGCTCGGAGGAGCGCAGCCGGTGGCCCTCCGCCTCCCGTAGCGTGAGCAGGACGCCGTAGTCCCCGGGGGAGAGCCCCGAGTCGCCCTGCAGGCGCGACGCCAGGTGGGAGCGGAGCCGCTCCGTCGTCTCGATGAAGTCACGCCAGATCCCGAGTTCTTCCGTGGTGGGCAGAGGCCCGTGTCCGCGTCCCATGACCGCCCCTCTATTTGACACGTCAATCATATCGATGCATGCTTGACGCGTCAATCACTTGGCCACCGGACGTGGAACCGTTCCGGAGGCGGGAGGAGGGGACCATGACGCCCACTGCCTTCGAACTGGGTCTGAACTCGTTCGGAGAGATCGCGACGGACGACGGCCGCGTGCTCGGCGACGCCGAGACCGTCCGGCTGCTCGTCGAGGAGGCCGCGCTCGCCGACGCCGCGGGACTCGACGTCTTCAGCGTCGGCGAGCACTACCGGGCCGGGCACATGGACACCGCCACCCCCGTCCTGCTCTCCGCGATGGCCACCGCCACCGAGCGCATCAAGCTCGGCACCTCGGTGACCGTGCTCAGCACCAACGACCCCGTACGGCTCTACCACGCGTTCTCCACCCTGGACGCGGTGTCGGACGGCCGCGCCCAACTCGTCCTCGGCCGGGCCTCGGTCACCGAGTCCTTCGCCCTGTTCGGCCACGACATGGCCGACTACGACCGGCTCTTCGACGAGAAGCTCGAACTGTTCATGCGCCTGCAGCAGGAGGAGACGGTCACCTGGTCCGGCACCGTCCGGTCCCCGCTGACCGACCAGCACCTGCGCCCCCGCATGCGCAAGGGCGGCATCCCCACCTGGATCGGCGTGGGCGGCAGCCCCAACTCCACGATCCGTGCCGCCCGGTACGGCCTGCCGCTGATGCTGGCGATCATCGGTGGCCGCCCGCAGCGCTTCGCCGGCCACGTCGACCTCTACCAGCGGGCGCTCCAGCAGTACGGGCACCCCGCCCAGCCCATCGGACAGCACTCCCTGGGCCTGGTCGCCGACACCGACGAAGAGGCGGTCGAGACCTGGTGGCGGTACTGGGAGCCGGTCGTGGCCGCGATCTCGGAGGAGCGCGGCTTCTACAAGCCCAGCTACGAGCGCTACCGGGCGGAACTCGTCGACGGCGCGCTGTTCGTCGGCTCCCCCGAGACCGTCGCCCGCAAGATCGCCCGGGTCGCCCGCGACCTCCACCTGGACCGCTTCGACCTCAAGTACGACATCATGCACCTGCCCCGCCAGGCCCGCGCCCGCACCATCGAGCTCCTGGGCCGGGAAGTGGCCCCGATGGTGCGTGAACTGCTCACGAAGGAACCCTCTGATGTCTGACCTCGAATTCGGCCTCGACACGTTCGGCGACGTGCCGGTGGATGGCACCGGTGCCCCCGTCTCCCACGCCGCGGCGATCCGGCAGGTGCTCGACGAGGCCGTCCTGGCGGACCAGATCGGCGTCGACGTCATCGCGCTCGGCGAGCACCACCGCCCCGAGTACTCCGTGTCGACCCCCGAGACCGTGCTCGCCGGGATCGCCACGCGCACCGAGCGGATCAGGCTCGCCTCCGGCGTGACCGTGCTCAGCTCCGACGACCCCGTCCGGGTCTTCCAGCGCTTCGCGACCGTCGACGCCCTCTCGCGGGGGCGGGCCGAGGTGATCCTGGGCCGCGGCTCCTTCACCGAGTCCTTCCCGCTGTTCGGGTACGACCTCAGTGACTACGACGTGCTCTTCGAGGAGAAGATCGAGCTCTTCGCGAAGCTCCTCGACGAGAAGCCGGTGACCTGGAGCGGCACCACGCGGGCGCCGCTGAAGGACGCCGACGTCTTCCCCAAGACCGAGTCCGGCCGGCTGAAGACCTGGGTGGGCGTGGGCGGCTCGCCCCAGTCCGTCGTCCGCACCGCGCGCTACGGCCTCCCGCTCATGCTCGCCATCATCGGCGGCTCCCCCACGCGCTTCGCGCCCTACATCGACCTGTACCGGCGCGCCGCCGACCAGTTCGGGACGACCGCCCACCCGGTGGGGATGCACTCCCCCGGTTTCGTCGCGGACACCGACGAGGAGGCCCGGGAGGGGTTCTGGCCGGGCTACAAGGTGATGCGCGACCGCATCGGCAAGCTGCGCGGCTGGACCCCCGTCCGTCGCGAGGAGTACGACGCGGAGATCGAGCACGGCTCCCTCTACATCGGGTCGCCCGAGACGGTCGCCCGCAAGATCGCCCAGGCCGTCGGCGACCTCGGCGTCGGCCGGTTCGACCTGATCTACACCGTGGGCCCCCAGCCGGTCGCCGCCCGCATGCGTGCCGTCGAGCTCTTCGGCACGAAGGTGATCCCCATGGTCCGCGACATCCTCGCGGACTGACGCCGACACCGACACCGACACCGACGCCGACGCGGACGCCGGAACGGAACCCAAGGAACGGAGACCACACGATGAACACCGAGGGCGTGCGCACGATCGGCATCCTGGGCGCGGGCAAGGTCGGGACCGTACTGGCCCGGCTGGCCCTGGCCGCGGGCCACCGCGTGCTGATCGCGGGCTCGGGCGACCCCGCCGCCATCGCGCTCACGGTGGAGGTCCTCACCCCGGGCGCGGTCGCGGTCACCGCCGCGGAGGCCGCGGCCCGGGCCGACCTCGCGGTCCTCGCCCTCCCCCTGGGCAAGTACCGCACCGTCCCGGCCGAGGCGCTGCGCGGCAAGCTCGTGATCGACGCGATGAACTACTGGTGGGAGGTCGACGGCATACGCGACGACCTCACCGATCCGCGTACGTCGTCGAGCGAGACCGTCCAGGCGTTCCTGCCGGATTCGCGGGTGGTGAAGGCGTTCAACCACATGGGCTACCACGACCTGGAGGACGGGGCCCGGCCCGCCGGGACGCCCGGCCGCAAGGCAATCGCCATCGCCGGCGACGACCCCGACGACCTCGCCGAGGTCGCCGGCCTGGTGGACGCGCTCGGCTTTGAGCCCGTCGTGGCCGGCCCGCTCGCCGAGGGCGTCCGCCTGGAACCGGGCACCGAGCCCTTCGGCGCCAACGTCGACAGCGGCGAACTGCGGGCCATGCTCGGCCGCTTCCCGGAGACCGACCGCGGGCGCAGCGTCGCGGCGGCGCGCGCGTAGGCGGCCGGGACCGCAGGGCCCGGGCGGAAGGCGACGGCCTCCCGCCCGGGCGCTGCGTTGTCGGACCCCCGTGACACGATCCGCCGTATGGATCTCGACACCGTGTTCGCCGAACTGGACCGCGTCGCCTGGGCGGAGCTGCACCATGCCTACGGTCCCGCCGGTGATGTCCCCGCCCTGCTGCGGGCGTTGACCTCCCCGGAGCAGGAGACGGCGGAGGAGGCCGAGCAGGAGCTGTGGGGCGGTGCCGCGCTCTCGGCCAGCGTGTACGGGTCGTTCACCGCCGACGCCGAGGGGGCCGGGCTCTGGGTGCTCCGTCCACTCGGGCTCGCCCCCGACGGCGTCTTGGCGCCCTCGCCCTGCTTCCCCTCACTCGTGCACCCCGCCAGCAGCAGCGCCCCTGCCGCCGCCAGCAGCACCGGTCTGCGTAAGCCCACTCCCACCCACCCCTTCGCACTCTTCGCACCGTCTTGACGACCGGCGACCGCCGCTTGCCGCGCGCACATGCCATGGTGCGCCAACTGGCGTGCTCAGACTATGAGTTGGCCTGCTGAGACGAACCGTGACCCCATGACCACGGCTCGGTGACAGTCCTACGGCCGCGTGACGACGGAGTCCCGCAGCGGCCCGTCCTCCCAGCGGGCCGCCTCGATGTGGCTCCGGATGCGCACCACGGTCAACTCCGGCCGTTCGTGCAGCAGTTGGGACACCCGCGCCGCCGTCTTGCCGTGGGTGGTCCACGCCCAGCGGACGATGTGCTCGGGGTCGGTGAGGATCGTCCACAGGGGCGGCTCGACGTTGCCGTTCCACAGCCGCTGCCGGCGAAGGCGACGCACCAGGGTGCGCCGGATCACCTGGCGCATGACGCGGCGCCGGGGAAGGTCCAGCCAGAGCAGCACGTCGGCGCGGGCGGCGAGGTGGGCGCGCACCGAGCCGTACTGCCACTCGGTCACCCAGCCGGGCCCGGCGCTGAAGTGGTGGACGTCGGCCTCGAACGAGGGGCGCCTGGTCCAGCCGGGGCCGTGGAAGAGCGCGTCGATCTCCACGTGCGGCACATGCAGCGCGGCGGCGACACGGGCGGCGAGCGTCGTCTTGCCCGCGCCGGACGTGCCGGCGACGAGCACCCGCCGCGGTCGGTGGGGCAGTGGGTCAGCCGGTCCCAGGAGTGGCACGCCGCCACGGTAGCAACGCCGCCGCCGGCCACCGCGCCGGGGCACCCCGCCCGTCGAACGACGCCGACGGCCCGACACCGCCCGCGCCCGACATGTACTGGACACCGTCCCTTCCCCGCAGCGACACCCGCCCGGCCGTACGGCTGCTGCACGATCTTGGGACGTGACCACCACCCCTGCACTGCGCACCCTCGACCGACGCCGTTTCCTCGCCCTCGCCGGGGGCACCTTCGGGGTCCTGGCCGCGGGCCAGTTGACCCAGGCGCTCTCCGCGCGCGCCGCGGAACTGGACCCCGCGCCCTTCTCCCTCGGCGTCGCCTCCGGCGACCCGGACCACCACAGCGTCGTGCTGTGGACCCGCCTGGTGCCCGACCCGCTCGACGCGGAGACCGGCGGCATGCCCGCGACGCCCGTCGAGGTGCGGTGGGAGGTCGCGAAGGACGAGTCCTTCCGGAAGGTCGTCGCGAGCGGCGCGGTGACGGCGCTGCCCGAGTCCGCGCACACCGTGCACGTCGTCGTCGACGACCTGGCCCCCGACCGCTGGTACTGGTACCGCTTCCAGTACGGCGAGGTCCGCAGCCGCACCGGCCGCACGCGGACCATGCCGTCGCCCGGGGCGAAGGCCGAGCGGCTGCGGTTCGCGTTCGTGTCGTGCCAGTCGTGGACGGGCGGTGCCTACCCCGCCTACCGGGACCTGGCGGAGCAGGACCTCGACTTCGTCCTCCACCTCGGCGACTACATCTACGAGACGACCGACGGCGGCCTCACCGAGTTCCGCCGGCTGCACGCCCTGTACAAGACCTCGCCCGAACTGCGGGCGGCCCACGCCCGGTTCCCGTTCTTCGTCACCTGGGACGACCACGAGGTCCAGAACAACTACGCGGCCGACGTGCCGGGTGGCGCCGGTGACGGCCGTCCCTTCCTGGAGCGCCGGGCCAACGGCTACCAGGCGTACTACGAGCACCTGCCACTGCGGCCCGAGCAGCGGCCCACCGGCCCGGACGCGCTGATGTACCGTCAGGTGCGGTTCGGGAAGCTCGCCGAGTTCAGCGTCCTCGACACCCGCCAGTACCGCACCGACCAGGCGTACGGGGACGGCCGCAAGGAACCGGGCCCCGAGGTCTGGAACCCGGAGCGCACGATGACCGGCCCGGAGCAGGAGAAGTGGCTGCTCGGCAACCTGGACCGCTCCAAGGCCCGGTGGAACGTCATCGCCCAGCAGACCATCATGGCCGCCTTCGACTACGACCTCGGCCCGGGGAAGATCGTCAACCTCGACCAGTGGGACGGGTACGCGGGTGCCCGCGCCCGTATCCTCGACTTCCTCGCCGACCGTGACGTCGCCAACCCGGTGGTGCTCAGCGGCGACTGGCACACCCACTGGGTCAACGACCTCAAGACCGACTTCGACGACCCGCACGCGCCGGTCGTCGCCACCGAGTTCGTCGGCACGTCGATCTCCTCCGGCGCCGGCTGGGACGCCGACGTCCGGGCGGGTCTCGTCGCCAACCCGCACGTGAAGTTCTACAACGGCACCTACCGCGGCTACGTGATGTGCGACGTGACCCGCGACCGGTGGCGCGCCGACCTGCGCATCGTCCTCAAGGGCGACGATGCGGCCTCCCCGGCCTTCACCATCGCCGCCTTCGAAGTGTGCGACGGGCGCCCCGGGGCCCGGCGGATCGACGCCGGCGACGGACTGGTCGGCCGGATCACCGACAAGGTCACCGGCAAGCCGCTCGCCAACGTCCAGGTGACGGTCACGGCGGCGGACGGCACCCGGTTCGCGGCCGTCACCACCGACACCACCGGCGAGTACCTGGCCTTCGCGCCGCCCGGACAGTACGCGGTCGCCGTGGGCGGCGTCGGCTACGAACCGGCGACCGCCACGGCCACCGTGCGCGCGGGCGCGCAGACCCGGGGCGACGTGGCCCTGACGCGTGCCGCCGTACGGGCCGGCACCGGCCGTGCGGTGCCCGGGCCGCAGTCGCAGGCGGCGGCCACGGACGTCACGCTGTCCAACGGCATGCTGTCGCTGGCCGTCTCCGCGGGCTCCCAGGACCCCCAGCTGTCCGGGGTCACCCTGGGCAAGCCGCTGGACCTTGCGGCCGTGGGTCACCTCGACCAGCTGGACTGGATGAACCTGCCGTACGCCTCGGCGGCCCGGCCGCGCGGGAGCAGCGCCTGGCAGCAGCTGACCGTGCGGTCCACCGCCCTGGAGGTGCTCGCCGCGGGCGGCCCGGTCGCCTCCGCGCGCGCCACCGGGGCGAGCACCCAGGTCCCCGACGTCGAGGTGGTCACGACGTTCACGATCGGCGACGGCGAGCCCTGGGTGACCGCTGAGAGCGTCTTCACCAACCGGGGAACGCAGTCCCGCACCTTCTGGCTGGGCGACGTGCTGGACCACGACGGCGCCGGCCAGCGCAGCGGCGTCGCGGGGCACGGCACCGTGACCGCCTCCGCCCCGGCCGACTTCGAGCCGACGGCGCCGTGGGTGGGCATGACCGGTTCCGACGGTCAGACGTACGGGCTGCTCTACGACGAGCCTGGCTTCACCGTGTACGCCTGCGGGATATGGGCGATGACCCAGCGTCAGGTGACGATCGAACCGGGCGCCGCGTTCACCCTGCGGCGGCGGATCGCCGCCGTCGACAACGGCGGCGCGGCCGACCCGTTCGCGGTGCTCGCCGGGCTCTGATCCGGGCACGGAGCCGCCGCGGCGGCGGTCCCCCGGTCGCGGGGACCGCCGCCGCGGCGCTCGGTCGGTCGTCAGCGGTTGGTGGACTCCAGCGCCCGCGCGGTGTAGCGCGCGCCGCTCACCTCCCGGGCCGGGACGGCGGCTCCGAGCGCGGCGCGTTCGTCCCGCGACAGGACGAGGTCGGCCGCCGCGGCGTTCTCCTCGAGGTACTTCCGCCGCTTCGTACCGGGGATGGCGACGGCCCCCTGCGCGTTGACCCAGGCGAGCGCGACCTGGCCCGGTGTCGCACCGCGCGCCTCGGCGATCTCGCGTACGCGCTCGACCAGGGCGAGGTTCGCGGCGATGTTCTCCGGCGAGAAGCGGGGCAGTCCGCGCCGCGCGTCGTCCGGCGCCAGGTCGTCGACGCTGCGGATGGCCCCGCTGAGGAAGCCGCGGCCCATGGGCGAGGAGGCGACCAGGCCGATGCCCAGTTCGTCCATCGTCGCCTTGCGGCCGTTGTCCAGCAGGTCCTGGGTGAACAGCGACATCTCCGACTGGACCGCGGTGAGGGGGTGGACGGCATGGGCCCGGCGGATGGTCTCCGAGGAGACCTCGGAGAGCCCGATGTAGCGGACCTTGCCGGCGGTGACCAGTTCGCCCATCGCGCCGATGGTGTCCTCGACGGGCGTCCCCGGATCGACCCGGTGCATGAAGTAGAGGTCGATCACGTCCGTGCCCAGGTGGCGCAGCGAACGCTCCACGGCCCGGCGGACGTGCTCCGGACGGCCGTCGAGGGGACCGGGCGTACCGTCGTCGGCGAAGTCGAGGCCGAACTTCGTCGACAGGATGACCTCGTCCCGGCGGTGTCCGAGGGCGCGGGCGATCAGCCTCTCGTTCTCGAAGGGGCCGTAGGACTCGGCCGTGTCGATGAACGTGACGCCCAGGTCGACCGCGCGGTTGAGGGTGATCACGGACTCCCGCTCGTCCCCCGCACCGTAGTCCACGCTCATCCCCATCGCACCCAGGCCCTGCACCGGCACGCGCAGTCCCTGACCGCCGAGGTCCACCGTCCGCATCGCCATTCCCTCCCGCAGTGGTGTCGATCCGCCCCGGTGCGCCGGCGCGCACGGCGGTCGTCAGCTACCTGCATGACCGGACAGCTCCCGTGTCCGTGACACCGGCGGCGACAGGGCCCCGCGGCTACGCGTTCCGGATGGCGTGCACCAGGCCGGCGACGAGGGTCGCCCGTTCGGCCATGGCGTCGACGACCACGTACTCGTGGTCGGCGTGCGCCCCGCCCCCGACCGCTCCGAGACCGTCGAGGGTCGGCACTCCCAGCGCGGCGGTGTGGTTGCCGTCGCTCCCGCCGCCGACGGCCCTGCCCTCGATGCCGGGCAGCAACCGCTGCGCCAGGGCGAAGAGCGCCGCGGACGCCGACTCCGCCATCGGAGGCCGCCGGACGCCGCCGCGGACCGAGATGGCGGCTCCGTCCAGGTGCGGGGTCAGAGCGGCGAAGCCGGCTTCGACGCGTTCCTTCTCCTCGGCCGTCTCGACCCGTACGTCGGCGACGACGGTCGCCTCGGCGGGCACCACGTTGTCGACGGTGCCCGCCGACGCCACGGTCGGGGTGACGGTCGTACCGGCCTCGGGCCGGCTGAGCGCCGCGACGGCCAGCACCTGGTGCGCGGCCTCGACGAGGGCGTTGACCCCGGCCTCGGGCTCCAGTCCCGCGTGCGAGGCGCGGCCGGTGACGGTGACCTCGAACGTGCCGCAGCCCTTGCGGCCCGTCTTCAGCGCCCCGCCCTCGGCCGCGCCCTCGAAGACGAGCACGGCGCCGCAGGCGAGGGCCCGCTCCTCGATGAGGGCCAGGGAGTGGGCGGAGCCGACCTCCTCGTCGCAGGTCACCAGGATCTCGACGCCCGACCGGTCCTCCAGGAGCGCCACACCGTGGACGGCCTGCACGAGACCGCCCAGCATGTCGAAGACGCCGGGGCCGGTGGCGTGGCCGCCGGCGACGGTGAACGGGCGCCGTGCGAGGGTGCCGAGCGGGAACACCGTGTCGTGGTGTCCCAGGATCAGCACCTTGGGGTCGCCCCCGGAAGACCAGCGGACGTGCGGCCCGACCGGGCTCTCGACGCAGACGGCCTGACCGCCGAGGCGCCTTTCGATGACGCCGGCGACGGCCTTGGCCGATGCCGTCAGGGCGTCGACGTCACGTGAGGGGGACTCGACCTCGACGAGCGTCCTGAGGTCCTCGATCATCGCGTCGACACTCACGGGGCCGATCTTGTGCATCGTCATCCCGCCAGCGTAGTGAGCACACCGCCCGGCACGCTCGGGTCACTTGCCGGCCTCGCGTGCCACGCGCTCGAGCCGGGCGCGGTACTCCTCCCACCAGGCCCGGTCGTCCGACGGGATGCTGTCGTTGCCCTGCAGGAAGCCGACGCTGCCGTCGATCAGCTCGCGGAGGATGTCGGCGTGGCCGGCGTGCCGCTGGGTGTCCGCGATCACGCGGACCAGGACGTGGTTGAGGGTCACCGCACGGCGTTCCTCCGGCCACCACGGGACGTGGCCGACCGCGTCGAGGGGCAGCTCCTCGATCGTGGCGCCCGCGTGCTCCCAGGCCCGGCGGTACAGCCCGGTGATCTCCTCGCGCGTCTCGTCCGCCGTGGCCCACATGTCCGCGTTGGCCTCCGCGTCCTCCCGGTACCAGGAGGGCCGCTCCGCACCGAAGAACGGCCGCCCGAAGGTGTCGCCGAGGTAGCCAAGCTCCACACCGGCGGCGTGCTTGACCAGCCCCAGCAGGTTCGTCCCCGTGGGTGTGAGGGGGCGGCGGACGTCGTACTCCGACAGCCCGTCCATCTTCCACAGCAGGGTGTCCCGCGCGTCCTGCAGGTACCGGAGGAGGTCCGCCTTGGGATTCGGTTCGATCATGCCGGGCAGTCTCCCACCCGGCACCGACACCGGCCCCCGTGCGCGGGCGGTCGCGGACGCGGAGAAGCCGGGCGGTGCGCAGCGGTCGGCGGTCTGTCCTTCACCCTCCGCTCCCCCGGAGTTCGCGTGGACGATCTCCGGCCGCGTCAGGGTCGAACCCTGCCCTGTCACCGGATCCACCGAGGGGAACCATGCGCGTACGGACCAAGATCGCTTCAGCCGCGGCAGCCTGCCTTGCGGCGGCGGCACTCATGGCGGCCACGGGCCTCGGATCCGCCGAGGCCTCGACCCCGGCGGTCGCGAAAACGGCGGTCGCCAAGGCGGCCCCCACGGAGTACACGGCCGAACTCCGGCACACCTTCGCCGCCTTCGACGCGCGGCAGGGTGTGGCCGTCGACCGGAAGTACTTCTACGCCGTCAACAACCAGACCATCACCAAGCACGACAAGGCGACCGGCAGACCTCTCCTGCAGTTCGTCGGCGACGCCGACGGCCCGATCATCCACATGGACAGCGCCACCGTGGTCGGCGACAAGCTGTACGCGGCGACCTCGAACTACAACACCACGCCCGAGAAGAGCTCCGTCGAGGTGTTCGACACCCGGACGATGAAGCACGTCGACACCTTCAGCTTCGGCATCGACCGCGGTTCGCTGACCTGGCTGGACCGGCACGACGGGGCGTGGTGGGCGGCCTTCGCCAACTACGACAAGCCCCCGGCGGGCTCCACGGAGCCGTACGGCGGTACCGACAACACGCAGATCGTCAAACTCGACGACCGGTTCCGCGTCGTGGAGGCCTGGACGCTGCCGCAGGAACTCCTGGACAAGATCCGGCCCATGAGCAACTCCGGAGGTTCGTGGGGCCCCGACGGCCGGCTGTGGATCACCGGCCACGACTACGACGAGGCCTACGTGATGGACGTCCCGTCCGAGGGCTCGGACCTGCGCTGGGTGGCGACCGTCAAGCTGCCCGACGTCGAGGGCCAGGCCATCGCCTGGGACCGCTCCGGCAGGACCCCCGAGCTGTGGACCATCAAGCGCTCCACCGAGCAGGTGCTGGTCTTCCAGGCCCCCTACACCTCGATCGAGGACCCGCACACCCGCCAGTGGAAGGTCGTCGGCCCGGGCCACTTCGTGGAGTGACGCCGCTCGCGTCCGCCGGGCGCCGTGGGGCACCCACGCCACCCGGCGGACGCAGCGCGGGTTCGATCCCCGTCGCCCGCTCCAGCGGAAAGCCCCGGGCAAGCAGCCTGGGGCTCCTTTCCCGTCGAGTCCGGATGCGGCGTCCCCGCGCCGGGACCCGTGCCCGATGCCATGTCATCCGCCTCCGCACGCCGGCTCCCGGACCGGGCGCATGGGACTCAGAGCTCGGGCAACCGTATGGTCATCCCGTACAGTCGGGTGGTCTGCATGGCGCTCTGGTTGTCGTCAGTGACCATGAGAACCTTCAAACGGCCGTCCGGGGCGGTCCCGGTGATCGTCATGCCCTCGATGTTGCCGAGCAGGGGGTTGGCCTGCGACTGCTTGTTCGTGGCTCCGAGCGGCGGGCAGTTGACCATGTCGACCAGCAGGGTCTTGTTCATCAGGGAAACGTCGTCCTGGCCGGACAGCTTCTCGACGTGGGTGATGTCGTCCGCCTCGCGCGGGTCGGCGAGATAGACCCGGATGATATTGCCGACGCTCTTGTCGAAGCCTCGCTCCAGAACGAGGAGCCTGCCGTCACCGGACGCGCAGATGTCCGACAGCAACAGGCCCTTGTCTCGCACGTAGCCCCACTGCACGCCGATCCGGAACTCGTCGCCGGTCGTCTCGCGTTTCCACGCCTGGAAACGCACGTAGGCGCTCTCGTCACCCCTCAGCGCACCCTCCATCGACGCCACCAGGGTGAGGCCGCCGGGCTGCATGGCGAGGCCCTCGAAGGTCTCGTTGACCACGGCCCGGCCCGCAGGCGCGAGGAGGAGGCTGTCCGGCACCGGCAGCCTGTCGATGAACTTTCCCTCCGGGGTGTAGCGACGAACGGCCGGCTCCTCGGAGGCGATCAGGAGCGTGCCGTCCTCATCGAAGACCAGGGCCTCGAAGTCCGTCTCCTTCCCGTTCTCGTCGTACAGCGCCACGACTTCGACGGGCTCGTGGGTGGCGGCGTCCAGGTGGAAGAGCAAGGAGCGGTCCGCGAGGGCGGCCACACGTCCCTCGGGGCTGACCGCCAGGGCCGACATGTTGCCGACGAACTTCTCCTCGAAATAGGTCTTGTCGAGGGCATCGGAGAACCAGTCGACAACGGCCCAGGCGGAGCAGGCGTTCGGCTCCGAACCCTCAGAAAATTCGGTCATCGTGAACCCCTTCGCATTGGGTCGAAAACCCTCCACATCCGACTTCTCGGCCGTGCCCGTCACCTGGGATGTTCTCGCAGTAAGTTCCAGCGATTCCCCACTACCGCGCGCGAAGGCGTTGCCGCCATGGAGCGATCCTGCTGCGCGGGAGTGATCACGGCGTCGGAACCCTACTGGATGGCCTTGTTCGCCGGACCGGGTCCACGGCGGTCCGGCAAGCCAGTGATGATGCGCGGCCACGGCGAGGACACGGTCAGCACGGGCCGCCCCTGACGCCCCCTGGAGGACCGGATACTGACGGTCGCGGCGGATGACGCGCACACCTCACGATGCGACAGTTCGCCCCGCTGTTTGGTGTCCGATGCGCTCGCGGAAGCGGAAGTCGGGGCGCCGTCCCGCCCATAGCTCGCGCGGGACCGCAGTCCGAATGACCGGCCCGCAAGGGGAATCGTGTCAGCGGCCTGGTCTAGGTTCGGCCCATGCACGAGAGCCGTTCCAGCGCCGGGGCGCCCGTTGAGCCCGACGTGCCGCCCTACCGGGTGGTCCTGGCGGAGACCCCTTGGGGCTCGCTCCAAACTGCTTTCGGGAGCGGCGAGGACCTTCCCGACGTCCTCGCGCGACTGTTGGAGCCCGATCCCAAGATCCAGGTCACCGCTTTGTCGGAGCTGGGTGAGATGGTCAACCACCAGAACACCATCTACGAGGCCACCGCACCCGTCGCCCTGTACGTCGCCGGCATCCTCACCCACCCGGCGGCCGCGAACCTCCGTGCCTATCGCAACGTCCCCATCCGCGCGACGCTGTTGAACTGGCTGGTTTCCACGGCCTACGACGCCTCCGACGAGATCGTCGGCCGCATCGAGCAGTGGTTCCCCGGTTTCCTCACCCGCGGCACCACCATGGCATCCTTCCGGGACCTGCGCCCGATGGTCTACCGGGCCGTTGCTCCCTTCCTGCAGGACCGCCACGAGAACGTGCGCGAAGCCGCCGTCATCGCCGCGCTCATCCTCGCCGAACACCCCGCACTCGCCGAGCAGCGTGATCACCTCACCGTGCACGCGCGCCGCGTCCTCGACACCAACGGCCACGAACCCAACCGCCGCGTCGCCCGGAGGGCCCTTGAAACGTGGGGCTACGACGTCCCCGGCCCCAAACCTTTCCAGGCGGAGCCCTGGGACCGGGGGCCGCACAGCGACGGCCGCGGCGATCTCGAACCTCCCTTCTGACCCATATGCGCAGGGCCCACCGGCGGAACACCGCGGCAGGTGGGGGACACCAGCCCAAGGACGCGCGCCCTCCGCGGACCCGCGAAGGGCGTTCCGGGCCGGACGCGGCATCAGATGTCGCACCCGAGGGGTGCGATCAAGGATCGCCTACGATCCAGCCATGAGCGCTCTGGCCCGGTATCGGACGATGTGGTCGAACCTGCGGCGACGGGACCCCGTTCTGCTGTCCCCCGCCGTCCTGACCGCGGTCATCGGGGTCCTGGCGATCCTCACCCCCCAGGACGTCCCCTTCACCCGCCTGCTGCCGGCGGCGCCCGCGCTCGCCGCGTCGCTCTGGTCCGTGCGGGCGACCCTCACGCTCGGGATGATCTGCCTGCTCCCGGTCATCGGCTACGCCCTGGCCTTCTCCGACATGTCCGCCCTCTACACCGCCGGGGCGATCGGCGCCGTCGGTCTGGCCGCCGCCTACGCGAGCCACCTGCGCCTGCAGCGCGAACACACCCTCGCCCAGGTCCGCGCCGTCGCCGACGCGACGCAGGAGGTCCTCCTCAGGCCGGTACCCGAACGCATCAGGAACCTGGAGATCGCGACCCTCTACCTCGCCGCGGCCCCCCAGGCGCGCATCGGGGGCGACTTCTACGCCGCGGCCGACACCCCCCACGGCCTGCGCCTGATCCTCGGGGACGTCCGCGGCAAGGGCCTGCGCGCCGTGGGGGTTTCGGCCGCCCTCCTCGGCTCCTTCCACGAGGCCGCCTACGAGGCCCCCGACCTGGCGCACCTCGCGCACCGTCTGGAGACCACCATCACCCGGTACTCCGCGGCGGTGCCCGCCGAGGACGACTGCGAACGCTTCGCCACCGCCGTCATCGTGGAGATCCCGCCCGCAGCCGACCATGCCTCCGTGCTCAGCTGCGGGCACCCGCCTGCCCTGCTGGTGCACGACGGCCGCACCCGGGCCATCGAACCGGTGGCCCCCTCACCACCGGTCAACCTGGCGGCACTTGTCGGCTCCGGCTACCACGTCGACCGCGTTCCCCTGGCCGTCGGCGACCTGCTGCTGCTCTACACCGACGGCGTGAGCGAGACCCGCGACCCGGGCGGCGCCTTCTTCCCCCTCACCGCCTGGACCCGACAGGCCGCCACCACCGCACCGGCCGGGTTCCTGCGCCTCCTTCACCAGGCCCTCCTCCGCCACAGCGACGGCGGCCTCAACGACGACATCGCCTGCATCGCCATCCGCAGGACCGCCGCGGGCACCCCGTGATGCGGTCGCCGCCGAGTATTTCCTATTGAATTGATGGGAAAGCATTGACGGTGGTCCGACAGGCTGCGCAGGATGAGGAACGTGCCCCAGACGCCCTTGGACGTTGAGACCGCGCCGTCCGGCTCCGCACCGCCGCCGGAGCCGGAACCGGAACCGACCGGGCCCGGCCGCGCGCACTGGCTGCGGGTGGCCCGTGAGACGGCGGACGACCTGGCCACGGACGCGGTCGCCAGGGACCAGGCCGGCAAGCCCCCGTTCGACGAGGTCTCCCGGCTGCGCGAGGCGGGGCTGCTGCCGCTGCTGGTGCCCGCCGGGTCCGGCGGCGGGGGCGCGGACTGGGCCACGGCGTACGCCGTGGTCCGCGAGATCGCGGCGGCCGACGCCGCGATCGCCCAACTGCTCGGCACGCACTACTTCGTGTCGTGGAGCGCCCGGCTCCTCACCGGGCCCTCGGCCCCCACGGGGCTGGAACGGCGTTCCGCGGCCGGGCAGTGGTGCTGGGGCGGTGGGTTCGCCCGCCAGGACCCGCCGCTGACTCTGGCCAGGACCACGGGCGGCTACCGGCTGGAAGGCCGGCAGAGCTACGTCACGGGCGTCCTCGTCGCCGACCGCATCGCCGTGCGCGCCGCGCGGGCCGACACCGGGGAACCGCTCGCCGTCGCCGTCGACCCCGCCCGGCACGGCGTCGCGGTCGGCGCGGAGGACGATCCCTTCGGCCAGCGGCTCGCCGCCGGGGGCGGCGTGGAGTTCGTCTCCGTGGCGGTCACCGCCGACGAGGTGCTCGGTTCGCTCTCCGCAGAGGAGGAGGTCCTGCCGCCCCTGGCCTCGCTGGCCTCGCCGCTGGGGCGTCTGATGTCGGTCCAGCTCCGGCTCGGCACGGCCGAGGGCGTGCTCGCCGAGGCCCGTGAGTACAGCAGGGCGGGCCAGCGGCCGTGGCACCCGGAGTGGCCGGCCGGATCGCCCCAGGACCCCCACGTGCTCGCCGCGTTCGGCGAGCTGACCGTCCTCACCCGCTCCGCCTCCGCGCTCGCCGGTCAAGCGCTGGAGGCACTGGAGGGCGGCCTGGCCCGAGGGGAGGCCCTCGGCTACGAGGAGTGCGCGGAGATCTCGGCGCTCGTGGCCGTGGCCGAGGTCGCGACGTCCACCGCCGTGCGGGAGAGCACGACGCGCGCCCTGGACGTCATCGGGCCCCGCTCCGCGTCCGCGCGCCTGGGCCTGGACCGTTTCTGGCGCAACGCGCGCACCCACACCCTGTACGAGCCCGTGGCCCCCCGCCTCCGCGACGTCGGGGACTACTTCCTCAACGGCACGCACCCCCCGTTCACGCTGCCCGTTTGACATCCTCCCTGCCCTAAAGGACGGGGATTCCTGGCTCACGTGGGCTGGGAACCAGCGGTCCGCCAGCGCTTACACGATCGGCACCAGCCGGGTTGAGACCAGCCCGGACCAGCATCACGCGGGCGGAGTTCTTGTCCCTGGGAGACACGGCTCCGCACGCGGTGCAGGTGTAGGTACGTTCCGAAAGAGGAAGTGCGTGCTTGGTTCTCGCTCCGCACGACGCGCAGTCCATGGTGGTGTGCGCGGGATGCACCAGGCGGACGTCCCACCCGTGCTTGCGGCCCATCTCGATCAGCGCCGTCTTGGTGGCGCCGATCGCGGCGTCCGCCGCCTTGCGCGCCATGGTGGTCCGGCTGAGGAACTTCGGCCGGAAGTCCTCGACCGCGATGACGTCGTGGTCGCGCACGACGCGCTCGGCCCACTTGCGGGCAGTGTCCTGCCGCCGGCGGGCGATCTTCCTGGACACCTTCGCGGCGGCCCGGCGGGCCTTGCGGTAGCCGCGCTTGTTCTTCGGGGTACGTCGGCGGGCCATCATCTTCTGGTAGCGGGCCAGTTTCGCCGCGGCATTCCTCCCGTGCTGGGCGTGCGGCAGGTCGTGGGCGTCGCTGGTCGTGGTCGCGGTCTCACGCACGCCCCAGTCGATACCGATCACCGCGCCGGTGGCGGGCAGCGGCTGCACCTGGACGGCGACGACGAACGAGGCGTACCAGTGGCCGAGGCTGTCCCGGTACACGCGTACCGACGTGGGAACCGCGGGTGGTGTAGTTCAGCGACGGTGCGGCCTCGCGCTTGCGCTTGATCCGGGGCATCCCGGCCCGCTGCCTCATCGGCAGCCGCGCCGCGATGTCCTTGATCGCTTTGGTCCGGGACTTGGCGAAATCCCGGATGACCTGCTGCTGCGACACCGAACTGCCCGCCCGCAGCCACGCCATCGACCGCCGGGCCTCGGTCAGCATCCTGTCCAGCTACGCGGGGCCGCACGTGATCTTCTGCCCGGCGGTCTGGTTCAGGCCGTGGACCTTGCGGGACACCGCCACGCACTCGTTCCACACCCACCGGCACCGCGCCCACTCCGCCTCCAGACCGGCACGCGCCGTGGACGACACACGCAACCTGTAGGTGTACCGGGCATGCCCGCACCCCTGCTCCGCCGTCGCTGTCGCCGTCACGCTGCGGAACCTAACAGCGCCCACCGACAACGAAAGAGAACACAGGTCACAACAGATGGGCAGCCAACTCCGCCGCATCGCGGCTCCAACCAAAGGACGCCTTCCTCTCCGGCCTGAAGGCCCGGGCATCCTAAAGTGACCCGGAACCGACACCACCGGCACCCGACGGGATAATGCGCCCATGCGGATCTCAGCCAGGGCGGACTACGCGGTACGTGCCGCGCTGCAGCTCGCCGCGTCACCGGAGGCCGGGCCGATGAAGGCCGAGGCCATCGCCGCCGCCCAGGACATCCCGCACAAGTTCCTCGAGGGCATCCTCAACGAGATGCGCCGCGCCGGTCTCGTCCTCAGCCAGCGGGGCGGCAACGGCGGTTACCGCCTGGCCAGGCCCGCCGGGTCCATCAGCATCGCCGACGTCATCCGCGCCGTCGACGGACCGCTCGTCTCGGTCCGCGGGGTCCGCCCCCCGGACCTGGCGTACACGGGCCCCGCCGAGTCGCTGCTGCCGCTGTGGATCGCGCTGCGGTCCAACGTGCGCGAGATCCTCGAAGGCGTGTCGCTCGCCGACGTCGCCGGGGCCGAACTGCCGCGCGGCGTCCTGGCCCTGACGGAGGCCCCCAGCGCCTGGACGAACCCCTGACCGGGCACCGCCCGGACCTGCACGCACCGTGAGGGGCGGCTCGCCGTGCGCCGGGAACGGCGGACGGCGGCCCGCGGCGACGTATCGTTGTTGATCTCTTCGACGGGAGCCGCCATGACCACGCCGCAGGACCTGATGATCGTCAGCATGGATGCGCCTTCGAGCCCTCCCGTCGAACCGGGCGACCTGTCGCTCGCGCTCGCGGGGGCCGAGGTGATCGACCTCCTCGGAGCGCGGGCGGTCACCCTGGACGGTGACCGCCTGGTGCCGGCGCACGGGCCGGCCACCGGTGACCACCTGCTGGACCAGGCGGCGTCGGCGCTCGTCGACCAGGAGCCCTACGAGTCGGTCGAGGACTGGCTGTGGCGCAGGGGCCGCAACCTCTCCTCGGTCTACCGCGGCGCGCTGCAGGCGACCGGCCTGACCGCCGTGAGCCGCCCCCGGTGGCGGCCCTGGGCCACCGGGGAGCAGGTGCTGCTGGACTCCCCCGTCCGCCGCGAGGCGCTCGGCCGCCGGTCGTCCGGGGAGCCCGTGCTGGCCGCCCTCGCCTCCGCCGCCGGGGTCCCCGGGGACCGGACCGCCGGCGACCTCGCCGACGTCGGCGACGACGCCGTGGAGACGGTGCTGGCCGCGGTCCACGACGCCGTCGAGGAACTGCAGTCGGTGCGGCAGCGGAAGGACATCGAGAAGGCGGCCTTCGACAACATCTGGCGGGCCTGAGGGCGGGGGCCGCGGCTCAGGAGGGCCGTCAACGGCGGCTCACCCGGTGGGGTTCCCTCGAACTTGTCCTGACCGTACGCGGGTTCACCCGTCAAGGGCTCCTCCCCCACCGCGGGGCCGGACGCTGCACCTGCACCCCGGCACCGTGAAGAGGCATCTCAACTACGCCTGGAAAAAAGTCGAGTTGGGTCGAGCAGGTCTCTCCCGGCTCGCTCACGGGCCTGCCCCGCACGGGACTTCGGCGGCGGGGCGTTCGGCCGGGACGCCCACGGTGAACACCGCCCCAACTCGCTGAGTACGGGGCGGTTCCGCACGGTGAGGGCGGAGGATGGGTACGATCCGGCAGCAACATCCCATACACCAGGAAGCGGCTGTCGTGTCCCACAACACAACCATTCAGGACCGGTATGCGGCGCGTCTCGCAGAGGACCTGGAGAACAACGCCAAGGAACAGGAAGCGGTCCGGGAGCAGGTGGCCGGGCTCCAGGCCCGCCTGACCCGGCTCGAGGACGAGCGGGCCTGGCTGACCCGGCTGCAGGGCAGCGTGACGACCGGTGGACGCCGCGTCGCCCCGCGCGACGAACCTGCCGATGCCGTGCCGGCCGAAGAAGTCCCGGCCGAGGAGGTTCCCGCCGAGGTGGTTCCGGCCGCCGACGTGGCCGGGGCGCCGGAGGAGGGTGCTCCCCGGGCCGTCCCGCGGCCCCGCACACGGAAGCCGGCCGGCGGGGCCAAGGCCCGGAAGGCCGGCAAGAAGGCGGCGCAGTCCCGCGACAAGGAGAAGCCGACCCTGCGCGGCCTCGTCGCGGACGTCCTCACCGCCGATGAAGAGCCGCGCATGGTCAGTGAGTTCGTCGACGCACTGGCCAAGCGGCATCCGGATCGCTCCGCCCCGAGCGCCCCCGTCGTGCGCAACGCCCTGGAGGCGTTGGTCGCGAAGGGGCTCGCCGAGCGGTCCCGCCGTCAGGGCAGCGTCTTCTACACCCCTGTCACGCCGTCCGCCGGGACCACCGGTGACGGCGCGGGCGCGGCAGCGTCCGAGGCCGGGGAGCCGGTCGCGGCGAAGGCCTGACCGGGCGCCGTGGCAGGGGCACGCCTCTGCCACGGCGGAGCGGCCGGGGAGCCGGGGTGGGCCCCTCGGCCGTACGGGGCGGTCAGGTGGCGACGTTCCTCAGGGCCGCGCCGAGCGCCTTGAGGTCCAGGCCTTCGAGGTGGTCGAGGAAGTGACGGCGCACGGACATCAGGTTGGTCTGCCACGCCTCCTTGAGGCGGGCGAGGCCGGCGTCGGTGAGGACCGCGTTCCAGCCGCGGGCGTCCTCGGCGCACTTGACGCGCTGCACGAGCCCGTCGTTCTCCAGCCGGTGGACGACGCGCGTCATCCCGCTGACCGACAGTTCGCAGGCCCCGGCGAGGTCGCTCATACGCATCTGCCGACCGGGCGCCTCGGAGAGGTTCATCAGTGTCAGGTACTCGATGAGCGGGAGCCGCTGCTCGCGGACCAGATCAGCGTCCATGACACGAGGCAGGGCGTAGATGACACGACTCAGCGACCGGACGACCGCTTCCTCGTCGGGACTGAGCGGCACTATCGCCTCGGGGGCCGCTTCCTGCCGCGGCATGACGTCTGACATACCTCTAGTTTACTTGCGCGGCGAAGGAAGTGAACGCTTCCTAACCGCGGGATCCTGGAATCCTCACCCATCCGGAATTATGACCCGTTTCGTCCGTTCCGACGGTCGCGGGAGGTCACCGGCAGCCACTGCCTGCCGTTCTCGTTCCCGTGTGGGAGCAGATGCTCATATCATGGGGAGGATGCTCGGGAGGAGATCATGACCGCTGCGGCGTCGAAAGCCGACTCATGTAACAACCTGGCGCTGCGCAAGGCGGCCCGGTACCTCGGCGCGACCTACGACAAGGCCCTCGCCCCGGTCGGCTTGCGTGCGACGCAGTTCAGCATCCTGCAGCAGCTCAGCGTCCACGAAGAGATGACGATCACCGCCCTCGCCGACATCATCGCGATGGACCGTACGACGATGGCCTCCAACCTCAAGCCGCTCGCGCGGGAGGGCCTGGTCACCGTCGAGACCTCGGCGACCGACCGCCGCGCGCGGATCGTCACGCTCACACCGGACGGCCTCGCCAGGATGAAGGCGGCGCTCCCCCTCTGGAACGACGTCCAGAACCGGTTCGAGGAACGGTTCGGGTCCGCGGACGCGGCCCTGCTACGCCGGTTCCTCGACGCCGTGCTGGACACCGGCTTCGAACCGTGGGCGGAGTGAGCGGCTCCCGCCGCGGCGCGTCATGACCGGCCGACGGCGACGTCGTCGGGGGCGGGGGCCTCGACGGCGGCCGGGGCCGGGTCGGGGCGGCCGGGTGCGGTGCGCCGTCGCCGGCGGTCGTTGCACCAGGCGACCGCGCACGCCGCCCCGTACAGCAGGCTGATGGGCGTGGCGAGCAGCAGCATGCTGATCGGGTCGGTGCTGGGGGTGGCGATCGCCGCGAAGGCGGCGACCCCCATGAGCATGCCGCGCCACCAGCCGGTCATCCGCCGGGCGCTGATCACCCCGCCGAAGTTCAGCAGCACGAGGAGCACGGGGAGTTCGAAGGAGAGGCCGAAGACGATCACCATGCGGGTGGCCAGGTCGAGGAAGTCGTCGACGGGCAGGATGTTGGTGGCGTTGTCGGGCGTGAAGGAGATCAGCACCCGGGCCGTCGTCGGCAGCGTCCGGTACGCCACCGCGGCGCCGGTCAGGAACAGGGGGATGCCCGCCCCGAGGAAGGCCAGGGTGTACTTCCGCTCGCGGCGGTGCAGTCCCGGCGCGACGAAGGCCCACAGCTGGTAGAGCCACACCGGGCTCGCGCCGACCACTCCCGCGGTGAGCGACACCTTGAGCGCGAGGGAGAACGGCGAGAGGAGACCGTTGAGCGAGATCACGCCGCAGTGACCCGCACCGTCCGCCCCGGAGGCCCCGGTCAGGCGGCCGGGGGCACAGCCGGGCAGCGGATCGATGAGGAACCCGATGAGCTGCCGGTGGAACAGGGCGGCGGCGACGGTGACGAGCAGGATCGCCCCGACGACCTTGAGCAGGCGGTTGCGCAGTTCTCGCAGGTGCTCCCGGAGGGGCATCCGATCGGGGTCACGCGGGGTACGGGTGGTCATGGCCGGTCCGTCCGGGGCGCTTCAGCGCCGGTGGGGGGCGCCCGCCGCGGTGGCCTCGGGCGCCGTGTGCGGGGTCGCGTCCCCGGGCTCACCGGTCGCGGACCCGGGCCCGAGGGCCGCGGTCCGCACGGCACCCGTGGGTTCGTCGGAGCCGTCCTCCCGCATGGCCTTGGTCTCGCTCCTGAGGATCCGGAGCGACTGCCCGAAGGAACGGGCCATGTCGGGAAGCCGTTTGGCCCCGAAGAGGAGGAGGACGACGACGAGGATGAGCAGGATCTCGGGTGCTCCGAGCCTTCCGAACATGGTTGTTTCCCTTCTGAGGTGCCGAGGTGACGAGGTGCCGCACGCGGATCCGGGTGCCGCCGGATGGCCCCGTCACGGCCGGTGGCCGCCGGCGGGCGGATCGCGCGGGTCGAGGTCCGTGAGGTCCAGGTCCCGCAGTTCGGGCGGGAGTTCGTCCCGGAGGCCCGCCCGGGCGCCCTGCGCGAGCTCACGGAGCCCGCGCAGGGCACGCACGGTGTCGGAGACCAGCCCGGGGAGCCTGTCGGGTCCGACGAGGACGACCGCCACCACGAGCAGCGTCAGGACCTCCAGCGGGCCGATGTCGGAGAACACCGTGCCTCCCGTCTGTGGATGGGGTTCGCCGGGACGGACCCGGCCGGGGGTTACCGCGAGGCGCCGGCGGCGCGGCGGTACGGGGCGAGGAACGTGCCGAGTTCCGCCAGCATCTCCTCGGGTGCCTGCTCGGCGACCCAGTGACCGGCGCCGCGGAGGACCACGCCCCGTACGTCCTCCGCCAGGGGCTCCATCGCGCCCGCGACGGCACCGCCCCAGCTCTCGGATCCGCCGATCGCCAGGACCGGCATCGTCAGCTTCTTTCGCGCGCGGTCCTCGTTCTGACCGGTGGTGCCGTCCCACGCGCGGTAGAACCCGAAACTGCCGCGCAGCGTCGCGGGGTCGGAGAAGAGGCGGACGTAGTACTCGCGCGCGTACCGGGGCAGCTTCTCCCCGCCCTGGATGTCGAACTCGTAGCCGAAGAAGTCCGCTTCACGCCCCCTGACCAGCCGTTCGGTCAGCTCGTGGTCGACCCGGTTGAACGGGATGTGCCAGAGCCTGTCGTTGTCCCGCTCGTCCACGAAGAGGATCGGTGAGGCGGACTTCCGCGGGGGTCCGGGGACCTCGGCGAGGGCCACTCGGGCGACGCGCTCCGGGTGGTCGGCCGCCAGCGCGTAGCTGATGATCATTCCGGTGTCGTGGCCGACGACCGCGAACCGCTCGTGGCCCAGGGCGTCCATCAGGGCGACCAGGTCGCCCGCCAGGGAGCGGGTGTCGTACCCGCCCATCGGCTTGTCGGTGAGGCCCATGCCGCGCTGGTCGACGGCGATGACGGTGTGGTGCCGGGCCAGTTCCGGCATCAGCATGCGCCACGCGTACCAGTTCTGCGGCCAGCCGTGCACCAGGAGCAACGGCGGCCCGTCGCCTCCGGTCACCACGTGCTGGCGCAGCCCGCCGGCCCGCACGAAGCGGCTGCTGAAGGTCTTGGTGAACCCGGCCGGCAGCCGGGGCGCCGAGGAGACCGAGCCGAACCCGTGCGGCGTGCGCAGGGGCGGGGTCGCGGAGGCCGACGGCAACCCGCCCGCCAGCGAGATGCCGGCGACGGTGACGGCGGAGGCGGCCGCGCCGCCGACGAAGGCGCGTCGTGACAGTCCGCGCGGGGCACGGTGCGACACCGGCCTCGCGCCGGGGCCGTCCTGCTCGGACGGCTCCACGGGGGGCATGTTCACGGGGTTTCCTTCCACTAGGAACGAGCATATGCACGTATTGGGGTGCAGGAGGGGCCGCGTCCGTACGGCTCCGTACGCCCTGCGGTGAGGGGGTGGGTCAGCGGCCGGGGAACCGCTGCTTGATCTCCTGGAGCACCCAGCCGTTGCCGTCCGGGTCGCTGAAGGTGGCGAACGAGCCGTACGAGGCACGGTCGGGCTGCAGGCCCGCGAGCCGCCCCTGGCCCTCCTGCCGGTGGGTGATCTCCCCACCCTCGTGGCCGTGGAACAGCAGCCCGCCGGCGTCGTGGAACACCTCGCTCACCTCGATGCCCCGGGCGACCAGCTCCGCACGGGCCTCCTCGATGTCGAGGACGGCCAGGTACAGCCCCTGGGCCGAGCCCGGCTCGGCGGAGGTGAGCCCCTGACCGAACATCACCGAGCACTCCGAGCCCGGCGGGGTGAAGTGCACCGCGCGCCAGTCCTCACTGACGGCCTTGTCCAGATCCAGGCGGAATCCCAGCGCCTCGTAGAACGCCTTGGCCCGGTCGACATCGGTCACGGGCAGCACGACGAGTTCCAGCTTCGTGTACATGGGGGTCTTCCTTCGTAGACGACGGTGCGCCGCACGCCGGCGGTCACCGTTTTCCGGGGGACGAGGACGGCGGAGCCACACCGGCGCCACACGCCGGATCCCCGGCCGGGTCGCCGAAGGCTTCGAACCGCAACTACTGGAGCGGCTCAGCCTGTCTTCGTGGTGATGACCGTAGGCCATTAGGTCGCAACTCGCAACGCGCATCCTCACGAAATGGGGCGAGCGTGACACACCTCACCGCGACCCCACTGCTCCTCACCGGACTCCACCACACGGGAAGAGAATGACCACCGTCTCGGTTTCACCCACAACGGGGAGTGATCTAGACTGGCCCGGAAAGGGAGGCCCGCACGATGCCGACGCCCACGACCGAGCGCAGTCCGCTGACCCAGCCCGCAGCCGTCGACGCGCTCCTACGGTTCCTCAACACGCACGCTTCGGGGCCGAGGCAGCTCCCGGAGCGCTTCACGGACGCTCGCAGCATGCACGCATGGCTGCTGGAGCACGACCTGGGCACGGGGTCCACCCACGTCACCGAGGCCGACGCGGCCGCCGCACGCGAACTGCGCGACGCCCTGATCACCGTGCTGCTGGCGCACGCGGGCGACATGAACACCACACCCGAGGCACTCGCCCGGGCGGAGGAGCACCTTCGCGGCGTCGCCGCCCGCTACCCCCTGGCCACGGTCGTCACCGCCGAGGGAGCCCGTTTGGCGAGCACGCAGAGCGGCATCCCCGGGCTGTTCGGGACCGTACTGGCGAGCGTCACCGAACTCGCGCACGCGGGCGTGTGGGACAGGCTGCGGGCATGCCGCCACGAGCCGTGCCACTTCTGCTTCTTCGACCGGACGCGCAACAGCTCGGCCGGCTACTGCGGCCCGAGGTGCGGTTCCCGCGCGTCCATGCGGGCCTACCGGCAGCGCAGGAAGGAGCAGGCCGCCGGAACGGCGGGCTGACCTCCGGCTGTGTCGCACCGTTGGTGCACCCCCGGCGCCCCGTGCCCGTGATATGAACCTCGAAGGACCGAACAGGCACAAAGCGGGCGGGCCGTCCCGCGGGGGGGGGGCCCGCCCCGCAGCCAGGACGTCCGGACATCTGCTGACCGGCGGAAGGCGGGCGGACATGGCGCACTACGATCTTGTGGTCCTCGGCGCGGGCAGCGGCAACATGCTGATCGGGGACGAGTTCGCGCACCTGCGCTGCGCCATCGTCGAACCGGGCCGCTTCGGCGGTACGTGCCTGAACCGGGGCTGCATCCCCAGCAAGATGTTCGTCGTCGCCGCCGACGCGGCCGAGGGCGCACGGGCGGCCGCGCGCCTCGGGGTCCACGCCACCGTCGAACCGGTGGACTGGAAGACCGTCCGCGACCGGGTGTTCCACCGGATCGACCCGCTCCACGACAGCGCGGTGGACTACCGACGGGACCACGGCATCGACGTGTACACCGGGGAGGCCCGCTTCGTCGGGCCGAAAGTGCTGCAGGTGGGCGAGGAGCGGATCACCGCCGACACCATCGTCGTCGCGGTCGGCTCACGGCCCGACGTGCCGGACGTCCCCGGACTGGACACCGTGCCGTTCCACACCTCCGACACGATCATGCGGATCGAGGACGCGCCCGCTTCGCTGGCCGTCATCGGCGGCGGGTTCATCGCGGCCGAGTTCGGCCACGTCTTCGGCGCGTTCGGGTCGGACGTCACGATCATCCAGCGGGGGCCGCGCCTGCTGATGGCCGAGGACGAGCAGGTGTCCGAGCGCTTCACCGAGCTCGTCTCCCGTCGGCACCAGGTCATCCTCGGCGCCACCGTCACCGCCGTCGAACGTCGCGCCGACGGTGTCGAGGTGAGTGTGACCTGCGCCGAGGGCGAGCAGGTCGTCCAGGCAGAGATGCTGCTGGTCTGCACCGGCCGCCGGCCCAACACCGACCGGCTGGACGCGGCCGCCGGCGGGCTGGAACTCGACGGGCACGGGCACATCGTGACCGACGACACCTACCGCACGTCCGTACCGGGGGTCTGGGCCCTCGGCGACGCGGTGAACCACTTCCAGCTCAAGCACATGGCCAACGCCGAGTCCCGTGTCGTACGGCACAACCTGCTCCACCCGGACGACCTGCACACCCTGTCCAACAAACTCGCTCCGCACGCGGTCTTCACCAGCCCGCAGATCGCGAGCGTCGGACTCACCGAGCAGGAGGCGCGCCGCCACGGCGTCGCGTACCTGGTGAGCGTCCGCGACTACGCGGACACCGCCTACGGATGGGCCCTGGAGGACACCACCAGTTTCGTGAAGGTCCTGGCGGACCCCCACGACCGGACGATCCTGGGCGCGCACATCATCGGTCCCCAGGCCGCGACGCTCATCCAGCCGCTGATCCAGGCCATGGCACTGGGGCAGACGGCCGACCAGGTCGGCCGGGAGGTGCTGTACATCCACCCCGCGCTGACCGAGGCCGTCGAGCAGGCCCTGCTGGACCTGTAGGCCCGGGGTCCGGGTCCGCCCGGAGCGGTCCCGCCCGAGACGGGACCGCTCCGGGCCCGGACGCCCGGGCGGTGGGGGCTACATCTTCATGTGCTTCATGTCGTGCGCGTCCATTCCCCGGCCCATGTCCATCAGCATCCGGTGGATGTCGTGGACCGGCGACGGCATGACGACGAAGGGCCGCATCATGCCCTCGTCCTCGTGGTCGAGGAGGTGGCAGTGGTACATGACCTTGCCGGTCTGGTCGGCGAGACGGCCCGCCACGGTGACGAGGGTGTTGGCGTTGACGGTGATGGTGTCCTTCCAGCCGGACTCCTCCGGGGCGACCGGGACCGGAGCGCCGACCGTGATGGGCTTCCTGGTCTGCGCCGTGGCGAAGTCCACACCGGAGGAGTCGACGGCCCGCCGGTCGACGACCTGGAAGTTCATCAGGTGGATGTGCATCGGGTGGTAGATGGGCACGCCCTCGGGGGCGGCGCTGATGAAGTGCCACTTCTCCCAGGTGCCGGAGGCGGCGAAGAAGGTGGTGGTGTCCTCGAACATGGTGCCCGTTCGGCGCAGCGTGACGGTGCCGCCCGGCATGTCGACCCTCACGATGCCGGTGCCCGGCGCCGTGTCGGCCGGGACCTGCTCCATCTCCCAGATCTGGGGCATGGCGCCGGTCTTGTCGAAGCCGAGCAGGACGAAGCGCTCGGTGGCGTCCTTGGGCACGTCGGCGAGGGTGAGCTTGCGGAACGACTTCGACAACGTTGTCGGAAGCGGGTGCAGCGCGCGTCGCTTCTTCTCGACGCGGAACTGCATGACCTCGGGGAACGGGATCACGAAGTCCGGCAGGGCCGCTCCGGCGGTCTGGCCCGGGATCGTGTTGACGAGCTTGAGCTTCCTCCCGGGGAAGGCCGCGAAGTCGACGACGACGTCGGCGCGCTCGGCGGGCGAGAGGGAGATCGCCTCGTCGATGGTCTGCGGCTTGCCGAGCAGCCCCATGTCGGTGCCGATGAGCTTCATGGCGCCGCGCACGACCCTGCCGGTCTCCTCGTCGACGACGACCAGGCGGTAGACGCGGGTGGTGGAGACGTTCACCAGACGGAAGCGGTAGGCGCGGGCCTGCACGTCCAGGTACGGCCACACCACGCCGTTGACCATGGTGAACGGGTTCAGGCTCGCCAGGGCGGGCGGGATGGTTCCCGGCATCGGCATCGCGCCGCCGCCCAGGATCCGCTTGGCGAGGACCTGGCCGGTGAGCCGGCCCTGGGCGTCGGTGTCGAAGTTGACGTCCTGGATCGTCAGCGGGATCTCGTGCTCGCCGCGGGGCAGTCCGAGCCGGTCCTCCTCCGCGTCGCGCACCACGTAGTTGCCGACCAGACCGGCCTGGACGTTGAGCGAGGTCACCGACATGGCGTGGTCGTGGTAAAAGAGGTGGGTCGCCGCCTGGTCGTTGGCGTACTCCCCCAACTGCCCGTTACCGGAGGTGACTCCGAACTCCGCGGCGCCGTCGCTCAGGGCGTTCTGGTGGCCGCCGTGCACGTGGACGGTGGTCCAGGCGGTGAGCCGCTCGACCTCGGGACGGGCGGCGGCACCCTCGGCACCGGGCCGGTTGTAGGGCAGCAGGCCGGGGCCGGGCCCCTCGGGGTTCACCCACACCGCCTTGACCGGCGTCCTGCCCTTGAGCTTGTTGTTCCAGGCGATGCGTACCCGCTCCCCGCTGCGGACCTCGATGGTCGGGCCGGGGAAGTGGCCGGCGTAGGTCCACAGCCGGGTCGGCGGCATCTGGGAGTGCAGCCGGACCGAGGACCGGACCATGTCGATCTCCGTGATCCCATGGCTCTTGGGGCGCAGCGTCGGCGGGACGCGAAGCGCGTCCCGGAACGGTTTCAACGTCGTGAACGTGGGCTCGTTCACGCCGTGCAGCGCGTCGGCCGCCTCCGCCGTGCCCTGGAAGACGCCGGCGGAGCCGAGGACTCCGGTGCCGGCGACGGCGACGGCCGCCGCGGTGACCCCGGCCATGCCGAGGACGGTCCGCCTGCTGGTCGTTGACATGTAAGTGTTCATCCTGTTCTGGGTGGTACGAGCGCGGGAGGCGGAGCTTCGAAGGGACGCACATGCGCTCCCCTGGGTCCGGGGAGCGTCGTTCCGCGCGCCTCAGGACGGCGATGCCGAGCGGTCGACCTGCGGCCTGGGGAAAATCGGGCGCGGACGGATGGCGTCAGGCCTGTCGGCCACCGGCATCCCGCGTCAGGGCAGGCACGTCGGCCTGCCGGCCGGTCCCGACGAGGGTCCTGTCGGTCCGGCGTTCCCGGAGCGCGCATCCTCCCGGTGGGTTCGCCACCTCGGTGCGGCACTCGTACCCGGGCATTCCCCCCAGCCCGCGCTGAGCCCCCGCGCACTACTTGCTCGGTCAAACAAGTAGAACATTGGATTACTTGTACGTGCAAGTAGCTTGATTCGTCATCAAACCGGCGGCGGCAACACGGGCCCGCGGACGCACGGCGGACCCCGCTCCGGCATCCCCGCGGGATGCCGGAGCGGCCCCGCGCGGGCTCAGCCCAGGTAGAAGTCCCGGCGGGCGGCGACGAACTGCTCGACGGTCCGGGCGGGCACGCCCGTCACACGCTCGACGTCGTCGGACGCCCGGTCGTAGCGGTTCTCCCGGTGCAGCCGGCCCATGGTGGCGATGTGGGCCTCGACGTGCGGCGGCAGACCGGCCCGGCTGAGCACCTCGTCCCGCCACCGCTCCGGCGGCACGTCGACGTAGGACACCTCACGTCCCAGCGCCCGGGAGAACTCCTCGGCCATCTCGGCCATGTCGAGCGTGCGCGGACCGGTCAGTTCCAGGACCCGGCCGACGTGCGGGACCGGGTCGCGCAGGACCGTGGCGACGACCCGGGCGACGTCCTCCACGGCCACCGGAGAGGTACGCCCGGTGCCGAACGGCAGCGCGATCGTCCCGGTCTCCCGGATCGACCGTGCCGCCAGTGCGGTGAACAGCGGATTGTCCAGGAAGGACGTCGGGCGGACGTGGACCACCGGCAGGCCCGACCAGTTCAGCACCTGCTCCGCCAGCCAGTGCAGCCGCTGTTGGTGGGACTCCCCCGTGCTGGTCGCGGTCATCTGCGACACCGTCATCTGCGACATGCCCACCAGCGCGTCCAGCCGCCCGTACGCGCGGGCGACGCTCGCCACCACGGTCGCCGCGAGCAGGTGATCGGTCGAGACGGGCATCGCGAAGTACATCCGCCGCGCACCCTCCAGTGCCGCCGCCACGGTCTCGGGCCGGGTCAGATCGCCGGTGACGACCTCCGCGCCGAGCGCGCGCAGCGCGTCCGCCCGCTCGTCGTCGTGGCGGACCATCGCGCGCACCGGTACGTCCTGCTCACGCAGGAGTTCGAGGACGGCACGGCCCACGCCGCCGACCCCGGTGACGAGGACAAGATTGCCGGCAGCCATCGGTCGGTCTCCTTCTGGGTTGGCTGAGTTCCGGGTGACGGGTGTGGCCACGGACTCCCGTGGCGTCCGAGGTGCCGCAGGGCGCGCACCCCCACCCGCACTATTACGAGCATATGCTCCTATCTGCCGAGCGGCAAGCGAGGTCTTCGCCCCTGAGCGACCGGCCACCCGCGCACCTATACTCGCGAGGAGGAGCCGTTCGATGACCAGCAACAGCGCAGTCGGAGAACACCGCCGCGAAGGCGGGCCCGCACGGATCGAGGGCACGGGTCTCGAGGAGGTCCTGCACGGCACCCTCCGTGAGGCCCTGTTCCGGATGGACGCCGTCGCCGCGGCGGTCTATCTGCTGGACGGGAGCGGCGCCGAACTGCGAGCGGCGATGATCGCCGGCAGCCCGCCCTCCATGTTCACGATCCCCTGCCGGATGCCCATGGACATGCCCCGCGCTTCGACCCGCGCCGTCACCACGGGCGCGACGGCGGTGCTGCCCGATCCCGACCCGGCCGACCCGGACCAGCGCTTCGCACTGCCCTATCCTTACGCGGCCCTGGCGTCCCCGGCCACCGCCGGCGGGCACCGCTTCGGCGCGCTCACCGTGCTGCGCCTCGAGAGCCACGGCGACTACGGCCCCGCCGACCACACGGTGCTGCAGGAGATCGCGGACGCGCTGGCCACCGCCCTCGCCGAACTCGTGCGTCACGGCGTTGCCGTCGTGAGCGGCCCCGCACCCGCCCTCGTACCGGTGTTCCACGCGAGCATCCACACCCCGGGCTGGGGGGTGCGCGGCGTCCCCGGCTCGTCCGGAGCCAGCCTGATGTACCCCCTGCGTCATTTCGCCGAGCGCCTCAACCAGGCCACGACGGTGGACCACGTCGTCGCGGCGGCCCGGGACTGCATCATGTCCCCCTTCGGCGCCGGAGCCGTGGTGCTGGCCTCGGTGAGTGCGGGCCGGCTGTGGGTCCTGGGACACAGCGGACCGTCCTCCGCGCTGGTCCGCACCGTCCACGGCGCCAGACTCGGCGCGAGCTCTCCCGCGGTGGAGGCGGTACGCGGGCACGCACTGTTCCTGTCCGAGGGCGCACCACCGGACACGGACCCGGACCGGCACGACGCCGGGCCGCGGGCCGAGGCCTACCTGCCGCTCGTCGTCGGGAGCAGGAGCGTCGCCGAGGTGTCCCTGATGAACCCGCGCATCGTCGGGGTGTGCTGCCTGGAGTTCGAGGGGGCCCGCGCGTTCCCGCCCGAGGAACGGACGGTGCTCGGCATGATGGCCGGCATGCTGGGGGCGACGGTGGAACGCGTCGAACTGGGCACCCGGCAGCGCGAGATCGCGGAACACCTGCAGCGCAGGCTCCTGCCGCCCGTCCTGTCCGAGCTGCCGGGGCTGGCCACCACCGCGCGCTACCGGCCCGCCACGACCACCTGCCAGGCGGGCGGCGACTGGTACGACGTGATCAAGGTGTCGGACGACCGGATGGTGCTCGCCGTCGGTGACGTGGAAGGCCACGACCTGGACAGCGCCGCCGTCATGGGCCAGGTGCGCACCGCGCTGACCTCGTACGCGACCGAAGGCCACTGCCCCGCCGCGGTGATCGACCGGACGGGCCGGCTGCTCGCCGAACTCGGCACGGAGCAGCTCGTGACCTGTTGCGTGGTCGCCCTGGACACCGCTGACGGTATGGCAGAAGTGGCTCTCGCCGGGCATCCGGCGCCGGTCGTACGGCGGCCCGACGGAAGCGTGGACGTCCTCGACGCGCCCGCGAACCTCCCCCTGGGCGTCACCACGCAGCACCCTTACCGCGGTTGTGAGCACACGCTGTCCCCAGGGTCCGTGCTGATGCTCTACTCCAACGGCCTGACCGACTCCCTCACCGGGGACCACGGCGCGTGCGCGCGGACCCTGCTCCGTGCGGGGGTCCGGGAGTCCGGGGCCGACCTGGAACAGGTCGCCGACCGCATGGTCGCCGAGGTCTCCGGCCCCCGGTGGCGCCGGGACGACGCGGTGCTGCTCCTGGCCCGGTACGAAGGCGCCGCGGGCAAGGGGGCGCCACTGACCGCGAGCCTGCACGTGCAGCGGCGCGATCTGCACGGGGTCAAGGCGGCCCGGGAGTTCGTCGACGAGCAACTGCACGCGTGGTCGCTGCCGGTCGTGTCGGACACCCTCCAGCTGATCACCTCGGAGATCGTGACCAACGCCCTCATCCACGCGGGCAGCGACGTCGACGTCCGGCTGCGGGCCTTCGGCGACCACGTCCGGCTGGAGGTGCGGGACTCCGACAGCAACCCGCCCGTCCCCTCGCCGCTGGCCCTGGACGAGGAGGAGAACGCCGAGGCCGAGCACGGCAGGGGTCTGCTCATCGTCGAGGCCCTGGCCGGGCAGTGGAACGCCTCGCCCAACGGCCGCGGCAAGACCGTCTCCCTGGACCTGCCCATCCCGCACGGCTGACGGACCGGGCCGGGAGCGGTGTCTCGCGGTCAGTGCCGATGTGCGTGGTGATCGTGGTGGTGGTCGCCGTGGTCGTGGCCCGCGGGCCGGCCGGCCAGGGTCCGGGCGCGCGCGGTGACCTCGCCCGCACGGACCACGTCCTGTTCGGTGAGCACGTCCTCCAGCGCGGCCAGCCAGAGCCGGTAGTAGTTCCAGGCACCGTCCGCGTGCGGCGCGCTCTCCCAGGCCCGGATGCGCGCGATCAGCGCGGCCTGGAACCGGGGCCAGGCGAAGGCACCCGCTTCGTGGAGGCCGACGGCCATGCCGAAGGCGCGGCTCTCCCACGGCTCGGTGAAGACCAGCTCGCCGTTGGAACGGGGCGGCGCGGCCGGACCGTCGACGTCCAGGGGCACGGTCACGGCGCCGTCACCTTCGCCACGCCGACCATGGCGTCCCGGGTCACCAGCGGCACGAGTTCCTCCTCCGTCAGGTGCTCGGTGCCGGCGGGGCGTTCGGGCAGCACCAGCCAGCGCACCTCGCTGGTGGAGTCCCGGACGGTGATCCGCACGTCGTCGGCGAGGTCGAGTCCCATCTCGGAGAGCACCGTGCGCGGTTCCCTCACCACGCGCGCACGGTAGGCAGGATCCTTGTACCAGCTCGGCGGCAGGCCGAGAACCGGCCACGGGTAGCACGAGCACAGCGTGCAGACCACCACGTTGTGGGTCGTGGGGGTGTTCTCCACGACGACGATGTGCTCACCCTGCCGCCCGGCGAAGCCCAGTTCCGCGATGGCCGCGGTGCCGTCCTGGAGCAGCCGGCGCTTGTACTGCGGGTCGGTCCACGCCTTGGCGACGACCTTGGCGCCGTTGAGCGGGCCCACCTGGGTCTCGTAGGTGGCGATGATCGTGTCCATCGCCGCCGGGTCGATCAGGCCGCGCTCGGTGAGCAGTTGCTCGAGCGCCTCGGTCCGCAGGGCCGGGGGGAGGTGGTCGCCCGGTCCGCTGGTGGAGGTCATCAGGGGGTCTCCAGGTAGCTCTCGTACAGCTCGGCGGTGACGGAGAAGGGCTCGGCGCCGGCACCCCACAGCTCGCGGGAGTCGAACCGGACCGAGTAGACGTGCTGCGGGTTCTCGCCCAGGAAGTGCGCATGGGTGTCCGGCAGCAGCGCGGCGGGCTGCACGAGGTCGACGACGCCGGGGTGTCCGCGCAGGTAGCCCGGCAGCCGCGTGTGCCCGGGCGGGGACATGTCCTTCGCGCGGACCCGCTCGCCGACGGCGAAGGCCGGCGGGGTGTCCACGGTACGGAGCGAGCCCGGGGCGGTGGGAGCGTAGTCGGGGCGGGCCGGTTCGGGGACCGGTGGCTCCTCGACGCCGGCGCCGCGCAGGTTGCGGGCGCGGGCCTCGACCGCGGTGGGCGCCAGGACGGCGCTCTCGGTGAGCATCAGTTCCGCGGCGTTCAGCCACCGGCCGAAGTAGCCGTCGTCCAGGTAGGCGGCCCGGTCCAGACGTTCCGTGGCGTGCCGGAAGGCGTCCACGTTGTACCCGGACACCTGGGTGGAGAGGATCGCCAGCGCGAACGCCCGGCCCTGCCAGGGCTCGGCGAAGACCGGTTCGCCGGGTCTCGGCGGCCGGACGGGCCCCCATCCCCGCGTGCCCCCCATGTCCGCGATGCCCTCCATGGCGCGCCCTTTCGTGTGCCGGGATCACTGGCACATCAGCTTGACCCCTGGGCGGCCGGTGTCCCCGGCGACACGGCCCGCGCGCCTCCCGGTTCCATCCGATGGGCAGTCGGGCCCGCGTCCTACCGGGGGTGGAGGAACTCCCGGGCTCCGCGCAGACGGGTCCGTATGCGCCGCTGGGTGGCGCTGCTGTCGAGGCGGACGTCGAGGGGGCCGGGCACGGGGCCGTCGATGCGGCGTCCGGCGCGCAGCGCGGTGGCGTCGAGTCCGTCGCGGCGGGCGATGAGCCCGCCCAGTTCGTAGCGGTTGAGGGCGTCCGTCCCGGCGAGGTGGAACACGCCCGAGGCGTCGGACACCGCGAGTTCCCACAGAGCGGAGGCGAGGTCCTCGACGTGCACCGGGCAGCGGACGTCGTCGGTGAACAGGACGCCGTCGCGTACGCCTGCGGCCAGGTCGTGGACCAGGCGCTCGTGCGCGGATCCGCCGTCGCCGATGATCAACGAGGTACGCGCGACCACGGCGGCCGGCGCCAGGAGCCGCACCGCGGTCTCGGCGGCGGCCTTCGCCGCGCCGTACGGGCTGATGGGATCGGGCAGGCAGGTCTCGTCGTAGTGGACCCGGCCCCCGGAGAAGACGGCGTCACTGGAGACGTGGACCAGGCGGCAGCCGTGTTCCGCGGCGGCCAGGGCCACGCGGACCGAACCGTCGGCGGTGACCTCCCAGTCGCTGTACCCGCTGCTGGCGTTGACGACGGTGTCGGGGGCGACCTCGGCCAGTACCTCGCCGAGGTGCCCCGGGGCACGGAGGTCGAGGTGGTGCCACGGGACACCGGGGACCCCGCCGGGGTGCCGGGAGCGGTACGTCGCGGCCGTCTCGAGACCCGCGGCCGCGGCCTGTCGTACGAGTTCCCTGCCAAGGAACCCGCTGCCGCCGACGATGAGGACCTTCACGGGCTTCACGGGCTTCACGGTAGGGCAGACGCAGGACCGGCGGGGCTCCTCCGCCCCGGAAGACGGCGAAGGCGGGGGAGGAAGTTCCCGACGGGGCGACGCCCCCTCACCGGCCCGGGGACGAGTCGTGCTCGGGGCGCCGCTGCGGGGGGATCACGCCGGACGGGGAGTGCGCGCCGGTCGCCGGGGCGCCCGTGGTGTTCCAGGCCTTGATGACGGGGCGGTCGTGCTCGGTGCCGAGCCGGCTGACGGTGCCGGTGTCCAGGGCGAACAGCGATCCGGCCGACGGCGGCAGGCCGAGGCGACGGGCGGTGAGGACGCGCAGGATGTGGCCGTGCGCGACGAGCAGCACGTCGCCCGCGGCGGGGTCGCGCAGCAGCGGCTCGACGCGCGCGAGCACGCGGTCGGCGCGGCGGCCGACGTCCTCGGGGCCCTCCCCCGGATGGTCCGCGGGGCCGGGGGCCACGCCGTCGGCCCACAGGTTCCAGGTCGGACGGGTGCGGTGGATCTCGGCGGTGGTGACGCCCTCGTAGCCCCCGTAGTCCCATTCGCTCAGGTCCGGGTCGATCTCGGCACCGGGCACCCCGGCCAGTTCGGCGGTGCGTACGGCGCGGCGCAGGGGGCTGCTCAGGGCGAGGGCGATGTCGTGCCCGCGGAGCAGGTGGGCGACGCGGGCCGCCTCCCCCTCGCCGTGCGGTGTCAGGGGCAGGTCGGTGTGGCTGGTGTGCTGTCGGGACAGGGTCCACGCGGTTTCGCCGTGGCGGAGCAGGAGCAGGTCGCCCATGGTCGTTCATCCACTTTCGGCACGGAGGAGGAGGGTGGTGCGGGTGAGGCGGTACGGAGCCCGCGCCGGCGGGCGCGGGCTCCGGCGGTGGCTAGGCCTTGTCGTCCGCGGTGGTGACGGCGTGGCCGCCGAACTGGTTGCGGAGCGCGGCGATCATCTTCATCTGCGGGGAGTCGTCCTGGCGGGACGCGAAGCGCGCGAAGAGCGACGCGGTGATCGCGGGCAGCGGCACGGCGTTGTCGATGGCCGCCTCGACGGTCCAGCGGCCCTCGCCGGAGTCCTCCGCGTACCCCCTGAGTCCGCCGAGGTGCTCGTCCTCGTCGAGGGCGCCCACGGCCAGGTCCAGCAGCCAGGAACGGATGACGGTGCCCTCCTGCCAGGAGCGGAACACCTCGCGCACGTCGGTGACCGAGTCGACCTTCTCCAGCAGCTCCCAGCCCTCGGCGTAGGCCTGCATCATGGCGTACTCGATGCCGTTGTGGACCATCTTCGCGAAGTGGCCGGCGCCGACCGCGCCCGCGTGGACGAAGCCGAAGTCGCCCGCGGGCTTGAGGGCGTCGAAGACCGGCTGCACCTTCTCCACGTGCTCCGCCTGGCCGCCGACCATGAGGGCGTAGCCGTTCTTCAGGCCCCAGACGCCTCCGGAGACACCGGCGTCCACGAAGCCGATGCCCTTGGCGGCCAGCTCCTCGGCGTGCTTCTCGTCGTCCGTCCAGCGGGAGTTGCCGCCGTCGACGACGATGTCGCCCGGCTCCAGGAGGCCGCCGAGCTCGTCGACCACGGACTGGGTCGGGGCGCCGGCCGGCACCATCACCCACACCACGCGGGGTGCGTCGAGCTTGTCGACCAGTTCGGTGAGGCTGCCGACGTCGGCCAGGTCGGGGTCCCGGTCGTAGCCGACGACGGCGTGGCCGGCGCGGCGGATCCGCTCGCGCATGTTGCCGCCCATCTTGCCGAGGCCGACGAGTCCGAGTTGCATGTCAGGTGCTCCTTCTGTGTGTCGCAGGTGTGGTCGGCGGGCGGCGCGCACCCGTGGCCGGGCGGCGCCGCCGTGGGAGTTCCCCCGGGTCAGTTGCCCCGCAGGGAGCGGTACGCGGCCACCAGGGCCGCGGTGGAGGGGTCGAGTCCGGGCACGTCGGCTTCGCCGGTCAGGGCGGGTTCGACGCGCTTGGCGAGGACCTTGCCGAGCTCGACGCCCCACTGGTCGAAGGAGTCGATGTTCCACAGGGCGCCCTGGACGAAGACCTTGTGCTCGTAGAGCGCGATGAGCTGGCCCAGGACCGCGGGGGTCAGTTCGGTCGCCAGGACGGTGGTGGTCGGGTGGTCGCCGCGGAAGGTCCGGTGCGGGACCTGCTCCTCTGGCACGCCCTCGGCGCGGACCTCGTCGGCGGTCTTGCCGAAGGCGAGCGCCTGACCCTGCGCGAACAGGTTGGCCATCAACAGGTCGTGCTGGGCGGTGAGTTCCGCGGACAGCTCGCCGGCCGGGCGGGCGAAGCCGATGAGGTCCGCCGGTATCAGCTTCGTGCCCTGGTGGATGAGCTGGTAGTACGCGTGCTGGCCGTTGGTGCCGGGCGTGCCCCACACGACGGGGCCGGTCTGCCATGCCACGGGGTGCCCGTCGCGGTCGACGGACTTGCCGTTGGACTCCATGTCCAGTTGCTGCAGGTAGGCGGTGAACTTGGAGAGGTAGTGGGAGTACGGCAGGACGGCGTGCGACTGGGCGTCGAAGAAGTTGCCGTACCAGACGCCGAGCAGTCCGAGGATCAGCGGCGCGTTGGCCTCCGCGGGTGCGGTGCGGAAGTGCTCGTCGACGGTGTGGAAGCCGTCGAGCATCTCACGGAACCGTCCCGGGCCGATGGCGATCATCAGGGAGAGGCCGATCGCCGAGTCGAAGGAGTAGCGGCCGCCCACCCAGTCCCAGAACTCGAACATGTTCTCCGGGTCGATGCCGAACTCCGCGACCTTGCCGGTGTTGGTCGACAGGGCGACGAAGTGCCGGGCGACGGCCTTCTCCTCCCCGTCGAGCCCGGCCAGCAGCCAGCTGCGCGCGGAGGTGGCGTTGGTGATCGTCTCGATGGTGGTGAAGGTCTTGGACGCGACGACGAACAGGGTCTCGGCCGGGTCGAGTCCCTGCAGGGCCTCGTGGAGGTCCGCGCCGTCGACGTTGGAGACGAAACGGAACGTCAGCGAGCGGTCGGTGAACGGCCGCAGCGCCTCGTACGCCATGGCGGGGCCGAGGTCGGAGCCGCCGATGCCGATGTTGACGACGTTCCTGATCCGCTTGCCGGTGTGGCCGGTCCACCCACCGGAGCGCACCCGGTCGGCGAAGGCGGACATCTTGTCGAGCACCGCGTGGACCCGCGGCACGACGTTCTCGCCGTCCACCTCGACGACGGCGTCCCGCGGCGCGCGCAGGGCGGTGTGGAGGACGGCCCTGCCCTCGGTGACGTTGATCTTCTCGCCGCGGAACATCGCGTCGCGCAGCTCGAACACGCCGGTGGCGGCGGCCAGGTCGCGGAGCAGGGCGAGGGTCTCGTCCGTGACCAGGTTCTTGGAGTAGTCGATGCGCAGGTCGCCGACCTCCACCGTGTAGCGCCGCGCGCGTGCGGGGTCCGCCGCGAACAGCTCGCGCAGGTGCGGTCCCGGCCGCGTGGCGGCGCGGTGCTCCGCCAGTGCGGCCCACTGCGGGCGGTGGCTCGGCTCGGGTGTGTCAGGCATCGTCCTTCTCCTGGTTCTCGTGCTGGTGCGCGCGCTGCGGCGGCACCGGGGCGGCCTTCGCGGAACGGGCCCTGGTGGAGGCGGCCTTCGCCGCCCGGGCCGGGGCGGCCTTCGCCGGGAGGGCCTTCGTGCGGGGCGCCTTGACCTGGGCCCGCAGCGCGGCGGCGTAGGCCTCGTCCGGGTCGAGACGGCGGAGCTCCTCCGCGATGAGCTCGGCGGTGGTGCGCACCTTCAGCGCCAGGGCGCGGGTGGGCTGTCCGGGGATGGACAGCCGGGCCACGGCGCCCTCGGGGCGGTCGATGGTGACGTCGCCGTCCGGGGTGCGCAGCCGGACCGCGGTCACCACGGGCCCGTCGGTGACGACCCGTTCGACGGGCACGCGCAGCCGGTCGGCGAACCAGCGGGCCAGCAGTTCGGCGCTGGGGTTGTCGGCCTCGCTCTCCACGACCGCGGACGTGACCCGGGCCTGGGCCTGGTCCAGCGCGGCGGCGAGCATGGAGCGCCACGGCGTCGTCCGGGTCCACGCGAGGTCGGTGTCGCCGGGCGCGTACGCACCGGCCCGGGCCGCCAGTGCCTCCAGCGGCCGGTCGACCGCGTAGGCGTCGGTGATGCGGCGCTGGGCGAGGGCGCCGAGCGGGTCCTTGGCCGGTACGTCGGGTGCGTCCGCGGGCCACCAGATGACGACGGGGGCGTCGGGCAGCAGCAGCGGCAGGACCACGGAGTCGGCGTGCCCGGCCACTTCACCGAACAGCCTCAGCAGCACCGCCTCGCCGGATCCGGCGTCGGAGCCGACGCGGACCTCGGCGTCGACGCGGGAGGGGGTGCGCCGGCCGCTGGTGCGCGACGGCCGCTTGATGACGACGAGCGTGCGCGAGGGGTGCTCCTGCGCCGCCTGCTCCGCCGCCTTCAAGGCGTCGTGGGCGTTCTCCTCGTCGGTCACGATGACCATGGTCAGGACCATGCCGACGGCGGGGGTGCCGATGGCGCGGCGGCCCTGCACCAGGGCCTTGTTGATGTGGCTTGCCGTGGTGTCGGTCAGGTCGATCCTCATGGCCTGCGCCAGCTCCGTCCGTCTCGTGCGAGCATCTCGTCGGCCTCCGCGGGGCCCCAACTGCCCGCGGTGTACTGCGCGGGCCGTCCGTGCGTGTCCCAGTACCGCTCGACCGGGTCGAGGATCTTCCAGGACTCCTCGACCTCCAGGTGGCGGGGGAAGAGGTTGGCGTCACCGAGCAGCACGTCGAGGATGAGCCGCTCGTACGCCTCGGGGCTGGACTCGGTGAAGGACTCGCCGTAGGCGAAGTCCATCGTCACGTCGCGTATCTCCATCGACGTCCCGGGCACCTTCGAGCCGAAGCGCACGGTGATGCCCTCGTCGGGCTGGACGCGGATGACGATCGCGTTCTGCCCGAGTTCCTGCGTCGCCTCCGGGCCGAAGGGGGAGTGCGGGGCGCGCTGGAAGACGACCGCGATCTCGGTGACGCGGCGGCCCAGGCGCTTGCCGGCCCGGAGGTAGAAGGGGACGCCCGCCCAGCGACGGTTGTCGATCTCCAGCTTGATCGCGGCGTAGGTGTCGGTCCTGGACTCGGCGTCGATGCCGTCCTCCTCCAGGTAACCGTCCACCTCCTCCCCGCCCTGCCAGCCGTGCGCGTACTGCCCGCGCACCGTGTGCGCGCCCAGGTCGCCGGGGAGCCGTACCGCGCGCAGCACGTTCAGCTTCTCGGACAGGAGCGACTCGGCGTCGAAGGAGGCGGGCTCCTCCATGGCGGTCAGCGCGAGGAGTTGGAGCAGGTGGTTCTGGATGACGTCGCGCGCGGCGCCGATCCCGTCGTAGTAGCCCGCGCGGCCGCCGATGCCGATGTCCTCGGCCATCGTGATCTGCACGTGGTCGACGTAGGAACGGTTCCACAGCGGCTCGAACATCGTGTTGGCGAACCGCAGCGCCAGGATGTTCTGGACCGTCTCCTTGCCCAGGTAGTGGTCGATCCGGAAGACCTGCTCCGGGGCGAACACCTCGTGGACGAGCGCGTTGAGTTCCCGCGCGCTGGCCAGGTCGTGGCCGAAGGGCTTCTCGATGACCGCGCGTCGCCAGGAGCCCTCGGGGGCGTCGGTGAGTCCGTGCTTCTTCAGCTGCCGCACGACCTTGGGGAAGAACTTCGGCGGTACGGACAGGTAGAACGCGTAGTTGCCGCTGGTCCCCCGGGTGGCGTCCAGCTCGTCCACGGTGACGGCGAGCTGCTTGAACGCGACGTCGTCGTCGAAGTCGCCGGGGATGAAGCGCATGCCCTCGGCGAGCTGCTGCCAGACCTCCTCCCGGAACGGCGTCCGGGCGTGCTCGCGCACCGAGTCGTGCACGACCTGGGCGAAGTCCTGGTCCGCCCAGTCGCGGCGGGCGAAGCCGACGAGCGAGAAGCCCGGCGGCAGCAGCCCGCGGTTGGCCAGGTCGTACACCGCCGGCATCAGCTTCTTGCGGGACAGGTCACCCGTCACGCCGAAGATCACCAGCCCGGACGGGCCGGCGATGCGCGGCAGCCGCCGGTCGGACGGATCACGCAGGGGGTTGGGCCACGGGGTGGTGGCGGGTGCGGTCGGGTCCTTGCTCATCGCGCGTCGGCTCCCTTGCCGTTCAGTGCTGTTCCGATGGCCTGCAGCAGTTCGGCCCAGGCCGCCTCGAACTTCGCCACGCCCTCGTCCTCCAGCCGCCGGACGACCTCGTCGAGGGGGATCCCCAGTCGTTCCAGGGCCGTCAGGTCGGCGCGGGCCCGGTCGTGGCGGCCGGTGACGGTGTCACCCTCGACGCGGCCGTGGTCGGCGACGGCGTCGAGCGTCGCCTCCGGCACGGTGGTGACCGTGCCGGGCGCGACGAGTTCCTCGACGTAGCGGGTGTCCCGGTACGCCGGGTCCTTCACACCCGTGGAGGCCCACAGGGGCCGCTGCTCGTGGGCACCTGCCGCGGCGAGCGCGGCCCAGCGGTCGCCGGCGAAGAACTCCCGCTGCGCCCGGTACGCCAGCCGGGCGTTGGCGAGCGCCGCCCTGCCCTTCAGGGCCGACGCCTCGTCCGTGCCGAGCTCCGTCAGCCGCCGGTCGACCTCCGTGTCGACGCGGGAGACGAAGAAGGAGGCGACGGAGTGGACGGTGGACAGGTCGATCCCGGCCGCACGCGCCCTCTCCAGACCGGCCAGGTAGGCCTCCATGACCTCGCGGTGGCGCTCCGGCGAGAAGATCAGCGTGACGTTCACGCTGATGCCGAGGGCGGTGACCTCCGTGATGGCGGGCAGGCCCGCCGCGGTCGCCGGGATCTTGACCATCACGTTGGGGCGGTCGACCAGCCAGGCGAGCTGCCGGGCCTCGGCGACGGTCGCCCGCGTGCGGTGGGCCAGGCGCGGGTCGACCTCGATCGACACCCGGCCGTCCCGGCCGCCGGTCGCCTCGTACACGGGTCGCAGGAGGTCGGCCGCGGCACGCACGTCGGCGGCGGTCATCATGCGGACGGCTTCGTCCGGGGTGACGCCGCGCGCGGCCAGGTCGGCGAGCTCTTCCCGGTAGTCCTCCCCCGAGCCGATGGCGGCCCGGAAGATGGACGGATTCGTGGTGACGCCCACCACACGTCCCGATGCGACGAGTCGGGCGAGGTCGCCGGAGACGATGCGTCTGCGCGACAGGTCGTCCAGCCAGACCGAGACTCCCTCGGCGGCCAGTCGCTGCAACGGTTCCGCGGTTGCGGTTGCTTCTTGGTTCACTGTGATCATCTTCTTTCTGCGCTCGCGTCAACCGCGGCGGGCCCCAAAGGATTCCCGGCTGCTGGGGACGTGTTTCCGCAGGTGACGGAGGTTTCCCTCCCCGCGGGCATGACAGCGCGGGCCCCGGGAATGTGACGAGCGACGAAGATCACGCCGCGCATGGGTGCCGCGCGGGCCCGCCGGCCCTTGCCCGCGGCCTCCCCACGCGACGGCGTGTCATGCGGATCCGCTCCGCCCGGCACCGACGAGGTCGCCGCTGGCGTACTCCTGCTCGGACGCCGCCACGCGCGGGCCTTCGGCCGCCCACAGCCGCAGCCGGGCGTCGTGCAGCCAGTACGCCGCAATTGCCGCAGAAACATCCATGATGTCTGCTATCTCCTGATAGGCGAAGCCTTCAACGGCCGCGAGGTACACGGCGAACCGCTGCTCCCTCGGCAGCGTGAGGAGGGCGGCCCGGACGTCCGCCTCGGACAGCAGGACGAACTCGTCCAGCGCGGACCCCCGCACCCCCTGCGGGATCCCGGACTCCGGCGGCAGCACGCACACCTCCGGATGGGGGCCGACGAACGCCGCGGCCAGGAGGTCGTAGAGCCAGGCCCGGTGGTCGACGCCGTCGAGGAGGCGCGGGAACGCGGCGTACGCCCGGGTGAACACCTCCAGGACGAGTCCCTCCGCCTCGGCCGGGTCGCCCGTGACGCCCAACGCGGCCCGGTACACGGGGTCGAGGAGGGTCAGCACGTCACGCTCGAAGCGTGCCTCACGCCCGGCGGAACCGTCCTCGTCGCCGACGGCCGCCCGCACCGGAGCCTCGGCAGCCTGCCGGGCCTGCGGGGCGCGGACGGTCCTGCGGTGACGGCCGCTCCCGGGCGCCGTACTGCTCCCCCGCGCGTACGGCTCACCGTCGACGCTCCGGCCCCGGTGCCGGCCACCGCCCTGGCCGGACACCGCGTAGCGGATTCCTGCGGTGGACTGGGCGTTCGTCAGCGACTGAGGCATGTTGCGTCTCTTTCCGGGATGACCTGCTTGGTCGGTACGGTCGCGCGGGCAGGGGTGGCCACACCGCACGGCTCGGCGTTAATTGCTTCGCGCAGCAAATATATATCCTTCGCGAAGCAAGTAAAGTGGGGGGCATGCACGATGCCGCACACCGCCCGGAATCCGCACCGGATCTGCTGGATCCCCTCAATCCGGACGAAGAAGCCCTCATGCGGTCCCTCAGCCGTGTCATCTACGCCCTGCCCCGCGCTCTGGACGCCGACATGACCCGCGAGCAGCGGCTCCCCCTCATCGAGTACCGGGCGATGATGAACCTCTCGGAGGCGCCCGGGCGGCGGTTGCGGATGAGCGACCTCGCCGCCGCCTGCGAGATGTCGCTCAGCGGCATGACGGGCGTGGTCCGCCGGATGGAAGGCCAGGGGTTCATCCGGCGGGTCAGGTGCGAGCGGGACGCCCGGGGCTCGAACGCCGTCCTCACCGACGCCGGGCTGGCCCGCCTGGAGGAGGCCTGGCCGACCCATCTGGCCTCCATGCGCCGCCACTTCCTGGACCACCTCGCCGGTCTCGACCTCCGGGCGCTCAGCGCGGCGCTGCGTACCGCGGCAACCTGAACCCGCCTCTTTCCCGAGGTCAGAGCCGCACCGACGGGCCCGTACCCCCGCAGCCGTGCGGCGACCTGATCTCGCGCCGCCCCGTAGGGGACGTGCATACTCAGGCCCTGCGGGCGCGCCGGCACCCGCGACGATCGGGAGGTACGCGATGGTGTCGTCGTCAGGGACGGAATCCCGGAGGGTCACGATCCATGACGTCGCCCGGTCCGCGGGGGTGTCCCGGCAGACCGTGTCGCGGGCGCTCAACGACAAGGACGAGATCGACGGCACCACCAAGCAGCGTGTGCTGGAGGCCGCCCGCGAGCTCGGTTACCGGCCGAGCCGCTTCGCCCGCGGCCTGGTCCGGCAGGACACCACCACGATCGGGCTGGTCATCCCCGACCTGCTCAACCCGTTCTTCACCGAGGTCGCCGCGGCCGCGCTGGAGGCGGCCCGGGCGCGCGGCTGGCACGTCGTCGTCTACGACACCGGGGACAGGGCCGAGGAGGAGTTCGGCACCCTGCAGGTGATCGCCTCGCAAGTGGACGCGGTCGTCGGCTACTTCAGCTGCTCCGAGCACGACCTCGAACGCTTCACCCGCGGAGTGCCCGTGGTGCTCATCGGGCGTGAGCACCACACGGCGCGGTTCAGCTCGATCCGCATCGACGGCGAGGAGGGCGTCAACGCCGCGGTCGCACACCTGGTCGCCGCGGGCCACCGGCACGTCGGCATGCTCGACCACGACGGCCGCGCCGAGCCGAGCGTCCGGCGCGAGTGGTTCGCCACGGCCGCGGCGGCCCACGGGATCGACGCGGGCAGAGTGGTCGGGGCCGCCCAGTCGGCCGACGGCGGCGGGACGGCGCTCAGGAAGCTGCTGGCCGCGCATCCCGACGTCACCGCGGTCTTCACCTTCAACGACATCATCGCCATCGGCGCCCTGCGCGAGGCGCGCCGGCTCGGCAGGGCCGTCCCCGAGGACCTCGCCGTGGTCGGCTTCGACGGACTGCAGCTCGGCACGCTCGTGGAGCCCCCGCTGTCCAGCGTCGCGCTCGACACGCGCCGGCTCGGCGCGCTCGCCATCGACCAGGTCGCTCGGCTGCTGACCGGGCTGGAGCCGCTCGGGGCCGACGACCTCGTCGTCCGCGCCGAACTGCGGCTGAGCGGCTCCGCTTAACCTGCCGGACCCGTGTGCGCCGCAAAGTCTTGACACTTGACGGCACCGGAGCGCACACTTCCGAACAATTCTCAATGGCCCCGTGAGCGTTCACGTGAACGCTCACGTGAACGCTCACGGGACCGGAACACGTGGTTTTGCCCAACCTTGCGACGGCGCTCGGTGCGTGCACCGGAACCCGTCGCTCCCCCTGTCCCTTCTCTCCAGCACGGCCCGCCTGAGGTGTCAACGTCGACCCGGCTGGCGCCCACGCCAGCCGTCCTCCGGAACGGAAACCATGAGCAGCACAGTCACGCGTATCCGCGTCGCCGCCGTCGCCGCGGCAGCCAGCATCGCCGTACTCGCCGGATGCTCATCGCCGGCCCCTTCGGGTGACAGCGCATCGGCAGACGCCTGCGCGCCCGCGAAGGGCAAAGTCACCCTCCAGTACTGGAACACCGTTCCCGGCATGGACGAAGTCGTCGCGCTGTGGAACAAGAAGAACCCGAACATCCAGGTGGAGACGAAGAACATCTCCAACGACCAGTACGGCACCATCGGCAACGCCCTCAAGGCGGGCAAGGCGCCGGACCTCGCCCAGGTCGGCTACGACGAACTGCCCAACCTGCGCAGCCAGGACGCCTTCGCGGACGCCTCCGCCTGCAAGGCGGCCACCGACGCCAAGTCGGCGTTCGTGCCCTGGACCTGGTCGCAGGCCAGCTTCGGCGGCACCGGGGTGTTCGCCATCCCGCAGGACACCGGCCCGATGGCCCTGTACGTGCGCAGCGACATCTTCAAGAAGCACGGCCTGGAGATCCCCAAGACCTGGGACGAGTACGCGACCGAGGCGCAGAAGCTGCACAAGGCCGACCCGAACCTCAGCATGACGTTCTTCGACCCGAACAACGCCGAGTGGTTCAACGGGCTCCTCTGGCAGAACAGCGCCGAGATGTACTCCTACTCCGGCGACAAGTGGCACGTCGCGGTCGAGTCCGAGCAGAGCAAGCAGGTCGCCGACTACTGGCAGAAGCTGATCGACGCCAAGCTGGTGCGGACCGACCTCGCCCACGGCTCGACGCAGATGTACACGGCGTACCAGAAGGACCAGATCGCCACCTACGTCGGCGCCGCCTGGGGCTACAGCATGTTCCGCGACAACCTGCCCAAGCAGGCGGGCAAGTGGTCGATCGTGCCCATGCCGACCTGGGGTTCGAGCGCCGCGTCCGGTGACTGGGGCGGCTCCACCGTCGCCTTCATGAAGGGCGGCAAGCACCCGTACGAGTCAGTCAAGTTCAACACCTGGCTGAACACCGACCCCGAGGCCCTCGCGCTGGAGAACAAGCTGGGCGGCCTCTACCCGGCGGCCACCGCCGGTCTGGCGCTCCCCGCGCTCTCCCAGGGCGTGGCCTACTACGACAACGAGAAGATCTTCGACGTCTTCGCCGAGTCGTCCAAGAACATCGACACCGACTTCACCTGGGGCCCGACCCAGAAGACGGTCAACCTGGCGCTCCAGGACGCGATGGCCAAGGCGACCGCCGGTGACGGCACCGTCGCCGGCGCCCTCACGGCCGCCCAGGACGCCGCGCTGAAGTCCATGAAGGACCAGGCGATCCCGGCCACGGCGGGCAAGTGACCGTCGCATGACCGACCTCGCAACCCGCGCGACGCGCGGGGTGGCGACCACCGAGGGCCGCCGTCGCCGCCACAACGGCGGCGGCCCCCGGGCGGGCACCATCGCCGCGTTCGTGACCCCGTTCTTCCTGCCGTTCGTCCTCTTCTACCTGGTGCCGATCGGCTACGCGTTCTGGCAGAGCCTGCTCGTCGTGCGCCGCACCGGCGGCCAGTACGGCACGTCGTACACGACCTTCGGCGGTCTGGAGCAGTACACGCAGGTCTTCCAGAACACCGAGTTCTGGGGCAGCATCGGCCGCATCGGGCTGTTCGGCATCGTGCAGGTGCCGGTGATGCTCTTCGTTGCGCTGGTCATGGCGCTGCTGCTCGACACCCCCCTGCTGAAGCTCAAGGCGTTCTTCCGCATCTCGGCGTTCATGCCGTACGCCGTGCCCGGCGTCATCGCCGCGATCATGTGGTCGTACCTCTACTCGCCGCAGATCAGCCCCGTCGTCGACCTGCTCAAGGGCGTCGGCCTCCAGCCCGACTTCCTCGGTCCGGGCGCCGTGCTGTGGTCGACGGCGAACGTGTCCACCTGGCTGTGGACCGGCTACAACATGCTGATCATGTTCTCCGCGCTGCAGTCGATCCCGCAGGAGCTCTACGAGGCCGCCAGGCTCGACGGCGCCAGCAACTGGGCCATCGCGTGGCGGATCAAGGTGCCGATCATCGCCCCATCGGTCGTCCTGACCACGGTGTTCTCCATCATCGGCACGCTGCAGCTGTACGCCGAGCCGGCGGTGCTGCGCCAGATCTCCTCGAACATCCCGAGCACCTTCACCCCGAACATGCTCGCGTACACGGTGGCCTCCGGGAACAACTACCAGCAGGCGGCGGCGATCTCCGTGGTCATCGCCGTGATCACCTTCGTCTTGAGCTTCGGGTTCATGCGACTGACCTCGAAGAGGGCCGGACTGTGAGCGACCAGACCCCGATCCGCGAGAGCCGCGTCAGCCGAACGGCCGCCACGGCCCTGATGTTCCTGCTGGCGGTCTACTTCCTGCTGCCGGTCTACTTCCTGGTCGTGGCGGCGACGAAGCCGCAGGGCGACCTCGCCTCCACCAACGGCCTGGCGTTCTCGCACTTCGACCTCTTCGCCAACCTCGACACCCTCTTCACCCGCAGCGACGGCATCTTCGGGCGCTGGGCGCTGAACAGCGTGCTGTACGCGGTGCTGGGCGCGGCGGTCGGCACCCTGATCTCGGCGCTGTGCGGCTACGCGCTCGCCAAGTTCCCCTTCCGGGGCCGCGAGTTCCTCTTCTCCGTCATCCTCGGCGGGATCCTCGTACCGACCACCGCGCTCGCGCTGCCGCTGTTCCTGCTGTTCTCGGCGACCGGGCTCGTCAACACCTACCTCGCGGTGTTCCTGCCCAGCATCGTCAGCCCGTTCGGCGTCTACCTGGCCCGGATCTTCGCCGCGTCGGCCGTCCCCCAGGAGATCCTGGAGTCGGCGCGCCTCGACGGGGCCGGGGAGTTCCGGACGTTCTTCTCGGTGGCGTTCAAGCTGATGACGCCCTCACTGGTGACCATCTTCCTGTTCCAGTTCGTCGCGATCTGGAACAACTTCTTCCTGCCCATGGTGATGCTGCAGAAGGAGTCGCTCTTCCCGATCACGCTCGGCCTGTACCAGTGGAACGGCCAGACCGCCCGCGCCCCGCTGCTGCAGGAGTCGGTGATCACCGGTTCGCTGGTCTCGATCGTGCCCGTGATCGTCGTGTTCATCCTCCTCCAGCGGTTCTGGCGCACCGGACTGGCCGCCGGCTCGCTCCGCTAGCCCCGCGCCGGCACCCCTGCCCTCCCCCGTCCTCCCTCCCCCCGCCGCCCCGCCAGCACAGAAGGTCCCGTTGCCATGCCCCGATCCGCCGTCTTCGTGCCCCACTTCCACTGGGACCGGGAATGGTACGAGCCCTTCCAGGTGTTCCGGCACCGGCTCGTCACCGCCCTGGACACCGTGCTGGAGACGGCCGAGACGAACCCGGACTTCCGCTTCACCGTCGACGGGCAGATGGCCGCGGTCGAGGACTACCTGGAGATGCGGCCGGAGAACCGCGGGCGCGTCACGGCCCTGGTCGCCGAGGGCCGGCTCGCCATCGGGCCGTGGCTGATCCTGCTCGACGAGTTCCTCTGCTCGGGCGAGACCATCGTCCGCAACCTGCAGATGGGGTGGGCGGCCGCGGCGGAGCTGGGCGGCTCCATGCCCATCGGCTACCTCCCGGACATGTTCGGCCACGTCGCCCAGATGCCGCAGATCCTGGCGCGCGCCGGGATCGAGCACGCGGCGCTGTGGCGCGGGGTGCCCGGCTCCGTCGACGGCCACGCCTTCCGCTGGCGCGCCCCCGACGGCTCGGAGGTGCGCACCGAGTTCCTCTTCGACGGTTACGACAACGGCCTCGACGTCCTGCTGGTGCCCGATCAGATCGGTCGCGCGCTGGGCGAGTACGCGGAGATGACGGCCGGACGGTGGGGCGACGACCCGGTGCTCGCGATGGCCGGCACCGACCACAACGCACCGGACCCGCGCCTCGCGGAGTGGCTGCGGCAGGCCTCGGGCGAGGGGCGCACCATCACCATCGCCACGCTCGACGAGTACGTACGCAAGCACGTGCGCGACGAGGTCCCGGCCGTCGTCACCGGTGAACTGCGCAGCCACGTACGCGGCAACATCCTCCCGGGCGTGCTCTCGGTGCGGCGCGGGCTCAAGCACCGGATGGCCGTCGCCGAACGCACCGTCGACCACGCCGAGCGCCTGAACGCGCTGTGGTCCGGGCGTGACGACACGCCGTTCCTCTCGCTCGCGTGGCACAAGATCATCGAGTCGAGCGCCCACGACTCGGTCGTCGGCTCCGGCACGGACGAGACCGCCGACCAGGTCGAGGCGCGGCTCGCCGAGGCCGCGCACGCCGCGCGCGCCGTACGGGACGCGGCGCTGGCCGGACCCGCCGCCCGCGTGCCGAGCGACGGCCACCTGGTCGCCAACCCGCTGACGGTCCCGCGCACGACGCTGGTCGAGGTCGACGTCGTGGCCCCGCCCGAGGGGACCGTCCTCGTCGCGACCGCGGCCGACGGCTCGGAGCACCCCGTACAGCTGGTCGCGCAGGCGCCGACCGTGCTCAGCGACGAGCGCATGGACGCCTCGCAGCTCGAGCGGGTGCTGCGTCGCATCCACCGCCGCGAGCTGTTCGGCCGCCAGATCGACCACTACGAACTCACCGCGGGTTCGCTCGTCTTCCACCTCGCCGAGGTGCCCTCCAGCGGTCCGTTCGACCTGCTGATCCTGCGCCGCGAGGTCGCCGCCGCTGCCGCCGCGCACCCGGGCAAGTGGCGGGTGCTGACGCTGGAGGAGGCGCGGGCCACCGCGCTGGTTCCGGTCGCCGTCCCCGCCTCCGGGCTCGCGAGCTTCACGGTCGCGCCCGCCGGGCAGGCGCCCGCACCGGGGACCGCCTTCGTGCCGGCGACGGCGACGGCCGGGTCGCTGTCGAACGGGCTGGCCGAGGTCGTGATCGCCGCCGACGGCACCCTGGAGGTGACCGGGGCGGACGGAACCGTGCTGCGCGGGGTCGGCCGTCTCGTCGACGGCGGTGACCGCGGCGACAGCTACAACTACGGCCCGCCGGCCCACGACCTGCTCGTCTCGGAGCCGACGGAGGTCGCCGTCGAACTCCTGGAGAACGGCCCGCTGCGGTCGCGGGTGCGCATCACCCGCGTGTACCCGTGGCCCGCCGCGCTCTCGCCCGACCGCGACGTACGCGGCGACCGGACCGTGCCGACGCCGGTGGAGACCCTGGTGGAGCTGCGCGCGGGCGAGCCCTTCGTGCGCGTCACCACGTCGTTCCTGAACCAGGCCGCCGACCACCGGCTGCGCTTCCACGTCCCGCTCCCCCGGCCGGCGGCCGGCTCGGCGTCGGCCGGGCAGTTCGCCGTCACCGAGCGCGGGCTGACCGCCGAGGGCGGCTGGGGCGAGTACCCGATCCCGACCTTCCCCGCGAGCAGCTTCGTGTCGGCCGGCGCGGCCACGGTGCTGCTCGACCACGCCACCGAGTACGAACTCACCGCCGGGGGCGCCGAACTCGCCGTGACCCTCCTGCGCGCGATCGGCTCGATCAGCGTCAACATCCATCCGCTCCGCGACGAACCGGCGGCGAGCGAGATCCCCGCGCCGGGGGCGCAGGACCTCGGGGTGCGCATCGAGAACCGTTTCGCCGTCCTGCCGTCGGCGACCGGCTGGCAGGCCGCGGACGCGGTCGCCCTCGCCGAGGAGTTCCGCAACGACGTGCTGGTCACCCGCGGTACGGCGCCCGCCGGTGGGCAGTTGCCCCCCGACACGGCCGGCGTGCGGGTCGACGGCACGGACGTCTTCGTCTCCAGCGTCCGCCGTGTCACCGGCGACGAGCTCGGTGCCGGCACCGAGGTGCGGCTGGTGGCGATGAGCGACACGGGCTCCACCGCCCGCGTCACCGGTGCGTTCGGCCGGGTGACCACGGTCGACCTGCTCGGCCGGCCGCTGGCCACCGCACCCGCGGAGGGCGCACTCGAACTCGCCCTCGGCCCGTGGGAGATCCGGACGATCGTGCTCAGGTAGCCGCGGTCGCGGTCGCGGCCGTGACCCCGACCGCGGCCGTGACCGCACACCGGATCCCCCTTTCGCTACCAAGAAAGAGTTGTGACCTCTTGCCCTCCGAGCTCTCCGCGTATGTTTCGGACACCACACCAGGGCGTGGCGCGCTGCGTCCGGCGCGCTCGTGGCTGCACTCCGACGCCCCCTCCCGCTCGCTCAACGGGCACTGGCGGTTCCGTCTGTCGCCCACGGCGACGGCGGCGGACGACTTCGCGGCCGAAGGCTTCGACGACGGCGGCTGGGACGACATCCCGGTGCCCTCCCACTGGGTGCTCCAGGGGGACGGGGCCTACGGCCGGCCCATCTACACCAACATCCAGTTCCCCTTCCCCATCGACCCGCCCCACGTGCCGGACGAGAACCCGACCGGCGACTACCGCCGCCACTTCGACCTGCCCGCCGACTGGTCGCGGGCCGAGCGGGTCGTGCTGCGCTTCGACGGCGTGGAGTCGCTCTTCAAGGTGTGGGTGAACGGCGACGAGGTCGGCAGTGCCTCGGGCAGCCGGCTGGCCCACGAGTTCGACGTGACCGCGTCCGTGCGCCCGGGCGACAACGTCGTCGCCGTGCGCGTGCACCAGTGGTCGGCGGCGAGCTACCTCGAGGACCAGGACCAGTGGTGGCTGCCGGGCATCTTCCGCGACGTCACCCTGATCGCTCGGCCTGTCGGGGGGATCGAGGACGTCTGGTTGCGCACCGGGTTCGAGCGGGGGCGCGGCCGGATCGACCCGGAGGTCACCGCGGAGGCGGCGGCGTTCCCGGTCACCCTCCGCATCCCCGAGCTCGGCGTCGAGCGGGTCTGGGGCTCCGCGGCCGAGGTGACCGCGTTCGAGGTCGACGGCGTGGAACCCTGGTCGGCCGAGGTACCGCGGCGGTACGAGGTCACGGTGGCCTCGGCGGCGGAGACCGTCACGGTGCGGACGGGCTTCCGCACGGTCGAGATCCGCGGCGACCGGTTCCTGGTCAACGGCCGCCGCGTCGTCTTCCACGGGATGAACCGCCACGAGACCCACCCCGAGCGCGGCCGTGTCTTCGACGAGGAGCACGCGCGCGAGGACCTGGCCCTGATGAAGCGGTTCAACGTCAACGCGATCCGCACCAGCCACTACCCGCCGCATCCGCGGCTGCTCGACCTCGCCGACGAACTCGGGTTCTGGGTCGTCCTCGAGTGCGACCTGGAGACGCACGGCTTCGACAAGGTCGGCTGGGCCGGCAACCCCAGCGACGACCCGGCGTGGCGGGAGGCGTACCTGGACCGGATCCGGCGCACCGTCGAACGGGACAAGAACCACCCCAGCATCGTGCTCTGGTCGCTCGGCAACGAGGCGGGCACCGGTGCCAACCTCGCCGCGATGTCGGCCTGGGTGCACGCCCGCGACGCGGGACGCCCCGTGCACTACGAGGGCGACCACACCGGCGCGTACACGGACGTCTACTCGCGCATGTACGCCTCGGTGCCGGAGACCGAGCAGATCGGGACCGACGGCTCGCGCACCCCGCTGCAGGACTGCACCCCCTCGCAGGGCGCACGGCAGCGCACCAAGCCGTTCCTGCTGTGCGAGTACGCCCACGCGATGGGCAACGGGCCGGGCGCCCTCGACCAGTACGAGGCGCTGGTGCACCGGCATCCGCGCCTGCACGGCGGCTTCGTGTGGGAATGGCGCGACCACGGCATCCTGACGACGGCCCCGGACGGCACGCCCTACTACGCCTACGGCGGTGACTTCGGGGAGGTCGTGCACGACGGCAACTTCGTGATGGACGGGATGGTGCTCAGCGACGACGTCCCGACCCCCGGCCTCCACGAGTTCAAGGCGGTGGTGCAGCCGGTCCGCTTCACCTTCGCCGCGGGCGACGACGACGGCGGCGGCGTGGTGACGATCACCAATCTGCGGCACTCGGCCGACACCGCCGACCTGCGCTTCCGCTGGCGCGTCGAGCACGACGGGACGCCCGTGGACGCCGGTGACCTGGACGTGCCCGTCGTCGTGGCGGGCGGGTCGGCGCGCGTGCCGCTGCCGCGGATCGCGGTGTCGCGGGACGCGGAGACCTGGCTCACCCTGGACGCGGTCCTGGCGGCCGGCACCGCGTGGGCGAGCGAGGGCCATGTGGTCGCGACCGCCCAGCTGGACCGCTCGGCGCGACGTGCCGTGCCCGCCGTCCGGCTTCCGGCCGACTGGCGGCGGAGCGAGGGGACGCTGACGCTCGGCATCGCCGAGTTCGCCGGCGGGGACCTGGTACGGCTCGCCGGCCGCGCCGTGGCGGGCCCGCGGCTGGAACTGTTCCGTGCCCCGACCGACAACGACGAGGGCACCTCGGGGGTGGCCGAGGAGAGCGACGCCCACGTCCCCGGGGTCTCCAACGCCGAGTTGTGGCGTGGCGACGGCCTGGACCGGCTGACCACGCGGGTGCTGTCGGTGGAGACCGCCCCGGACGCGCTGCGGACCGTCGCCAAGGTGTCCGCGGCGAACACCGCGTCGTCGGTGACGGTGGAGACCGTCTGGTCCCTGCAGGGGGACGAGCTCGAACTGCGTGTGGAGATCGAGCCGTCGGGCGGCTGGGCGACGGTGTGGCCGCGCATCGGCGTCCGTTTCGACCTGCCCGACGGCGGCGCCCCCGTCGACGGCGCCGAGTGGTTCGGCATGGGCCCGCACGAGTCCTACCCGGACAGCCTCCGCGCGGCGCGCACCGGCCGCTTCTCCGCCGGCGTCGACGAACTCTCCGTCGCCTACGCGCGCCCCCAGGAGACCGGGCACCGCTCCCGCCTGCGACGGCTGGAACTGACCAGTGGCGGCGCCGGAGTGCTCCGCTTGGTGACCGTCCCGGACGCACAGGGGCGCCTCCCGGGTTTCACGCTCAGCCGCCACACACCGCAGCAGATCGCCCGGGCGGCGCACCCGTTCGAGCTCCCTGAGTCGGCGACCAGCCACCTGTTCGTCGACGCGGCCCAGCACGGCCTCGGCTCCCGGGCCTGCGGGCCCGACGTGTGGCCCGAGTTCGCGCTGCGCCCGCAGTCCCGGACGATCAGGCTCCGCATCACGGCGGGCTGAGGTTCCCCTGGCAGAAGGCCGCGACGAGCGGCCTTCTGCCAGGGTGGTGGCATGAAGTACCTGGTGCTGATGTACGCCGACCCCGCGGCGACCGAGGCGATGACCGCCGAGGAACGCGCCGAGGTGTTCCGCCGGCACGACGAGCTGCACAAGGATCTCGCGGGCACCGGCGAGCTGCTGAACGGGGCCGGACTCGCCTACCCCAGGGACACCACGACGATCCGGCTGCGCGGCGACGGCCCGACGACGGCGGACGGACCGCTCACGGAGGCGAGGGAGCAGGTCACCGCCTACTACGTGGTCGACTGCACGAGCCCGGAGCGCGCGCGGGAGATCGCCCGACGCGTCGTCGACTTCCACGTCGTGGCGGTCGAGGTGCGCCCCGTCCACGACTCGTTCGGCATGGACGCGAGCCGACCGGACGGCACCCCGGCGCAGCAGGCGTGAGGGCCCCTCCGTCCCGGGTTCAGCCCGGTTCGCAGCGGTCGAGTGCGGCACGAACCTGGTGGAGCCCCTCCACCCTCCAGTGGTCCCGGTCAGGCATTTGGTCGTCTCGGCGCCAGCGCCAGGCCGAGAACATCGCCCAGTTCAGGGCGCGGCACCGGTGAATCAGGTCGTGGTCGGCCCCCGCATAGTGCTTTCCCACTTCATCGGGCGCATGGGCGAGATCGAACTCGACCGGCCCACGGCAGCACGTGGCGAGGTCCACGAAGAGCGGCCCCCTCTTCGTGTTGAGGAGGTTGCCCGGATGCGGCTCGCCGTGCAGCAGCTGCTCGCCGGCCCTGCCGATGCCGACCGCCGCGCTCAGCCCGGCCAGTGTGCCGCGGAGGAATTCCCGGTCGGCATCCGACAGCTCGGGGGATCGCTCCCGGTCGCCGACTTCTCCCAGTGCCGCAGCGATTCGATCGGTGACATGCGGTGCGTCCAGGTCGATCCGGCGCAGTGCGGCATGGTGCCGCAGGAACGCATCCGCGTAGTCGGCCGGAGCGATCCGCGGTCCCACGGGTTCGTAGTACGTCCAGAGCGAGATGGCGAAGGCATCACGCACATGGACCCGGGGGTCGACCCGAGGGTCGAGCCCGGCCACGGGAGCGTCGACGTCGGCGAGGCGGCGGGCAACCTCCACTTCGAACTCGGAATCAGCCAGATGGCCAGAAGGGGCGACCCGGGCCAGAACATCGCAAGGGGCCAGGCGCAGCGCAACGCGGTCCGAGTTGTGGATGACGACCACGTCGTCGGCCTGAAGGCCCAGCTCCGATGCGGTGGCACGTCCTGCCTCAACTGCGCCACGGAGTTCCCGTGGCTCCATATCGTCCTCCCTCATCGCTGATTGCACGTACACGCCTCGGGGCGACAGCTGTAGATCCTTCTCCAGCTCGGCGCGCCGCGGCAACATCATTCGGGCCGCTGCGGCACCACGCGACGGAGGGTGACGGGTGAGAGCCGGTCCGTCACCCTCGCGCGTGGGCCGAATGGGCAATATGACTCATTTGGGTGAATAATGGACTAATGGATGTAATTTTTGAACCGTCGGTGTACCCGCCGCTCGCCCTCGGCTTCTTCGGCCTGGCGACCGGCTATCTGATCTGGGGGTCCCAGGAACTGTTCGGCTGGCCCAAGCGGGACGAGCGGGTCGACCGGGCGATGGGCGTCTGGGGCATCTGGCTCCCGGGCCTCTGCCAGCTCATGGCGGGCGTCATCCTCTTCGTGGGGCTCACCTGGTTCGAGGTGTTCAAGGAGCCGCCGCTCTACATGGCCGCCCTGGCCTTCACCGCGTACGGCATCCACTGGTTCGCGCTCGGCTGGGACCGCTACCGCGGCAACGACGCACGCGTCAACGCCGGGGTCGGCGTGGCCTACATGGTCCTGTCGGCGCTCGGCGCGACGGTGTTCTTCGCGGTCGACGACTGGCCCGTCGGGCTGGTCTTCATCGGGCTCTTCGCCGTCTACCTCAGCAAGTTCGTCATGTCGGTCGGCGTGCCCGTCGCCGAACGCGTGATGGGGCTGTTCCGGCTGCTGACCGCCGCCTGGCTGCTGTACCTGACCTTCGCCGTGGTGGTCGACTTCACCCTCGGGTACCACTGGCCGACCTGACCCGTACGGGGTGTCAGGCCTCGACCAGTCCCAGCCGGAACAGGCTCCCGGCGGTGTCGAGGACGGTCGTCTCCACGGACCGGGGTTCCCAGCCCAGCACCGCGCGCGCCTTGTCGGTGCGGAGCACCGGCACCTTGCCCAGCCGACCCGCCGCCTCCCGCAGCGCCGGGTCGGTGCGCGCGCCCTCCCGCACCTCCTCGGGGGTGAGTTCCCTGGCCGGCGCCTTCGCGGCGCGCTCGCCAAGCCCCTCCGCCAGGATCCGGGCCATCGCGTACAAGCTCGTCGCGGTGCCGGTGCCGATGAGGAAGCGCTCGCCCGCGGCGGCCGGTTCCGTCATCGCCCGCAGGTGGGCCTGCGCCACGTCACGCACGTCGGCCACGTCGACGTACTGCGGCGGGACCACCGGCAGGGCCCCCTCCAGCATCGCCTTGACGAGCCCCACCGAGGCGGACAGGTGCCGGTCCAGCACCGGGCCGAAGATCCCGGGCGGATTGATCACGGCCAGTTCGAGCCCGCCTCCCTCGGCGGCCGTGAAGTCCCATGCGGCGCGCTCGGCGACCGCCTTGGACTTGACGTAGGGGGTCAGGTCGTCCCCGGGGTCGGTCCAGTCGCTCTCGTCGTAGGCTCCGCCACCCGTACGGCTGTAGCCGACGGCGGCGAAGGACGAGGTCATCACCACGCGCCGGACGCCGTGGTCACGCGCCGCCCGCAGCACGCGCAGTGCTCCGTCCCGGGCCGGGACGATGACCTCGTCCTCGTGGCGGGGCTGCCGGGCCGGGAAGGGCGACGCCACGTGCAGGACGTGTCGCAGCCCTTCACCGCCTCCGCCCAGCCCTCGTCCGCACCCAGGTCGGCCACGACGATCTCCAGCCGTCCGGGGTCGGCGCCCGCCCGGGCCGCCGTCGCGCGGACGCCCTCCGCGCGGTCCGGCGACCGGACGGTGGTGCGCACCCGGTGGCCGGCGCGCAGTAGCGCGTCGAGAACGTGCGAGCCGAGGTAGCCGCTGCCGCCCGTCACGAGGACGGGTCCGGAGCCGGGGTTCAGGTCGTACATGGTGTTCTCTTCCCTATCTCAGATCGGGCACCGTGCGCGTGAGTTCGTCCACGGCACGCTGCTCCGCGTCGTCGTCGCCCCGCTCCCGCGCGTCCCACAGGTCGGTCTTGAGCTGCAGGTACCGCAGGCGGACCCGCATCCGCTCGACCTCCTCGACCACCCGGTCGGCGTTGCGCCGGAACAGGTCGCGCAGTTGCACGGCCCGGTCGGCGTCCGCCTCCCCGTCGAGGTGACGGAGGTAGGCATGCATGTCGCGCACGCTCATCCCGGTCGCCTGGAGGCAGCTCAGGGCCTCGATCCTCTCCACCGCGGAAGCGCCGTAGCGGCGGTGGCCGCTGCTCTCGTGGCGGGGGACCGGGCCGATGAGGCCGATCTTCTCGTAGTAGCGCAGTGTCGGCTCGGAGAGGCCGCTGCGTCGCGACACCTCCTGGATCGACACCGGCGGGGCGTCTGTCATTGCCACGTCCTCAGTCTTCGGAACCTCAAGCGCTTGAGGTCAAGCGTGGGGTGCGGACGTGGCCGAGGTCACTTCGCCAGGCCCCGGCGCGTCGCCTGCCGCGGGCTCCGGGACGTCTCCGGGGGACCTCACCCCCGAGGGGAACTTAGTGTAGCCTTACCTAAGCTTCAGACAGGGCGCGCTGGTCGCCGTCGGCTGGGTACCGGAGGGGTCGCGGGGTGGGAACGAGGGTGCCGTCGGGGCGGGATGTCCTGCTGAGGACGGTCAAGGGCCGGCGGAAGGACGTCGCCGTGGGCGCCGTGCTCGGCGCCGGCCATCAGTTCGGGGAGGCGCTCGTCCCCGTCCTCATCGGCATCGTCATCGACCAGGCCGTGTCCGACGGCGACGGACGTGCACTCTTCGGCTGGCTCGCGGTGCTGGCCGTCGTGTACGTCGGACTCTCCTTCAGCTTCCGCTTCGGCGCCCGCGCCGGCGAACGCGCCGCCGAACAGGCCGCGCACGCACTGCGGATCACCCTCGTACGCCGGGTCCTCGACCCCCGCGGCGGTGCCGAGCGCGGCCATCTGCCCGGTGAGCTGGCCAACATCGCCACCGAGGACGCCAAGCGGGTCGGCGCCGTCAACATGGCGGTCATGACCGGGATCTCGGCCCTCACCGGACTCCTGGTCAGCGCCGTGGCCCTGCTGCGGATCTCCGTCCTGCTGGGCCTGGTCGTCCTCCTCGGCACACCGCTGCTGCTCTGGCTCGGGCACCTGCTGAGCAAGCCCCTGGAGCGGCGCAGCGAGGCCGAGCAGGAGCGCGCCGCGTACGCCTCCGGGATCGCCGCCGACCTGGTGGCGGGACTGCGGGTGCTCAAGGGGATCGGGGCGCAGAGCGCCGCCGTCGAACGGTACCGGCGCACCAGCCGCGCCTCGCTCGGCGCCACGGTGCGGGCGGCGCGCGCGGAGGCCTGGCAGAGCGGGGTGGTGCTCACCCTGACCGGGGTCTTCATCGCGGTGGTCGCACTGATCGGCGGACGGCTCGCCACGGCGGGCGACATCACGCTGGGTCAGCTCGTCTCGGCGGTCGGCCTGGCGCTGTTCCTCCTGGGGCCGCTGGAGGTCTTCGCCTGGGTCAACACCGAGTTCGCCCAGGGGCGGGCCTCCGCGGGACGCATCGCGGCCGTGCTCGCCGCGGAGCCCGACGTACAGCCCGGCGACCGCGCCCTGCCGGACCCGGTACGCGGCGGGCTGCGGCTGCGGGGCGTCACCCTCGGCGCCCTGCGCGAGGCCGACCTCGACGTGCGGCCCGGAGAACTGCTCGGCGTCGCCAGCACCGACCCGGCCGCCGCGCAGGCACTGCTCGCCTGCCTCGGCCGCACCACGGACCCGGAGGCCGGCGTCGTCGAACTGGACGGCGTACCCCTGCCGGAGCTCGACCCCGCGCGGCTGCGCACCGTGGTCCTCGTCGCGGCGCACGACGCCGACCTGTTCGAGGGCACCCTCGCCGACAACCTGGGCGGCACCGGGGACGACGACCTCGCGCTGGCCGCCGCCGGCGCGGACGAGGTGGCCCGGGCCCTGCCGCAGGGCACCGCCACCGAGGTCACCGAGGGCGGCAGCTCGCTCTCCGGCGGCCAGCGCCAGCGCGTCGCGCTCGCCCGCGCCCTCGTCGCCGACCGCCCGGTGCTCGTCGTGCACGACCCCACCACGGCGGTCGACGCGGTCACCGAGGCCCGCATCGCCGGCGGACTGCGCGAGCACCGCCGCGGCCGCACCACAGTGCTGGTCACCAACAGCCCGGCCCTGCTGTCCGTCGCCGACCGCGTCGTCCTCCTCGACGGCGGCCGGGTGGCGGCCGACGGCGCGCACGGCGACCTCGTGCACGGCGACGCGACCTACCGGACGGCGGTACTGGCATGACGACGGCATCCGCGGCGCGGGAGCTGCTGCCCACGGCGACGCCCGCGCGGACGCGTGCCGCGGTACGGGAACTGCTGCGTCCGCACCGGGCGCTGGCGGTGGGCGGGGCCGTGGTGATGGTGGCGGCCACGACGGTGGGGCTGCTGACGCAGCCGCTGCTGGGGCACATCGTCGACCTGGTGACCGACCGGCGCCCGGCGGGGGCGCTGACACTGCCCGCGGTGCTGCTGGTGCTGGTCGCCGTGGCGCAGGGCGTGGCCACCGCCTCCGGCACGTCGCTTGTGTCACGGCTCGGCGAGACCGTGCTGGCCGAGCTGCGCGAGCGCTTCGTCGAGCGCGCGCTGTCGCTGCCGCTGGAGCGCCTGGAGCGGGCCGGTTCCGGCGACCTCAACTCCCGGGTGACGCGGGACGTGTCACGGGTGGCGGACGCGGTGCGCACCGCGCTGCCGGAACTGGTGCGCTCGGGGCTGTCGATCGTGCTGACGCTGGCCGCCCTCGCGGTGCTGGACTGGCGGTTCCTGCTGGCGGCGCTGCTCGCGCTGCCCGTGCAGGCGCACACCGCGCGCTGGTACGTCCGCAACGCCACCCCGCTGTACGCCAAGGAGCGCATCGCCACCGGCGCCCAGCAGCAGCAGTTGCTCGACACCATCGGCGGCGCGGCGACCGTACGGGCCTACCGGTCCGAGGCCGGGCACACCGAGCGGGTCACCGAACGCTCCCGCGCGGCCGTCGACCTGACGCTGCGCGGGGTGCAGCTGGTGCTGCGCTTCTACAGCCGGCTGCACGTGGCCGAGTACACCGGGCTGGCCGCCGTGCTGGTCACCGGTTTCCTGCTGGTGCGCGGCGGCTCCGCGTCGATCGGCACGGCGACGGCGGCGGCCCTGTACTTCCACAGCCTGTTCGGCCCGGTGAACACCGCGCTGGTGCTGCTGGACGACGCACAGTCCGCGACCGCCGCCCTGGCCCGGCTGGTCGGCGTCGTCGACGAGCCGGCGCCCGCCACCTCCGGAGCCGCGCCGGCCCAGGACGTTCCCGGTGTTCCCGCCGTGACCGTGGAGGGCGTCGGCCACGCCTACGTGCCGGGACGGCCGGTGCTCACTGACGTGGACCTGGTGCTGCGGCCCAAGGAGAGGGTCGCCCTCGTCGGTGCCAGCGGCGCCGGCAAGACCACGCTCGCCAAGATCGTCGTCGGCATCCACCGGCCGTCGTCCGGTCGGGTCGACGTCGGCGGCGGCGAACCCGCGGAGACCGGGCGCACGGTCGCTCTGGTCACGCAGGAGGTGCACGTCTTCTCCGGGCCGCTCTGCGACGACCTGCGCCTGGCCCGACCGGACGCCACCGACGAGGAACTGCGCGAGGCCCTGGAGCGGGTGGGTGCGCTCGGCTGGGCACAGGCGCTGCCCGAGGGCCTCGACACCGTCGTCGGCGAGGGCGGCCACCGCCTGACCGCCGACCGCTCGCAGCAACTCGCGCTCGCCCGGCTGGTGCTGGCCGATCCGCCGGTCGCCGTCCTCGACGAGGCCACCGCGGAGGCCGGCAGCGCCGGCGCCGCGCGGCTGGAGGAGGCCGCCGAGCGCGCGCTGGATGGCCGTACGGCCCTGGTCGTCGCGCACCGGCTCAGTCAGGCCGCCGCCGCCGACCGGGTGGTGGTGATGGAGGAGGGCCGCATCGCCGAGAGCGGCACCCATGACGAACTGCGCGCCGCCGGGGGGCCGTACGCCGCCCTGTGGCAGGCCTGGGCGGAGCACCGCAGCACCCCCCGGCCGTAGCGGCCGCCGCCGCCCCTGAACCAACCCGTCCAGAACCGAAACGAACAGAAGGATCACCCGATGCCCCGCGCCAACAGAGCCACCCGGTTCGCCGGACTGCTCGCCTCCGTACTGATGCTCGTCGGTGCGGTAGCCGCCTGCGGCTCCTCCGACTCGCCCTCCGACGCGTCGAAGCCGGGCTCCGGCTCCACCAAGGCGTCGGCGGGCAACGCCTTCCCCGTCACGATCGCCCACAAGTACGGCAGCACCACGATCAAGTCCGAGCCCAAGCGCGTGGTCACCGTGGGCCTCACCGACCAGGACGCCGTCCTCGCGCTCGGCACCGTCCCGGTCGGCACGACCGAGTGGATCGGCGGCTACAAGGGCGCCTTCGGCCCCTGGGCGCAGGACAAGCTGGGCTCCGCCGCGGCGCCCACGGTCCTGAAGGACACCGGCACCGGGCCGCAGGTCGAGAAGATCGCCGCCCTCAGGCCCGATCTGATCCTCGCCCTGTACTCGGGCCTGACCAAGGCGCAGTACGACACGCTGTCGAAGTTCGCTCCGGTCGTGGCCCAGCCCAAGGAGTTCAACGACTACGGCATCCCGTGGCAGCAGCAGACCGAGACCATCGGCAAGGCGCTCGGCAAGCCCGGGGAGGCCACGAAGCTCGTCGAAGGCGTCGAGGCGAAGTTCGCCGAGGCCAAGAAGGCGCACCCCGAGTTCGCCGGCGCCACCACGGTGATGGCCACCCCGTACGAGGGCACCTTCGTCTACGGCAGCCAGGACGCCCGCTCGCGGCTGCTGGCCGACCTCGGGCTGAAGCTCCCGGCCGACCTGGACAAGGTGATCGGCGACCAGTTCGGCGCCAACATCAGCAAGGAGCGCACCGACCTGCTCGACCAGAGCGTCGCGGTGTGGATCGTGCCCGACACCACCACGGCCGTCGCGAAGCTGCACGAGGACAAGCTGTACGCCGACCTGAAGGTCGTGAAGGAAGGCCGCGAGGTCTTCGTCGAGGAGTCCGGCGACTACGGCAACGCGGTGTCCCTGTCGACCGTGCTGAGCATCCCCTACGTCCTCGACCGCCTCGTCCCGCAGCTCGCCGCCGCGGTGGACGGCGACCCGGCCACGAAGGTGGAACAGCCCGCGTCCTGATCACCGCCGTCCTGCGGTGCTCCGTGCGCCGCCGGGCCGAGGCCGGGCAACCCGGGGCCGGGGCCCGCTCTGCACGCAGAGCGGGCCCCGGCCCGTGTGCCACGCGCTACCGGGCGTCGGTGTCCGGCACGTCCCCGGCGATACGTTCGAGCAGGTCCCGAGCCTCGGCGGTCCGGCGGTGGTCCGGGCCGAACGTCGCCAGGCACGCATCATGCGCGGTCACGGCCCTGCTGAGGGCTTCGCGTTCACGGCCGAGCCCTTGGAGGGCGGTGGCCAGGGCCAGTTCGACCGCACCGGTCTCCGCTCGGTGCTGCTGCGCGGACATGCCGCGGCGCAGGTCGTCGGCGCGTTCCGCCTCGGCGAGTGCCTCTTCGTGACGGGCCTGGGCGTTGAGGCTGCGGGCCAGGCCGAGTCGCAGGACCAGAGCGAACCGGTCATGCTCCGGATGGGCCGCGAGGGCGTCGCGGACGAGGGCCTCCGCTTCCGCGTGACGGCCCTGCGCGGTGAGCGCGAAGACCAGTCCGTTGCGTGCGGCCGCCGCCGTGTTCAGCATGTCCGGGCCGGTGCCGCGGGCCGCTACCCCTACGACGGCCCGGCATTCCGCCTCGCATTCGGCGTGCCGGCCGAGCGCGCTGAGTGCCTGCGCGCGATCCGAACGCAGCTTCAGGGTCAGCATGTGCTCGGCGCCGAGGGTCCTTCCGAACACGGGCAGCAGTTCGTCGTACGCGGTGACGGCCTCGGCGTGACGGCCCTGGGCCCCCACCGCCAGGGCGGCGAAGCTCAGGGCCAGCGGTGCGTACGGGGTGCCGCGCTGCCCGGTCCAGGCAGCCGCCACGGCACGGGCCTCGGTCTCCGCCTCGGCGTAACGCCCCGCCGTGTAGAGCGCGATGACCTCGTCCACGGGGGAACTCGTGGGCCGATCCGCCTCGTGTCGGCCGCGCGGCCGGAAGAGTCTCATGCCCGAAGCGTACGGATCAAGCGCCCGCACCTCCCCATGTGGTGCAGGGACGTACGGGAGGGGCCGCCCCGCGGGGCGGCCCCTCCCGGCCTCTTTCCGTGCGTTCCCGGTCAGCGGCCTTCGACGAGGCTCTTCGGGCGCAGGTCCGTCCAGTTGGTCTCGATGTACTCCAGGCATTCCTGGCGGGCGGCCGGGCCGTGGGCGACGGTCCAGCCGGCCGGGACGGCGACGAAGTCCGGCCACAGGCTGTGCTGGCCCTCGGCGTTGACCAGGACGGAGTAGACGCCGTCGGGGTTCTCGAAGGGGTTGCTGCTCATCGGGTGGTTTCCTTCCGTGTGACCAGGGCCTCAAGGGCCCGGAACCAGGTCTGCGCCAGATCCCGGACGGCCTCCTCGGTGAGGAGTTCGCCGGCGTAGGCCCAGTGGGCGCTCAGCTCGGGGCCGCCGGGGCGGTCCTCGGTGAGGGCGTTGAGGGTGAGGGCGTGGGACATCGGCATCCCGGGGTCGGCGTCGAGGTCGGCGGCGTCGCCCTCCGGCGCGTACGACCAGTCGGCGGCCTCGGGGACGTCGAAGCGGCCCATGTAGTTGAACTCGATCTGCGGCTCGGCGAGCCGGGCCAGCTCCGGACCGGTGACCGGGTTGAGGTACCGCAGCAGGCCGTGTCCGACGCCGCCGGTGGACAGGCCCGTCAGGTGCTCGCGGACGCGGGCGACTGCCTCGTCGGGGTCGGGGCCCGCCGGGCCCGGGTCGAGGCGGACCGGTACGACGCTGGTGAACCAGCCGATGGTGCGGGACAGGTCGGCGTTGCCGGCGAGTTCCTCCTCGCGGCCGTGGCCTTCGAGGTCGACGAGGACGGCGGTGCCGGGCTCCGCGCCGAGCAGGCGGGTCCGCCAGTCGGCGACGGCCTGCGCGAAGGCGGTCAGCAGCACGTCGTTGACGCTCGCGCCGTACGCTGCGGGCACGCGCCCGAGCAGCGGCCCGGTGACCTCGGCGGGCAGGGTCAGCGACAGGTAGCGGGTGCTCTCCACGGTGTCGCGTGCCGTGTCCAGCGGCCGGGCCAGCGGCAGGCCCGCGCCGTCCGCGAGGACCGAGGTCCACCGGGGCAGTTCGTCCTCGCGGGAGGGGTCGAGGGCGCGGGCGGTGAGAAGTTCGGACCAGCGGCGGAAGGAGACGTCCACGGGGGGCAGCTCCGGTGCGCGGCCCGCCGCGACGGCCGCCCAGGCGGTCTCGAGGTCGGGGAGCAGGATGCGCCAGGTCACGCCGTCGACGACGAGGTGGTGCAGGAGCACCAGCAGCCGTCCCGGACGTCCGGGCCCGGCGTCGAACCACACCGCGCGCACCATGTCGCCGGTGTCGGGGTCGAGTCCGGCGCGCGCGGTGACCGCGTGGGCGGAGATCGCCTCCCGCAGCGCGGTGTCGTCCGCGCCGGAGACGTCTGCGCGGGCGAGCCAGGACGCCACGTCGACGGTGCCCGGGGCGGGCACGCGCAGCGCCCACTGCTCGCCGCTGTCGCCCCTGTGGCACGGCTGGGTGCGGGTGCGTTCCAGGCGGGCGCGGAGCATGTCGTGCCGGTCGGCCACGGCGCGCAGGACCGCCAGCAGGCCGTCCTCGTCCAGGTCCGCCGGGGTCTGCAGGAAGGCGGCCTGGTGGTAGCCCCAGATGGGGCCGCCGCGCTCGCGCAGGGCGTGCATGATCGGGGTGAGCGGGACGAGACCGGTGCCGTCGTCGTGGGTGCGGACCAGCTCGTCGCCCGCGAGCGGGACGGCGACCTCGGCGAGCGAGGCCACGTCGCGGTGCTGGAACACCTGACGGGGGGTGATCCGCAGCCCTGCCGCCCGGGCCCGGCTGACGAACTGCATCGCGACGATGCTGTCGCCCCCGAGGGCGAAGAAGTCGTCGTCGGTGCCGACGGCCTCGGCGGGCAGTCCCAGTACCTCGGCGACGAGGCCGCACAGGGTGCGTTCGGTGTCGTTGCCGGGCCTGCGGCCGCCCGTGCCCGCGGTGAAGTCGGGGGCGGGCAGCGCCTTGCGGTCCAGCTTGCCGTTGGACAGCAGCGGCAGCCGCTCCAGGACGACCACGGCGGCCGGGACCATGTACTCCGGCAGGCCCGCCGCCACGTGGGCGCGCAGGGCGGCGGGGTCGGCGGTGCGGCCCCCGGCGGGGACGACGTAGCCGACCAGCTGCCGTACGCGGGGGCGGTCCTCGCGGGCGGTGACGACGACCTGGGCGACGGTGCCGTGCGCGGCGAGGGCGGTCTCGACCTCGGCGAGCTCGACCCGGTAGCCGCGGATCTTGACCTGGTCGTCGGAGCGGCCGGCGTACTCCAGCTGCCCTTCCTCCGTCGACCGCGCGAGGTCGCCGGTGCGGTACATCCGGGCGCCGGGCGGGCCGTACGGGTCGGCGACGAAGCGCTCGGCCGTCAGGTCGGGGCGGCCCAGGTAGCCGCGGGCGAGCCCGGCGCCGGACAGGTACAGCTCGCCGGTGACGCCGGGCGGGACCATGCGCAGCGAGCCGTCCAGGACGTAGGCCCGCGTGCCCCGCACGGCGCGGCCCACGACGGGCCGGTCGCTGTCGGCGACCCGCCCGACGAGGGCGTCGACGGTGGCCTCGGTGGGCCCGTACAGGTTGAAGGCCTCGGTGGACTCCAGCGCCGCCAGGCGCGACCAGAGGGCGTCCGGCACGGCCTCGCCGCCGACGCCGACCACCGCCAGCGGACAGTTCCCGTCGCGGATCAGTCCGGCTTCCGCCATCTGGGCGAGCAGCGACGGGGTGACCTCGATGAAGTCCAGCCCCTCGGCGCGGATCAGGGCGGCGAGCTGCTCCGCGTCGCGGCGCGTCTCGTCGTCCACGATGTGCAGCGCGTGCCCGTCCAGCAGCCACAGCTGCGGCTGCCAGGACGCGTCGAAGGAGAACGACCAGGCGTGGCCGACCCGCAGGTGGCGGCGCCCGGTCAGCTCCTTGGCGCGGTCGTGGAGGTCGTGGCGGTGGCTGTGGAAGAGGTTGGCGAGACTGCGCTGGGTGACGACGACGCCCTTGGGGCGGCCCGTCGAGCCCGAGGTGTAGATGACGTACGCCGGGTGGTCGGGGGCCGGTGCCTGCGGGGCCGCCTCGGGCAGCCCGTCGAGGGCGTCCAGGTGCAGCACCGGGACGCCGGTGTCCGGCAGGGACGCGGCGAGTTCCCGCGTGGTGAGGATCAGCCGCGGCGCCGCGTCGGCGAGCATGTCGAGCACGCGGTCGGCGGGCAGGTCGGGGTCGACGGGCAGGTAGGCGGCGCCCGCCGTCATGACGGCCAGGATCGCCGTGATGTGGTCGGCGGTACGGGGCAGCGCCAGCGCCACGATGCCCTCGGGGCGCGCGCCCGCGCCGGCCAGCACGCGGGCCAGCCGGTCGGTGCGTGCGGCCAGTTCGGCGAAGGTCCACGTCACGGACGGGTCGGTGACGGCGACCGCGTCCGGGGACGCGGCGGCCTGCGCCGCGAAGAGGGCGGGGACGGTGGCGTGGCCGGCCCGCGGGAGCAGGGCCGTGTCGTTCCAGGTCTCCAGCAGCAGGCGCCGGTCGGCGTCGCTGAGGATGTCGATGCGGCCGACGGCGGCGTCCGGGTCGGCGGCCATCGCCGACAGGACGGAGAGCATCGCCGAGGCGATGCGCCCGGCGGCGGCCGGGGTGAACAGGTCGGGGCGGAACTCGGCCGTCAGGCGCAGGCGTTCGTCGGGTTCGACGGCCCAGGCGAACGGGTAGTGCGTGGAGTCCTCGTGCTCGCGCACCGACAGGCGCAGGGCTGCCTCGTCGACGCCCCCCGTCTCCTCCGCCACCGGGTAGGACTCGAAGACCATCAGCGTGTCGAAGAGGTCGCCGAGCCCGGCGCCGCGCTGGATGTCGGCGAGGCCCAGGTGCTGGTGCGGCAGCAGGCGTGACTGCTCGTCCTGGAGGCGGTCCAGCAGGGCGCCGACCGGCTCCTGCGGGTGCAGCCGGACGCGTACGGGCACGGTGTTGATGAACAGGCCGATCATGGACTCGACGCCGTCCAGCTCCGGCGGACGGCCCGCGACCGTCGCGCCGAACACCACATCGTCGCGGCCGGTCAGCCGGGACAGCACGACCGACCAGGCGGCCTGCACGAGGGTGTTGACGGTGAGCCCGCGGCGCCGGGCGAGCGCGCCCAGCGCCCCCGTCAGCTCCTCGTCGGCCTCGACGGTGTGGGTGAGCGGCACGACCGGCGCCCGGCCTGCGTCGGCGGGCACCAGGTGGGTGGGCTCCTCCAGCGCGTCCAGGGCCGCGGCCCAGGCGGCCGCGGAGGCCGCCGTGTCCTGCGCGGCGAGCCAGCGCAGGTAGTCGCGGTAGGGGGCGCCGGCGGGCGGGGTGGCCCCGTCGTAGAGGGCGGTCAGCTCCGCCATCAGGCGGGGCACCGACCAGCCGTCGAGCAGCAGGTGCTGGTGGGACAGGACGAGGCGGTGGGCGCCCTCGCCCGTCCTGGCCAGCAGCAGCCGCAGCAGCGGCGGTTCGGCGGGGTCGAAGCGGCGGCGTTCCTGCAGCAGCAGACGCTCCCACTCCTGCCCGGCGTCCGGGACGGCGGTGAGGTCGACGTGGCGCCACGGCAGCGGCACCGAGCGCGGCACGACGGCCACCGGGCGGCCGGAGGACAAGTAGCGGAAGCCCGCGCGCAAGCTCTCGTGCCGGTCGAGCAGGGCCTGCCCGGCGGCGCGCAGCCGCTCGGGGTCGGGCTCGCCCTCGATGTCGTACGACACCTGGACGGTGTAGACATCGGGGCCCTGGTCGCCGGAGTCGAAGGAGGCGTGGAAGAGCAGGCCGGCCTGGAGCGGGGTGAGCGGCAGCAGCTCGGCCGCTCCGGCGCCGGGAAGTTCGGCGCGCTCGGCGTCGGTGAGGCCGGGCAGCAGCTCGTTGTCGTCGGCGGTGTCCTCGCGGACGGTGTCGACGGCGACGGCCGCCAGGCCCGCGGGGGTCTTGTGGCGGAAGACGTCGCGCGGCGTGATCGTCAGCCCGGCGGCGCGGGCCCGGACCACGAGCTGCATGGCGACGATGCTGTCGCCGCCGAGGGTGAAGAAGTCGTCGTCGGCGCCGACCCGTTCGAGGCCGAGGACGGCGGCGACGAGCTCGCACATGCGCTCCTCGCGCGGGGTGCGGGGCGCGGTCGCGGTGACCTGGGCGGCGAAGTCCGGCGCGGGCAGGGCCGCGCGGTCGAGCTTGCCGTTCGGCGTGAGCGGGAGCTCGTCCAGGACCACGAAGGCGGCGGGCACCATGTGCTCCGGCAGCGCGGCGGCCGCGTGGGCGCGCAGCGCCGCCGTGCCGGCGTCCCGTCCCGGGGCGGGGACGACGTACGCCACCAGGCGCTCGTCGCGCAGCAGGACGGTTGCCGAGGCGACCGCGGGATGCCCGGTCAGCACTCCCTCGATCTCGCCCGGTTCGACGCGGAAGCCGCGCAGCTTGACCTGGTCGTCGACGCGGCCCAGGTAGTCCAGCTCTCCCTCGCGCGTCCAGCGCGCCAGGTCGCCGGTGCGGTACATCCGGCTCCCTGGCTCCCCGTACGGGTCGGCGACGAACCCTTCGGCGGTCAGCCCGGGCCGGCCGAGGTAGCCGCGCGCCAGCTGCACGCCCGCGAGGTACAGCTCACCCGGCACGCCCGGGGGAACCGGGCGCAGCGAGGCGTCCAGCACATAGGTGCGGGTGTTCCACACCGGGCGGCCGATCGGGACGGCGGTGGCCCCCGGCGTGACGTGCCGGGCGGTGACGTCGACGGACGCCTCCGTGGGGCCGTACAGGTTGTGCAGCCCGGCCGTGCCCAGCACCTCGTGGAAACGGGCGGCGAGCGGGGCGGGCAGCGCCTCGCCGCTGCAGACCACACGGCGCAGCCCCGTGCAGCCGGCCGCGGCCGGCTCGTCGAGGAAGGCGCGCAGCATCGACGGCACGAAGTGCGCCGTGGTGACGCCGCTGTCCTGGATCAGCCTGGCGAGGTAGGCCGGGTCCTTGTGGCCCTCGGGGCGGGCCACGACGAGCGTCGCGCCGGTGATCAGCGGCCAGAAGAACTCCCAGACCGACACGTCGAAGCTCGACGGCGTCTTCTGCAGCACGCGGTCGTCGGCGGTCAGGCCGTAGGTGTCCTGCATCCACAGCAGGCGGTTGACGATGCCCTCCTGCGGTATGACGACGCCCTTGGGGCGGCCGGTCGAGCCGGAGGTGTAAATGACGTAGGCGGGCCGGCGCGGGTCGTACGCCTGCGGGAGCGGGCCGGTGGCGGCGTCCGCCGCCGCGGCGCCGTCGGCGTCGACCAGGAGGCGCGGCGCGTCGGTGTCCGGCAGGTCGACGCCGTCGGTGGTCACCACGCACACCGGACGGGCGTCGGCGAGCATGAACGCCAGCCGCTCCGCCGGGTAGTCGGTGTCGAGCGGCAGGTAGGCGCCGCCCGCGCGGTGGACGGCGAGCAGGGTGACGACCAGGGCCGCCGAACGCGGCAGCGCGACGGCCACCGTGGACTCCGGGCCGACGCCCGCGCCCGCGAGGACGTGGGCGAGGCGTTCGACGCGGGCCTCCAGCTCCGCGTACCCGACCGGGGTGTCCTCCACCAGCAGCGCGGGCGCGGACGGGGTCGCGGCGGCCTGGGCGCGGAACAGCTCGGGGAGGGTGAGGCCGGGCACGGCGTGGCCGGTGGCGTTCCACTCCCCCAGGACGCGGGTGCGTTCGTCGTCCTCCAGTACGTCCAGGTGCCCGACGGGCCGCTCGGGTGCGGCGGCGGCCTGCTCCAGCAGGCGTTCCATGCGGCGGGCGAGGAGTTCGGCGGTCGGCCGGTCGAAGAGGTCGGCGCTGTACTCGATCCAGCCCTGGATGCCGTTGCCCTCGCCCTGCTCGACGAAGTCGAAGCTGAGGTCGAACTTGGCGGTGTCCTGGCCGACCGGCTCCGGGCGTGCGGTGAGGCCCGGCAGCACGGGGGTGCCGGCGCGCTCGGCGAGATGGACGACCATCACCTGGAAGAGCGGGTGCCGGGCCAGCGAACGGCCCGGGTTGAGGGCTTCGACCAGCCGCTCGAAGGGCAGCTCCTGGTGCTCGTACGCGGCGAGGTCGGCCGTCCGGACGCGGCGCAGCAGCTCCGCGAAGCCGGGCTCGCCGGACAGGTCGGTGCGCAGCACGAGGGAGTTGACGAAGAAACCGACGAGGTCCTCCAGGCGCTCGTCCGCGCGTCCGGAGACGGGCGCGCCGAGCGGGATGTCCTCGCCCGCGCCGAGCCGGTGCAGCAGGGCGGCGACGGCGGCCTGGGAGACCATGAACATGCTGGCGCCCTCGCGGCGGGCGAGCGCGCGCAGGGCGCGTTCCAGCTCGGGCCGGATCGTGAAGCCCACGGTGCCGCCGGTGTGCGAGGACTCCTGGGGGCGCTGCCGGTCGGTGGGCAGCGCCAGTTCCTCGGGGAGGCCGCGCAGGGTCTCCGTCCAGTAGGCGAGCAGGCCGTCGCCGGAGTGCTCCAGCAGCTCGCGCTGCCAGAGCGTGTAGTCGGCGTAACTCACCGGCAGCGGCCCCCAGTCGGGGCCGTGGCCCGCGGCGCGCGCGGCGTAGGCGGTGCCGAGGTCGGCGAGCAGGGCCCGGTCGGACCACTCGTCGGTGGCGATGTGGTGCAGCACGAGCAGCAGCAGGTGCTCGTCAGGACCGGTCGCGGACAGGTGGGCGCGCAGCGGCAGTTCGCGTTCCAGGTCGAACGGCCGTACGGCGATCCGGGGCAGCTCGTCCGGGGCCGCGGTGCCGAGCGTCACGCGCGCCCGCTCCGGCGCCAGGACGTGCTGGTGGGGCACGCCGTCCACGGCCGGGAAGAGCGTGCGCAGGGTGGTGTGGCGGGCGACGAGGTCGTTCAGCGCCGCCTCCAGCGCGGCACGGTCCAGGGCGCCGGTCAGGCGCCAGGCGGCCGGGAGGTTGTACGAGGGGTCGGCGGCGTCGACCTGGTGCAGCAGCCACAGCCGGCACTGGGCCGAGGAGAGCGGCAGCCGCTCGGGCAGGGCGCGGCCCGCGGTCAGGGCCGGACGCTCCTGCGCGCCCTGACCGTCCAGCAGGGCGGCGAGCCGGGCGACGGTGGGCGCGTCGAAGACGGCGCGCAGCGTCACCCCGATACCGAGCGCGGTACGGATGCGGCTGATCAGGCGCATCGCGAGCAGCGAGTGGCCGCCGAGGACGAAGAAGTCGTCGTCGATGCCGACCCGTTCCAGGCCCAGCACGGCGGCGAACTGCTCGGCGAGCAGCTCTTCACGCGGGGTGCGGGGCAGCCGTCCGCCGACCGCCGACGACAGGTCGGGCGCGGGCAGCGCGGCCCGGTCCAGCTTGCCGTTGACGGTGCGCGGCAGCGCCGCCAGGTGCACGAACGCGGCGGGCACCATGTGCTCGGGCAGCGCGGCGGCGACACGGGCGCGCAGCGCGGCGGGGTCGGGCTCGTGGCCGGGATCGTGGCCGGGGGCGGGGACGACGTACGCGACGAGGCGCGGCACACCGGGGGTGTCCTCGCAGACGACGACGGCGGCCGTGGACACACCGGGATCGGCGGTGAGGACGGACTCGATCTCACCGGGCTCCACGCGGAAGCCGCGGATCTTGACCTGGTCGTCGGTACGGCCCAGGTACTCAAGGGTGCTGTCGGCCCGGCGTCGCGCCAGGTCGCCCGTGCGGTACATGCGCTCGCCGGGGGTGCCGTACGGGTCGGCCACGAACCGCTCGGCCGTCAGGTCCGGCCGGCCGAGGTAGCCGCGGGCCAGGCCCGCTCCGGCGAGGTAGAGCTCGCCTGGCACGCCGAGCGGTGCCGGGCGCAGCCGCTCGTCGAGGACGTACGCGCGGGTGTTGTCCAGCGGCGCCGCCCACTCCCGGGCCCCGCTGTGGCGTCCGTAGGCGTCGACGGAGGCCTCGGTGGGCCCGTACAGGTCGTGCACCTGGGTGCCGGGGAGCTCGGACAGCCGCTGCCACAGGGCGGGCGGGGTGGCCTCGCCGCCGACGGTGAGGACGGCGGGCGCGTAGCCGCCCGCGGCGAGGAAGCCGTGGTGGGTCAGCTCGCCCAGGTAGGTCGGGGTGAGGTCGACGTAGTCGGCTCCGGTCTCCGCCAGGTGCGCGAGGAGCGCGGCCGGTTCCGTCATCGTGGTCTCGTCCACGACGTGCAGTTCGTGGCCCGCCAGCAGCCACAGCAGCGGGTCCCAGGAGGCGTCGAAGCTGAACGAGGCGGTGTGCGCGGCCTTCAGGACGTCGCGGCCGGTGGCACGGACCGCCGGTTCGACCATGTCGCGCAGGTGGGCGCCGAAGAGGTTGGACAGGCCCCGGTGGGTGCCGACGACGCCCTTGGGGGTACCGGTGGAGCCGGAGGTGTAGATGGTGTATGCGGCCCCCAGCGCCGGGTACCCGGCCGGGCGTGCGAACTCGGCTTCGGGCAGCGGCCCGTCGAGCAGCAGCCGCGCGACGCCCGGCGTTGCCGGAAGGCGTTCGGCGAGGTCGGCGGTGGTGAGCAGGCAGACCGGGCCCGCGTCGCGGAGCATGAACTCCAGCCGGTCGGCGGGCAGGGCGGGATCGAGCGGCAGGTAGGCGGCGCCCGAGGCGAGCACGCCGAGGATCGCCGGGACCATGGCGTGCCGCGGCAGCGCGAGGGCCACCACCGTGCCCTCGGCCGCGCCGTGCGCACGGACCAGGCCGGCCAGGGCGCCGACCCGGTCGCCCAGTTCGGCGAAGGTCAGCGTGCCGGGGGCGGTCACCACGGCCGTCCGCTCCGGGTGGGCCCGGACGGTGTCGGCGAGGATCTCGGGCACCGCCCGGGTCTCCGCGCCGTGCCGCGCGGTGTCGTTCCAGGCGACGGCGGCGGCCTCGTGCTCGGCGGGCGTGAGCAGGTCGAACTCCGCCAGCGGGAGGTCCGGGTGGGCCGCGGCCTGCCGCAGCAGCAGGACCAGCCGGGCGACGAGCAGCGCGGCGGTGGCCTCGTCGGCCAGGTCGGTCGCGTACTCCAGCAGCAGAGCCAGCGGGTGTGCCTCGCCGTGGTCGACGAAGGTGAAGTCGAGGTCGAACTTGGCCGTGCCGGTGTCCATGTCGAACCACTCGGTGGGCAGCCCGAAGACGTCGGGGTCGCCGTCCGGGCGGTGGTGGTAGCCCAGCATCACCTGGAACAGTGGGTTGCGGCCCGCCGCGCGCGGCGGGTTCACCGCCTCCACGACCCGGTCGAAGGGCATGTCCTGGTGCTCGAAGGCTTCCAGAGCCGACTCGCGTACCCGGCCCAGCAATTGACGGAACGTCAGCGTGTCGCCGGACAGGTCGGTGCGCAGCACGAGGGTGTTGACGAAGAAGCCGACGAGGTCGTCGAGGCCGCTGTCGGTACGGCCGGCGATGGGCGCGCCGAGCGGGACGTCCTCGCCCGCGCCGAGCCGGTGCAGCAGCGCGGCGGTCGCGGCCTGGAACAGCATGAACATGCTGGTGCCGGTCGCGGTGGACAGCTCCCGCAGTTCCCGGCCCAGTTCCACGGGCACCTCACCGTGCACGATCGCGCCGGCGCCGGTGGGCGCGGCGGGACGCGGCCGGTCGAGCGGCAGCGCCAGCTCCTCGGGCAGGTCGCGCAACCGCTCGGTCCAGTAGGCGAGCTGTGTGTCACCGACGGTGCCGAGCAGGCGCTCCTGCCAGAGGGTGTAGTCCGCGTACTGGACGGGCAGCGGCTGCCAGGCCGGGGCGGAGCCCGCGGCGCGGGCGGTGTAGGCGGCGGTCAGGTCCGCCATGAAGGGGCGGTCGGACCACTCGTCGGTGGTGATGTGGTGCAGTACGACGGCCACCACGTGGTCGTCGGCGCCGACCCGGAACACCTCGCAGCGCAGCGGCAGTTCCGTCGCCAGGTCGAAGGGGCGGCGCTGAGCGGCCTCGATCAGCCCCGGGAGCTCGGACCCGGCGCAGTCGGCGACGCTGAACCCGGGCAGCGCCTCGGCGGCGGGGACGATCCGCTGGTACGGCTCGCCGTCCTGCTCGCCGATCAGGGTGCGCAGCGCCTCGTGGCGCCCCGCGACATCGCCCAGGGCCCGGCGCAGGGCGTCGGTGTTCAGGGCGCCGCGCAGCCGGAACACGAGCGGGAAGTTGTACGCGGCGCCGCCGCCGGTGAGGCGTTCCACCAGCCACAGGCGGCGCTGCGCGGCGGAGAGCGGGACGAGGGCGGGCCGTTCGGCGGCCGCGGTGAGCGCGGGGCGGGCGGGCCGTCCGGCGTCGGCGCGCTCCGCGAGCCGGGCGGGCGTCGGGGCCTCGAAGAGGTCGCGGATGGCGAGTTCGGCGCCGAGCTCGGTGCGGGCCCGGCTGACCAGGCGGGTGGCGAGCAGCGAGTGGCCGCCCAGGTCGAAGAAGTCGTCCTCGGCGCCCACCGACGGCAGGGCCAGCACCTCGGCGAACAGACGGCACAGCACCTCTTCCTGCGGGGTGCGCGGTCCGCGTCCGCCGCCGAGGGCCACGGCCGGCTCGGCGTCGGGCAGCGCCCGCACGTCGAGCTTGCCGTTGGCGTTCATCGGCAGCCGGTCGAGGGTGACGAAGGCGGCCGGGACCATGTACTCGGGCAGTTCGCGCTTCAGGTCCTCGCGCAGCACGCGGACCAGGGCGCTCGCGTCGCGGCCCGCCGCCGGGTCGTTGGCGTACGGGGCGCTGCCGCCGCCCGGCCGGTACAGGCCGGCGGTCGTGCCGGTGGTGCCGGCCGGGACGAGGACGGCCTCGTAGGTGCCGGCTTCGGCACCCCACGTCGTGAGCACGCGGCAGCCGAGGTCGGCGGCCAGTTCGTGCAGGGTCTCCGGGTCGACGCCGTCCGGACGGACGCGGCCGTCCGGCACACCGGTGAGGCGCAGCCGTTCGGGCCGCTCCCCGCGCAGCCGCTCGGCAAGACCGGGCGACCACGCCGCCACGGACTCATCGCCCAGCCGCACGGAGGCCTCGCCGCGGTAGAGCACGGCGTCGTAGCGGTGCCGGGTCAGCTCGTTGTGGTGGCGTCCGCGCTTGGTGCGCAGGTCGAGGCCGTAGCCGAGGTGCGCGAAGAAGTCGGGGTCGACCAGGAGTTCCTTCTCCAGGCGCAGGCCGCGTTCCACGGCCCGCTCGAACTCCGCTCCGCCGGTGCCCCGGGCGCGCTGGATCTCGGTGTGGAAGGTGCGGGCGAGCCGCAGGTTGCGGACGTCGCCGACGAAGAGCGCGCCGCCGGGGACGAGCAGCTCCATGGCTCCGCGCACGACCGACTCCAGGTAGGCCACGCTGGGGAAGTACTGGATGACGGAGTTGATGACGATCGTGTCGAAGTACCCGATGGGCAGCCCCTGCAGGTCGTCGGCGGGACGGCAGCGCAGCTCCACCTTGGCGGCGAGCTCCGGGTCCCGCCGCAGCTCCTCGCCGATCTTGCGGATGACGGGGGCGGCGAAGTCGGTGGCCCAGTAAGCCTCGGCTTCCGGGGCCAGCCGGGACAGCAGCAGGCCGGAGCCGACGCCGATCTCCAGGACGCGGCGCGGGCGCAGTTCGCGGATGCGGGCGAGGGTGGCCTCGCGCCACTCGTGCATGTCGTCGAAGGGGATGGGCCGCCCGTCGTAGGAGCTGTCCCAGCCCGCGTACTCCTCGGTGAAGACGGCGGTGGAGATCTCCTCGTACTCGTCGGAGTAGATCTCCTGCCACTCGCCGACCTGGGCGCGCTCGGTGGACTCGCGTTCGGCGGCCTCGGCGGGGGCGGGGACGACGTAGCCGATCAGCCGGTCGTCGCGGACGACGACGGCGGCCTGCGAGACGCGCGGGTGGCGGCTGAGGGCGGTCTCGATCTCGCCGGGCTCGACGCGGTAGCCGCGGATCTTGACCTGGTCGTCGGTACGGCCAAGGAAGTCCAGGTTGCCATCGGCATTGCGCCGCACCAGGTCGCCCGTGCGGTACATCCGCTCGCCGGGCTCGCCGAAGGGGTCGGCGACGAACCGCTCGGCGGTCAGGCCGGGCCGGTCCAGGTAGCCGCGGGCCAGGCCGACACCCGCGATGTACAGCTCGCCGGGGACGCCGTCGGGCACCGGGCGCAGCCAGGCGTCGAGGATGTGGGCGCGGGTGCCGCGGATGGGGCGGCCGACAGTGGGCGTGGCGCTGTCGTGGGTGCCGCCGCCGAGGGTGTTGATGGTGTACTCGGTCGGGCCGTACAGGTTGTAGCCGTAACTCCCCGGGGTGTCGCGCAGCCGCGTCCAGACCGTCTCGGGGACGGCTTCGCCGCCGAGCAGCACCAGCGGCGGGACGTGCCCTTCGAGCAGGCCCTCCTCGATGAGCAGCCGGGCGTAGGTCGGAGTGACGTTGACGACGTCGATGCGGTGCCGCTCGCAGTAGGCGGTCAGCGCGTGGGCGTCACGCCGCAGCTCCTCGTCGCAGACGTGCACTTCGTGACCCTCGACGAGCCACAGCAGCTCCTCCCACGACATGTCGAAGGCGAAGGAGACGGTGTGCGCGACGCGCAGCCGCCGGCCCCCCGCCGCGGCGATCGCCGGCTCGAAGATCTCCTTCTGGTGGTTGAGCTGCATGTTCGTAAGGCCCCGGTAGGGGGTGACGACGCCCTTGGGGCGGCCGGTGGAGCCCGAGGTGTAGATGACGTACGCGGGGTGCTCCAGGCTGAAGTCCGCGACGACCGGGGCGTCGGACAGCTCCGCCAGCTCGTCGGCGACGGCCGGGTCGTCGAGCAGGACCCGCGGGGTGCCGGCGTCCAGGGTGGCCGAGACGGCCGCGTGGGTCAGGAGCAGCAGGGGCCGGGCGTCCTCCAGCATCAGGGAGAGCCGGTCGGCCGGGTGGTCCAGCTCCAGCGGCAGGTAGGCGGCGCCGGTCCGCAGCACCGCGAAGAGGGCCACGACCATCTCCGCGGAGCGGGGCAGGCCGAGCGCGACGACCTTCTCCGGGCCCGCGCCGCGGGCGAGCAGCAGCCGGGCGGTGCGGTTCACGGCGGCGTCGAGTCCGGCGTAGGTGAGGGTGCGCTCGCCGAAGACGAGGGCGGTGGCGTCCGGGGTGCGGGCGGCCTGCGCGGCGAGGAGGTCGGCGATGGTCTCGGTGGGCTCCGGGACCCGGCTGCCGGTCCACTCCCGCTCCAGGGCCGCGTGTTCGGCGGGCAGCAGCGGGTCGAGACGGCCGACGGGGGCCGTCAGGTCCTGCGCCATGCCCTCCAGCAGGACGGTGAAGCGGTCCAGCAGCGCGCGGGCGGCCTCGTGCGGGACGACGTCGGGCCGGTGCGCGAGGGTGACCAGGACGCGCTGCCCCGGCGTCACGATCAGGTTGACGGGGTAGTGCGTGGCGTCGGCGTTGGCGACGGCGGTGGCGCCGTGCTCGGCGCGCAGCCGCTCCAGCCGGTCCTCGGTGTCGTTGTTGCGCAGCACGAAGAGGGTGTCGAACAGCCGCCGGTGTCCGGTCTCGGCCTGCAGCACACCCAGGCCCAGGTACTCGTACGGCATCAGTTCCAGGCGCTCGCCCTGGATGCGCCGCAGCAGGTCGAGGACGGGTTCCGCCGGGTCGAGGGCGACGCGGGCGGGCACCGTGTTGAGGAACATGCCGATGACGTTCTCCACGTCCGGCACCTCGGCCGGCCGGCCCGCGACGGTCGTGCCGAACACGACGTCGGTGCGGCCGGTCGCCGAGGCCAGGGTCACGCCCCAGGCGGCGTTGAGCACCGTGTTGAGGGTGAGGCCGTGGGCGCGGGCCCGCTCGCGCAGCGAGTCGCCGAGCTCCGCGGGGAGCAGAGCGTCCAACTGCTCGGGGATGACGGGTTCCAGGCCCGCGTCGGCAACGGCCGGCACGAGCAGGGTGGGCTCCTCCAGGCCGGCCAGCGCGGCGCGCCAGGCGGCGGTCGCGGCGGCGTCGTCCTGGGTGCCGAGCCAGGCCAGGTAGTCCCCGTACGAGCCGGGGCGCGGCAGGCTGGTGTCGTCCCCGCCGGTCGCGTAGAGGGCGAAGAGCTGGTCGAGGAAGAGCCAGGCGGACCAGCCGTCCCACAGGATCAGGTGGCGGCCGATGACGAGGCGGTCGCCGAGCTCCGCGCCGCGGCGTACGAGCAGCATGCGGAACAGGGGCGGCGCGGACAGGTCGAAGCGGCGGGTGCGCTCCTCGTCCATCAGGGCGCGCAGCCGCGCCTCCTGCTCGGCGGCGGGCAGCGCCGACAGGTCGACCGTCTCCAGCGGCACTTCGGGCTCGGCGACGATGAACTGCACGGGCTGGCGCAGCCCGTCGCTGGTGAACCCGGCGCGGAGCCCCGGGTTGCGGTCGAGCAGGGTGCGGGCGGCGGCGCGCAGCCGGTCCTCGTCCAGGCGCTCGGCGAAATCGAAGGTCTCGTGGACGGTGTAGACGTCCAGGGCGCCGTCGTCGTAGGCGGAGTGGAAGAACAGGCCTTCCTGGAGCGGGGCGAGCGGCCAGATCCCGGCGACCGCTCCCCCGGCGGTGCGGTGGACGCGCTCGGTCTCCCCGGGCGTCAGCTCGGGGCGGACCGGCCCGGTGCGCTCCACGGCGGCGGCGCCGGTGCGGGCGGCCAGGGCGAGGGCGGCGGGGGTGCGGTGCTCGAAGACGTCGCGCGGGGTCAGTTCGAGACCGGCGGCGCGGGCGCGGCTGGCGACGCCTATGGAGCTGATGCTGTCGCCGCCGAGGAGGAAGAAGTCGTCGTCGGGGCCGGCGTCCGGCAGGCCGAGGACGGCCGCGAAGACCTCCGTCAGCGTGCGCTCGCGGCCGGTGCGCGGAGCGCGGGCGGGGGCGCGCTCGGCCTCGGCCGCGGGCAGCGCGGCGCGGTCCAGCTTGCCGCTGGGGGTCAGCGGCAGCGCGTCCAGCACGACGAAGGCGTCCGGGACGAGCGGCGCGGGCAGCAGCTCGGCCACGGCGGCGCGCAGGGCGGCGGTGTCCGGGCGGGAGTCGCGCGTCGGGACGACGTACGCCACGAGGCGCTGCTCGCGGACGGTCACCGCGGCCTGGGCGACCTCCGGGAGCCGGACGAGGGCGGCCTCGGTCTCGCCGGGCTCGATGCGGTTGCCGCGCAGCTTGACCTGGCGGTCGGTGCGGCCCAGGTACTCCACGACACCTCCCCCGGCCTCCGGCCGGGGGGACCCCCAACGCCGGCGCACGAGGTCGCCGGTGCGGTACATCCGCTCGCCGGGCGCGCCGTACGGGTCGGCGACGAAATGCTCGGCGGTGAGCGCGGAGCGGCCGTGGTAGCCGCGGGCGAGCTGCACACCGGTCAGGTAGAGCTCGCCGGGCACGCCGTCCGGCACCGGGCGCAGGCAGGCGTCCAGCACGCGCAGGCCCGTGTTCCACACCGGGCGACCGATGGGCACGGTGGTGTCCGGGGCGCCGTCGAAGGCGTGGTGGGTGACGTCGACGGCGGCCTCGGTGGGCCCGTAGAGGTTGTGCAGCGGCACCCCGGTGAGCGCCTGCCAGCGCGCGGCGGCGGCGCCGGGCAGGGCCTCGCCGCTGCTGAGCACGCGGCGCAGGCTCGCCGCCCACGAGGCGTCGGCGGTCACCTCCGGCGTGCTGAGGAACGCCTCCAGCATGGAGGGCACGAAGTGCAGGGTGGTGACGCCCTGTTCGCGGACGAGCCCGGCGAGGTAGGCCGGGTCGCGGTGCCCGTCGGGCCGGGCGAGGACGACGGCGGCGCCCTCGCACAGCGGCCAGAAGAACTCCCACACACTGACGTCGAAGCTGGACGGGGTCTTCTGCAGGACGCGGTCGTCGGCCGTCAGGCCGTACTCGCCCTGCGTCCACGCGAGGCGGTTGACCACGGCGCGGTGGGTGACGACCACGCCCTTGGGGCGGCCGGTGGAGCCGGAAGTGTAGATAAGGTACGCCGGGTCGTCGGGCCGGGCCGCCGCACCGGCACCGTTCCCCTGGGCATCTTCGGCGGGGGCGTCGACCAGCAGCGGCGTCAGGCCCTCCACGGCGGGCAGCCGCGGGGCGTCGGCCGCCGTGGTGACGACGGTGGTGGCGCCGGAGTCGGCGAGCATGTAGGCGACGCGCTCGGCGGGGTAGTCCAGGTCGACAGGCAGGTAGGCCGCGCCGGACTTGAGGACGCCGAGCAGCGCCACCATGAGGTCCGCCGAGCGGGGGACGGCGACGGCGACGAAGCCCTCCGGTCCGGCGCCGCGGGCGCGCAGCCGCGCGGCCAGCGCCTCGGCGCGCGCGTCGAGTTCGGCGAACGTCAGGGTGGTGTCGCCGTACACGACGGCGGTCGCGCCGGGGGTACGGGCGGTCTGCGCGGCGATGGCGGCGGGCAGTGTCGTGGCCGGGACGTCGCGGACGGCGCCGTCGAGGTGGGCGGTGGCGTGCTCGTGCGGGGTGAGCAGGTCGACGGAGCCGACCGGGCGGCCGGGATCGTCGGCGATGGCTTCCAGCAGCAGCGTGAGCCGGTCGCCGAGGGCGCGGACGGCCTCGGCGTCGATCCGGCGCGCGTGGTGCTTGAGCCGCAGGTCCATGCGGCGGCCGGGCTTCACGATGAGCGCGAGCGGATAGTGCACGGTGTCGTGGAAGGCGTGGCCGCTGACGCGTACGGTGCCCGAGGGGTCGGCGAGGCCGGTCTCGGCGGGGTAGTTCTCGAAGACGACGAGGGTGTCGAAGAGTTCGCCGCCGCCCGCGTGCCCGGCGGCCCGCTGGATCTCGGCGAGGCCGAGGTGCTGGTGGTCGAGCAGGGTGCTCTGCTCGTCCTGGAGGCGGCGCAGCAGCGTGCCGAGGCCGGCGGCCGGGTCCCAGGCGAGCCGGGTCGGCAGGGTGTTGATGAACAGGCCGACCATGGAGTCGATGCCGTCGACGGCGGCGTCGCGGCCGGAGACGGTGGTGCCGAAGACGACGTCCTGCTGTCCGGTCAGCCGGCCCAGCAGCAGGCCCCAGGCGCCCTGCACGACGGTGCCGAGGGTGACGCCGAGCTCGCGGGCACGGGCCGCGAGGCGGGCCGTGACGCGCTCGGAGAGCTCCACGCGGACCTGTGCGGGCTCGACCGGGCCGCCGTCGGCGGGCGCGTCCACCAGACGCGTGGGGCCTTCGAGATCCGCGAGCGCGGTACGCCACGCGGCGCGGGCGGCGTCCCGGTCGGCGGCGGCGATACGCCGCAGGTAGCCGGCGTACGCGGGCACCGCGGGCAGCGGCGCCGGGTCGTCCGCGTACAGGGCCATCAGCTCGCGGTGGAGGACGGGCAGCGACCAGCCGTCCGCGACGATGTGGTGGAACGTCAGCAGCAGGCGGCTGCGGTCCGCGCCCAGGCGGACGAGCGCGCAGCGCAGCAGCGGCGGCCGCGCGAGGTCGAACAGCCGGGACCGCTCGTCGGCGGCGACGGCGTCCGCGAGGCCGCGGCGCACGCCGTCCTCCTGCGCGGACAGGTCGACCTCGCGCCAGGGCAGCACGGCGCCACTGGTGACGACCTGGACGGGCCGGCCGTCGGGGAGCTGGCGGAAGCAGGCGCGCAGCGGGGCGTGCCGCTCCAGGAGACGTTCCATGGCGCGCCGCAGGGCGGCGCCGTCGACCGGTCCTGACAGCTCCACGGCCTGCTGCACGACGTAGGCGTCGTGGTCGGCGCCGTCGACGAGGGCGTGGAAGAAGAAGCCCTCCTGCAGCGGGCCGAGCGGCAGCACCTCGTCGACGGTGACCGCGAGTTCGCCGCGCAGCGCGGCCAGTTCGGCGTCCGTCAGGGACAGCAGGGGCGCGGCCTGCTCCTCCGCGGTGGCGTCGTCCGGGCCGCCCTCCTGGGCGACTTCGGCGAGCGCGGCGACGGTGCGGTGCCGGAAGACCTCGCGCGGGGTGAGGCGCAGGCCGGCGCGGCGGGCGAGGACGAGCAGCTGGATCGCCACGATGCTGTCGCCGCCGAGCGCGAAGAAGTCGTCGTCGATCGTGACGGTCCGCACACCGAGGGCCTGCGCGTACAGGGCGCACAGCAGCTCCTCGCGGGCGTCGCGCGGGGCGCGGCCCGAGCTGAGGGCGGCGTAGTCGGGGACGGGCAGGGCGGCGCCGTCGAGCTTGCCGCTGGGCGTCACCGGCAGTCGGTCCAGGGGCACGAGCGCCGCGGGGACCATGTATTCCGGCAGGAATGCGGCGGCGTGCGCGCGCAGCGTGCGCATCAGCGCGGTGACGTCGCGGAAGGGGGCGGGCCGGTTGGCGAGCGGGCGGCCGCCGCCGGGCCGGTACAGCGGGCCCGGGTCGGCGCCCTCTGTGGTGAAGACGGCGTCGACGCTGCCGTCGTCGGCGTCCCCGGTCCAGGTCAGGGCGGCGGACAGGCCGTGCCGCGCGGCGAGTTCGTGCAGCGATTCAGGATCGACGCTGCCGGCGCCGTCGGCGCCGGGGCGGCTGCTGTCGTCGAGGACGGCGAGGGCGTCGAGGTCCTCGGTGAGGCGGGCGTTGGGCACGGCGGTGACGCGCAGCCGCTCCGGGCGCGCGGCGAGCCGGGCGTCCAGGGCGTCGAGGCCGCCGAGGGCCGCCCATGCGATCTCGTCACTCGTGTCCGGTTCCACCGAGGTGGGTGCCGGGCGCAGTTCGACGTCGTAGCGGTAGCGGGTCAGCTCGTTGTGGTGGACGCCGCGCTTGACGCGCACCTGGGCGGCGAAACCGTCGAGGCCCGTGAACCAGTCCGGGTCGACGAGGAGTTCGCCCTCCCACGCCACCGAGCGGTCGACGGCGGCGCGCAACGCCTCCTTGTCGGCGGCGTCACCGGCGGCGCCCTCGTCGCCGGCACCGCGGCGGCTCTCCACGGCGGCGCGCAGGGTGCGCAGCAGCCGCAGGTTGCGCACGTCGCCGACGAAGATCGCACCACTGGGGGCGAGCAGCGCGGCGGCCTTGCGCAGCACGTCCTGGAGGTAGTCGGCGCCCGGGAAGTACTGGGCGACGGAGTTGATGACGACGACGTCGAAGTGGCCCGCGGGCAGTCCGGTGGTGTCGTGCGCGGGGCGGGCCGACAGCTCGACGCGCCCGGCGAGTTCCGGTACGTCGCGGATCTGGGCGCGCAGCGCGGCGACGGCCTCCTCGGAGACGTCGGTGCCCCAGTACGCCTCGCAGCCGGGGGCCAGGCGGGACAGCAGCAGGCCGCTGCCGACGCCGATCTCCAGGACGCGGCGCGGCGCGAGCGCGGCGATGCGCTCGATGGTGGCCGTCCGCCACTCGCGCATGTCGGCGAGCGGGATGGGCAGCCCGTCGTACATGCTGTTCCAGCCGGCGAAGTTCTCCCGGAAGCCCTCGGAACCCGCGGCGGAGTACAGGAGTTCGTGCAGGTCCTTCCACTCGGCGACCTCGGCGTCGCCGTCGAGCGACGGCACGACGTAGGCGGCCAGCCGCCGGTCGCCGGGCCGGTCCTCGCGGACGACGACGGCTGCCTGGGCGACGCCGGGGTGGGCGCGCAGCACGGACTCGATCTCGCCGGGCTCGATGCGGAAGCCGCGGATCTTGACCTGGCTGTCGACGCGGCCGAGGAACTCCATCCGCCCGTCGGACTTCCAGCGCACGAGGTCGCCGGTGCGGTACAGCCGCTCCCCCGGCTCGCCGAAGGGGTCGGCGACGAAGCGCTCGGCCGTCAGGTCGGGCCGCCCGAGGTAGCCGCGGGCCAGCCCGGCGCCGCCGAGGTAGAGCTCTCCCGCGACACCGGCGGGGACCGGCCGCAGCCGGGCGTCGAGGACGTAGGCGCGGGTGCCGGGGTCGGGCACGCCGATGGGCACGATGGTGCCGGCCGGGGTGTCGGGATCGCACAGGCCGAGCGTGGAGTTGGTGGTCGCCTCGGTCGGGCCGTAGGCGTTGAACATCATGCGGCCGCGCGCGTAGCGGCCGACGAGTTCGGGCGAGACGCGCTCGGTGCCGGCGAGCAGCGTGGCCTCCGCGGGCAGGTGCACGTCGTCGGGCATGGCGGCGAGCAGCGCGGGCGGCAGGATCATGAAGGTGACGCCGTGGGCGTTCGCGTAGTCGGCCAGCGGCGGGCCGGGGACGCGTCGTTCGGAGGGTACGACGACGAGCCGTCCGCCGGAGAGCAGGCCGAGGCACAGGTCCCAGAAGGCGACGTCGAAGCTCGGGGAGGCGAACTGCAGCACCCGGCTGTGGGGGCCGATGCCGAAGCGCTCGCTCTGGGTGGCCACGAGCTTGGCGACGCCGGCGTGGGAGAGGACGACACCCTTGGGCCGGCCGGTGGAGCCGGAGGTGTAGATGACGTACGCGGCGTTCGCGACCGTCAGCCGGCCGCCGGACTCGGGGTCGTGGGCCGGCAGCCCGGCGAGCTCGGCGACGGTGTCCGGGGCGTCCAAGAGCAGCGTGGGCACCTCGCCGGGCAGGTCGGCGGCGACCTCGGCGGTGGTGACGAGGCACACCGGCGTGGCGTCGGCGAGCATGTAGGCGACGCGGTCGGCGGGGTAGTCGGTGTCGACCGGCAGGTAGGCGGCGCCGGACTTGAGCACCGCGACCTCGGCGACGATCAGCTCGGCCGAGCGTGGCACGGCCAGTGCCACCACCGTCTCGGGGCCGGCGCCCCGGGCGACGAGGGCGTGGGCCAGCCGGTTGGCGCGGGCGTCGAGTTCGGCGTAGGTGAGGCGGACGTCCTCGAAGACCAGGGCGGTCTCGTCGGGCCGGGTGCGGACCTGCTCGGCGAACAGGGCGGGCCAGGTGGCGAGCGGCACGTCGTGGCCGGTGTCGTTCCACTCGTGGAGGACGCGGTGCCGCTCCGGCCCGTCGAGGGTTGCGAGGTCGCCGACGACGCGGTCGGGGTGCGCGGTGGCGTCGGCGAGGAGGGTGGCGTAGTGGCCGAGGATCCGGTCGACGGTGGCGGCCTCGAAGAGGCCGGGGTGGTAGGCGGCGTGGATCTCGCCGGACACCACCCGCAGTTCGAGGTCGAGGGGGCCGCCCGCCCAGTCACCGGCGGCGAAGCCGGTGTTGCAGAGCAGACCGCCACCGCGGGTCGCCGCGGCGCCCAGCTCGGCGGCGAGCACGGTGGCCGGGACGCGGTGGGCGTGGGCCCGCTCCGCGGCGTCGGCCACCTGCGCGGTGAGCCCGGCGAAGGTGGTGTCGGCGGTGAGCGCGACGCGCAGCGGCACGCCGTCGTGGGCGAGGACGAGGTCGGTGGCCCCGCCGCCGTAGTAGTGGAGCAGGGCGACGTACGCCGCGAGGTGCCGTTCCTGACCCGCGGCCGTGCCGGGCAGGGCACGGGAGCGCACCGCGGCCGGTCCCGCGGGACGCTGCGGATAGGGGAAGTCGACGGGGAGAACGGTCTCCTGTGCGAGCGGAATCAGCCGCTCGCGCCAGAAGTCCCTTGCCGCCATCGCCAGTTCTTCGTTACCCGACACCGGTGCCCGTGCCTTCCCTTATGTGCGGAATCGACTCGACCGAGCCGCGACCGCTCGCCATATTAAGGTAAGCATTACCTAACTTGATAGACCTCCCCGGCGGGGCGTGACCGCACAGTTCACGGCGGTAGGGTTAAGGTGTGCCTAACCTAAGGATGCTGGCCGTGGAGCCAGGCCGGTGACCGCGCGCGGACACCTGCGCCCCGCCCTGCTCGTCGTGTTGCCGGTCGTCGCCCTGGCCGGACTGTGCGTGCTGTCGATCGGGCTGGGTGCCGTCGACATCCCCCCGGACCAGGTCGTCCGGGCGCTTTTCGGCCACCCCTCCAGCCATCTCGTGGACAACATCGTCTGGACCGTCCGCGTACCGCGCACCGTCCTCGGCCTCACCGCGGGCGCCGCCTTGGGGCTGTCCGGCGCGCTCATGCAGGCCCTGACCCGCAACCCGCTCGCCGACCCCGGCATCCTGGGGGTCAGCGCGGGCGCGTCCTTCGGGATCGTCGTCGCCATCGCCCTGTTCGGGCTCGGCTCGCTGTACGGCACGATCTGGTTCGCCTTCGCCGGCGCGCTCGGCACCAGCGTGCTGGTCTTCCTGCTGGGCCGGACGGGCCGTTCGGGCGCGACGCCGGTGAAACTGGCGCTGGCCGGAGTCGCCGTCACCTTCCTGCTGTTCTCGCTGACCAACGCGATCGTCCTCACCGATCCCGACGCCCTGGACCGCTACCGCTTCTGGTCCGCGGGCACCCTCGCCGACCAGGACGGCACCGTCGTCCGGAGCATCCTGCCGTTCCTGGCGGTCGGGGCGGTGCTCGCGCTCGCCGCCGCCCCCGCGCTCAACAGCCTGGCCCTGGGCGACGACGTGGCCGCCTCCCTCGGACGCCGGCTCGGCCTCGTACGCCTGCAGGGGGTCGTCGCGGTGATGCTTCTCACGGGCGCGTCGGTCGCCGTGATCGGCCCGGTGGTCTTCCTCGGCCTGGTCGTACCGCACGTCGCCCGGGTGCTGGCCCAGCACGCGGGCATCGGCCCCGACCACCGCTGGCTGCTGCCGCTTTCGGCGGTGCTCGCCCCGTGCCTGCTGCTCACCGCGGACATCCTCGGCCGGGTCGTCGCACGGCCCACCGAGGTCCAGGCCGGAGTGCTCGTCGCCTTCATCGGCGGCCCGTTCTTCGTCGCCCTCGTCCGCCGGCGCAAACTCGCGGAGGTCTGAGCATGACCGCCCTCGCCCCCCTCCGCGGCCGCCGGCCCTTCCGCCTGGCGGCCCCACCGGTCTCCGGCGTGCTCCGGCCGCGGCTGGTCGCCGTGTGCGCCGCCCTGGCCGTCGCGGTGTTCCTGCTCTTCTGCTGGGGCGTGTCCCTCGGGGACTACCCCATCGGGTTCGCCGACGTGGTCAAGGCCCTCACCGGCGCCGGCGACCCCGGAACGGTGCTGGTCGTACGGGAGTTGCGGCTGCCGCGCGCGCTCGCGGGACTACTCGTCGGCATCGCGTTCGGCATCTCCGGCGCGCTGTACCAGACCATGACCCGCAACCCGCTGGCCAGCCCCGACATGATCGGGCTGACCGAGGGCGCGGGGACCGCCGTGGTCGCGGGCATCGTGCTCGGCTGGGACGGCGGCCTGGGCACCCAGGGCTTCGGCCTGCTCGGAGCGCTGGTCACGGCGCTGCTGGTGTACGCGCTGGCGTGGAAGGGCGGTGCCACCGGCTACCGCATCATCCTGGTCGGCATCGGCGTGTCCTGGATGTGCACCAGCGCCACGGACTACCTGGTCGCGCGCGGCGAGCGGTTCGAGGCGCAGGCCGCCCTCGGCTGGCTGGTGGGCAACCTCAACGGCCGCACCTGGGACCAGGTCACGCAGCTCGCGGTCGCCATGGCCGTCCTCGTGCCGCTCGCGCTCGGCATGGGGCGCTGGATGCGGACCCTGCAACTGGGCGACGACGTGGCGGCCGGCCTCGGCACGCCGGTGCAGCCGGTGCGGCTGGCCCTGCTGCTCATCGGCGTCGGGCTGATCGCCTTCGGCACGGCCGCGGCCGGACCGGTCGCCTTCGTGGCGCTGGCCGCCCCGCAGATCGCCCAGCGGATGGCCGGCACGGCGTGGCCACCGCCGGCCGCCTCGGGACTGACCGGCGCGCTGGTCGTCCTGGGGTCCGACCTCATCGCGCGCGAAGCGATCCCCGGCACGGAACTCCCGGTCGGGATCGTCACCGGCGTCATCGGCGCGCCGGTCCTGCTCTGGCTGCTCATCCGCGCCAACCGCGCGGGCTCAGGAGGCTGAACCCATGGCGACCACCGACCCCGCCCCCACCGCCGCCGCGGGCCCCGACCTGCGGGCACGCGGGCTGCACCTGGCGTACGACGACCGGCTGGTGGTCGAGGACCTCGACCTCGTCGTACCCTCCGGCCGCATCACCGCCATCGTCGGCGCCAACGCCTGCGGCAAGTCCACCCTCCTGCGCGCCCTGGCACGGCTGCTCGCGCCCCGTCAGGGCGTCGTCGAACTCGACGGCCGCGCCCTGCGGTCGGTGCCGACCAGGGAACTCGCCCAGCGGCTGGGCATCCTGCCGCAGACCCCGGTGGCCCCGGAGGGGCTGACCGTCATCGACCTGGTCAGCCGGGGCCGTTCGCCGCACCAGACGTGGTGGCGGCAGTGGTCCAAGGCCGACGAGCTGGCGGTCCACGAGGCGCTGGCGGCGACGGGCATGACCGAGCTCGCGAACCGGGCCGTGGACGAGCTGTCCGGCGGCCAGCGCCAGCGGGCCTGGATCGCCATGGCCGTCGCCCAGGGCACCCCCGTCCTCCTGCTGGACGAGCCGACCACCTACCTGGACCTGGCCCACCAGATCGACGTCCTGGACCTCGTCACCGACCTCAACCGCCGCGAGAACCGCACGGTGGTGATGGTCCTGCACGACCTCAACCAGGCCTGCCGCTACGCCGACCACGTCATCGCGATGAAGTCGGGGCGGATCGCCGCCGAGGGCACACCGGCCGAGGTGATCACCGCCGGGACCGTCGAGGACGTCTTCGACCTGCGCTGCCAGGTCACCACCGACCCGGTGAGCGGCACCCCGCTGGTGATCCCCATGGGCCGCCACCACGAGGCGGTCCCCGTCGCCGCCGAGTGACCCGGCGGGCGGAGATCGGGGAGCCGGACACCGTCGACCTGCGGCCCGTACGGCGGCGGCCCACGGTGTTGGTACGGGGTTCGCACGGCTGATCGGAGCCGGCCATGCCCGTCTACCACGTGGTCACCACGCAGAACACGGTCTCGGCGCAGCAGAAGGCCGGGTTGGCGGCGGAGATCCACGCGTCTCCACGCGTCGATCACCGGGGCGCCCATCTCCTTCGTGCACGTGACGTTCGCCGAACTGCCCGACGGCAGCGTGTTCACGGATTCGGTTCCCTCACGTCCCCTGCTGATCGAGGCGACCACACGGGCGGGCCACGCGGACACGGAGAAGACACAGCCGGCCAAGGACATCTCGGCCGCCGGCAGCAGAGTGACCGGCGTCCCGGAGTCGCACGTCCTCGTGATCGTCAAGGACAGCCCCGCCCGGTTCGCCGCCGAGGGGGGCCGCATCCTGCCCGAACCGGGAGACGAGGGCGACTGGCTCGCAGGAACCGACTGACCTGCTGCCGGCTTCGGCCGCCCCGGCACACCTCGCCTAGCCGGGCAGGACGGTCGTGCCGGCGCCGCCCGGCCCGACGGACAGCGCGCGCAGCAGGGCGTGCGGGGCGCGGCCGTCCAGCACACGGGCCGTGCGGACGCCCGCCCGGACGGCCCGCAGGCAGCTCTCCATCTTCGGCACCATGCCGCCCCCCAGCGCCGGGAGCATCGCCTCCAGTTCGGCGGCGGTGAGCCGGTCCAGGACCCGTCCGCGGCGCGGCCAGTCGGCGTACAGCCCGGGCACGTCGGTGAGGACGACCAGTGCCTCGGCGTCGAGCGCGGCGGCCAGGGCCCCGGCCGCCGCGTCCGCGTTGACGTTGTAGATCTGGCCGTCCGTGCCCCGGCCGAGCGAGGAGACGACGGGGATGTGGCCGTGCTCCAGCAGCACGTCCACGGCGGCCGTGTTGACCTCCGTCACCTCGCCGACGAGGCCGATGTCGACGATCTCGCCGTCGACCTCGGCGTAGCGGCGCACCGCGGTCAGCGTGTGCGCGTCCTCGCCGGTGAGCCCCACGGCGTAAGGGCCGTGCTCGTTGAGGAGCCCCACCAGGTCCCGTTGGACCTTGCCGGCCAGGACCATCCGCGCGACGTCCAGGACCTCGGGGGTGGTGACCCGCAGCCCGCCGACGAAGCGGGCCTCGATGCCGATCAGGTCGAGCTGGGCGCTGATCTGCGGGCCGCCGCCGTGCACCACGGCGACCCGCACCCCGGCCTCCCGGATGCGGACGACGTCCTGCGCGAAGGTGCGCAGCAGGGAGCCGTCGCCCATGGCGTTGCCGCCCACCTTCACGACGACGGTGCGGCCCCCGAGCGCGCGCAGGGCGGGCAGCGGCCCGGGGCCGGCCAGGGCCGTCGTCACGGACGCGCGGTCAGGTAGCCGCCCATGGTGCGGAACCAGTCGCCGGCCGCGTACTCGGTGCCGTCGTCCGTGCGGACCGTGCGCACCAGCAGTCCCTTGCGGTGACCGCCGCGGGCGTCCGCGCCGGCGACGATGACGACCCCGTCGCCCTCGCGGATGAAGATGCGGCCGGGCGTGCCGCCGTACCGGGCCTGCGAGACGGCGGCGGAGACGATCCTGATGCGTTCGCCGCGGTGGTAGGTGAAGGCGTTGGGGTAGGGGTCGGACTGCGCCCGCACCAGGCGTTCCAGGTCCTCGGCCGGCCAGTTCCAGTCGATGCGGCTGTCCTCGACGGAGCGCTTGTGGAAGAAGCTGGCGCGGGAGCGCTCCTGGGGCGTCCACTCGGCGCGGCCGGAGGCGATCAGGTCCAGGGACTCGCGCACGAGGGGTGCGATCAGGTCGCAGGTGCGGTGGAAGAGGTCGGTCGCGGTGTCGTGCGGGCCGACGGGCTCCGAACGCTGCAGGAGGATGTCGCCGGCGTCCAGTTCGCCGTCCATGCGGTGGGCGGTGACGCCGACGTGCTCCTCGCCGTTGATCAGCGCCCAGATGATCGGGGAGAAACCCGCGTAGGCGGGGAGCAGGGAGTCGTGCACGTTGAGGGTGCCGTGCGGCGGGAGGTCGAAGATCTCCGGCGGCAGCCAGGTGCGCCAGTTGTTGGCGACGATGATGTCGGGTGCCGCGGCGCGGACGGCCTCCAGCAGTTCGGCGTCGTCGGGGCGGTTGCGCAGCAGCACCGGCACGCCGTGCTTCTCGGCGAGTTCCGCCACCGAATCGTCCCAGATCTTCTCGTACGCGTGCTCGCTCCTGGGGTGGGTCACGACGAGGACGACCTCGTGATCCGACTCCAGCAGGGCCTGCAGCGTCCGGTGTCCCCAGGTCTGGTAACCGAACATGACGACCCGCATGGGCTCTGCCTCTCCTTCAGTGATTATTGCAAGGTTAGGCTTACCTTATCTAGTATGTGGCGCGCATAGGGAGGCGATGCAACGGTGACAGCACCGCTCAACGAGCCGGACACGATCCACGACATCCTGGGAATCGGTTTCGGTCCGTCAAATCTGGCTCTGGCGATAGCCATCGAGGAGCACAACGCACAAGTCCCCGCCTCCCGGCGGATCAACGCCCGCTTCCTGGAGCGGCAGCCCCGTTTCGGGTGGCACCGCGGCATGCTGATCGACGACGCGACGATGCAGGTCTCGTTCCTGAAGGACCTGGTCACCATGCGCAACCCGACCAGCGACTTCAGCTTCCTGTGCTACCTGCGCGAACAGGGCCGGCTGGTCGACTTCCTCAACCAGAAGACGCTCTTCCCGCTCCGCGTGGAGTTCCACGACTACTTCGAGTGGGCCGCCGCCCGCGTCGCCGGCGTCGTCGACTACTCCTGCGAAGTGCTGTCGGTCACACCGGTCCGCGACGCCGACGGCGAGGTCGACCACCTCGACGTGACGTGCCGGGACCCCGAGGACCCCGCGCGGACGGTCACCCACCGGGCCCGCAACATCAGCGTGGCCGTCGGGCTCGAGCCGCACCTGCCGCCGGGCACCGAGCTGTCGGACCGCGTGTGGCACAGCAGCCAGCTGCTGCCCAGGGTCGCCGAGCTCACCGCGACGGGCACCCCGGTGCGCCGGGCCGTCGTCCTCGGCGCCGGCCAGAGCGCGGCCGAGGCGGTCGACTTCCTGCACCGCACCTTCCCCGACGCGGAGATCTGCGCGGTGTTCGCCAAGTACGGCTACACGCCCGCCGACGACAGCCCCTTCGCCAACCGGATCTTCGACCCGGAGGCGGTGGACCTCTACTTCGGCTCCCCGTCCGAGGTGAAGCAGTCCCTCGTCGACTACCACCGCAGCACCAACTACTCGGTGGTCGACATGGACCTCATCGAGGCCCTGTACGCGACCTCCTACCGCGAGAAGGTGCAGGGCCGCGAACGGCTGCGCTTCCTCAACGTCTCCCGCATCCGCGAGGTGAGCGCCGCGGACGACGGCCTCGACGTGACGGTGGAGTTCCTGCCGACCGGCGAGCGGCACGTCCTGGAGGCGGACGTCCTCGTGCACGCCACCGGGTACCGCTCGCAGGACGTCGGCACGCTCCTCGGGGAGTCCGCCAAGATCTGCCTGCGCGACGACGGCGACGCCCTCCGCGTCGGCCGCGACCACCGCGTCGAGGTCGCCCCCGAGGTGCGGGCGGGCATCTACGTGCAGGGCGGCACCGAGCACACGCACGGGCTCACCTCCACCCTGCTGTCCACCACCGCGATCCGGGCCGGCGAGATCGTCGCCTCGCTCGTCGCCCGTCAGGACGAGCCGGCCGCGGCGGTCACGGCCCGCGCCTGAGACGCCTTCGGGGGCCGCCGGTCGTCCGGCGGCCCCCAAAGGCGTCCGCTCGGCTTCGGGCCCAGGTGCTACGCCTCCGGCGGTCACCGCCGACCTCCAGGGAGTCCGCCGGAACACGGCCGTACGGGGCCAGGACCAGCTCACCGGCCGTGCCCCCAGGGAGGCGTAGGCTGCGTCCGGGTGCTCCCCGGCAGCGGCTGCGGGGCGCCCGCGGCGATCTGTGCGCCGTAGGTGTGCACCGCGCTCTCGTGAAGCTGGTGCCGGGCGGCGGCTCCGGAGGTCTGCGGCCACTGCGACGTACCCCACCAGCTCCAGCAGGCGCGCCCCGGGCCGGACTCCCACAGCGCGTCCAGTAGTTGCCGCGCCGACGGCACCCACCAGTCCAGCAGGGCCTGACGCTCCCCAGGCACGGCCTGGGAGGCCCACTTGGACGTGTCCGGGGGAGCGTCGGCAGGCCCTACGGCAACCATGGGGGCCCACTTGCGCCTAGCGCCGGGTGCGCAGCAGCAGGTGCAGGAAGTACGGCGTGCCGATGACGGCGGTCATCAAGCCCGCGCCGAGTTGGGCCGGGGCGATCACCGTCCGCCCGAGGAGGTCCGCGGCGCAGACGAGCGAGGCTCCCAGGAGCACCGCGACCGGTACGACCCGTACGTGCCGGCGGCCCACCAGGGCCCGGGCGGCGTGCGGGGCGACCAGCCCGGCGAAGCCGATGGTGCCCGCGGCGGCCACGGCGGTGGCGGTGAGCAGCACGCTCGTCACGAGGAACCCGAGCCGGGCCGGGCCGCGGCGCAGCCCCAGCAGGGCTGGGGTGTCGTCGTCGACCGACAGCAGGTCGAGTTCGGTGCGCCGTGCCACCGCCACCGCCAGGCCCAGGACGAGGGCCGCCGCCACGGGCAGTGTGTCGGGCACGGTCCGCCCGTAGGTGGAGCCGGACAGCCAGGTGAGCGCCTTCGTCGCGTTGAAGGGGTCGGTGAGCACGATCAGCAGGCTGATCAGGGCCGATGCGGCCGCGGACACGCCGACGCCGACGAGGACCAGCCGGGTCTGCCGGAAGCCGCCCCGCGCCGCGAGCCCGAACACGAGGACCGCGCTCACCGCGGCGCCGGCGAACGCGGCTCCCGCCACGCTCCACGCCCCGGCGACCGGGACCGTTGTGACGAACAGCACCGCGCCGAGCGCGGCGCCGCCCGAGACGCCGAGGATGCCGGGCTCCGCCAGCGGGTTGCGGGTGACGGCCTGCACCAGCGTGCCGGACAGGGCGAGCGCCGCCCCCGCCAGGAGTGCCGCGAGCACCCGCGGGACACGGGTGTCCAGAACGAAGGAGACGGCCTGACCGGCCCTGCCCTGCGCCCAGTTCGCCACGTCGCCCAGGAGCAGCTTGGTGTCGCCCAGCAGCACTCCGGCGACGGCCACCCCCACGAGGAGGGCGACGAGGAGGGCCAGGGTCGCCAGGAACGTCACACGGCCCGGGATGCGCATCCGGTCCGGCGCGCCCGCCCCTGCCGAGTCCTGGGCCCTCAGCGCCATGACGACCAGGAACACCGCGCCGACCAGGCTCGTGACGACGCCGGTGGGCACCGCCACGGCGGTCTGCTCCGGCACCACCGCGCGCAGCAGGACGTCCGCGCCGAGCACCAGGCCCGCGCCGGTCAGGCCCATGACGGGCAGGCCGAGGCGCGTGCGCACCAGCGGCCGGTGACGCAGCGCCAGCGGCCGTACGAGGACCGGCGCGCACAGGCCGACGAAGCCGATGGGCCCGGCGAGGGTCACCGCCGCGGCGGACAGCAGCGACGCGCACACCACGACGGTGATCCGCGTGCCGCGCACGGGGACGCCGAGGCCGCGGGCGGCGTCGTCGCCGAGCGCCAGGGCGTCGACGCGCCGGGCCACCAGCAGCAGTCCGGCGACACCGGCCACGGCGACCGGCGCCATCTGCACCACACCGTCGAAGCCGTTCTGGCTGATGCTGCCCTGGCTCCACTGGTAGAGGCCGTTGGTCTGCTGCGGGAAGAGCAGGATCAGCCCCTCGGTGACGGAGGTCAGGCCGAGGGTGAGCGCGCTGCCGGCCAGGACGAGGCGCACGGTCCCGGCGCCCAGCCCCGACAGCGACAGGACGACGGCGGCTGCCGCGAGCCCGCCGGCGAAGGCCACGCCGGAGGAGGCCAGCAGCGGCAGGGACGTCCCGGTGACCATGAGGATGCCGAGGGCCAGGTACGAACCGGCGTTCACGGCGAGGGTGTCGGGCGCGGCGAGCACGTTGCGGCTGACGGACTGAAGGGCCGCGCCGGCGGTCCCGAGGGCGGCGCCGACCAGCAGGCCGGCGGTCATGCGGGGCAGGCGCGAGGCGATCACGACGGACGCGTCGCCGGGACCGGCCCCGCCCGTCAGGGCCTTCCAGACCTCGGCAGGGCCGACGGCCGCGGTGCCCTGGGTGATGTCGACGACCGCGAGGACGGCGACCAGGAGCACGAGCGCGGCCGTCACCGCGGCCGCTCCCGTCCGGGAGCCGACCGCGTGCGGACGGGTGGCGGGGGTCGTTGCGGTGCCGGCCACGGCGCGCTACTTCGTCAGGGCGCCGACGACGGCGTCGACGTACGACTCCATCGACTGCGGGCCGCCGAACATCCAGATGCCGTCGGGCAGCCGGTGCACCTCGCCCTTCTTCACGAACGGCAGGGACTTCCACACGGAGTTCCCGGCGAGGTCGTCGGCGAACGGGTCGCTGCCCTCGCTGTCGCTGCCGATGTAGGCGAACTGCACGTCACCGAGGCCCGTGAGGCCCTCGACGTCGGTGGCGGCCAGGCCGTAGTCCTTGTCGCCCTCGATCTTCCAGGCGTTCTCCAGGCCGAGCGCCGTGTTGACGCCACCGATCAGGGAACCGGCGGTGTAGGGGCGGACGGAGACCTGGTTGGAGGCGACGTAGCCGTCGGCGAACGCGATCCGCGTGCCGGCCAGACCCGCGTCGGCGAGGGCCTTCCTCCCCTCGGCGACCTTGGCGTCGTAGGCCTTCTTCGCCTCGTCGGCCTTGGCGGTGGTGCCGGTCGCCTCGGCGATGAGGTCGAGGTTCTCCTTCATCCGCCCGACCGGGTCGGCGGCGTCGGCGGAACGCACCTCGAGGACCGGGGCGATCTTCTTCAGCTGCTTGACGGCGGCGTCCGGGAGGTCGGTGGTGGCGACGATCAGGTCCGGGGAGAGCGAGGCGATGGTGTCCATGCTGGGCTCGCCGCGGGTGCCGATGTCCTTGGGCTGGTTCTTCAGCGGGACGACCGTGTCCCAGGTGCCGTAGCCCTTGACGTCGGCGACGCCGACCGGGTCCACCCCGAGCGTCACGAGGGACTCGACGACGTTCCACTCCGTGCCGACGACCTTCTTGGCGGGCCCGTCGAGGCTGACCTCGGCTCCGCTCGCGTCGGTGAGCGTGAGGCCCTTGGTGTCGTCCTTGGCGGCGCCGTCCGCGGCCGGCTCGGTCGTGCCGCAGCCGGCGAGGGCGAGTGCGGCGGCAGCGGCGGCGATGACGATGGAGCGTCTCATGGGGTGGTGACGGGCCTTTCGTTGCGTGCGTGGTGGCGGCCGACGGCGCGGGTGCGCAGCAGGCCGGTGAGCGGATCGGTGTCGACTTCGACCCGTATCTCGTAGGCGTCGGTGAGGCGTTGCGGTGTCAGCACGTCCTGGGGGCTGCCGTCGGCGGCGATCCGGCCCGCCCGCAGCAGGGCGATCCGGTCGGCGACGGCGGCCGCCTGGTCCAGGTCGTGCAGGACGACACCGACGGCGATGCCGTGGTCGTCGGCCAGGTCCCGGATCAGGTCCAGCAGTTCGACCTGGTAGCGCAGGTCGAGGTAGGTCGTGGGCTCGTCGAGGAGGAGCACACCGGTCTCCTGGGCGAGGCAGCTCGCGAGCCAGACGCGCTGGAGCTGGCCGCCGGAGAGGTGCTCGGCGCCCCGGGCGGCGAGGTCCGCGACTCCGGTCAGCGCCAGCGCGCGGTCCACCGCGGCCGGGCCGTCCGGGTCGGGCCGGCCCCAGCGCCCCCGGTAGGGGTAGCGGCCGAACTCCACGACGTCCCGTACCGTCAGCCCGCTCGGCGTGGGGCGCCCCTGCGTCAGCAGGGCCACCCGGCGGGAGAACTCACGTGCCGTCAGGGCGAGCCCGTCGGCGCCGGTCCCGTCGTGCGCGTCGATCGTCAACGTGGCGCGGCGGGCCCGCTGCAGGCGTGCCACGGTGCGCAGGAGCGTCGACTTGCCGCTGCCGTTGGGGCCCACCAGGGCGGTCACCTCACCGGGCCGGAGGGTGATCGCCGCGTCATGGACGACGTCGACCCCGTCGTACGACACGGTCACGTCGTACGCCGTCAGCCGGTGACCACGCAGGCCTGAGGCCGCGGCAGTGTCTTCCGTAGAACTCACAAACGAAGGTTAGCCTAACCTAATCTCTGCCCGGACCACCTCCCTCTCACTTCGGTAAACTTAGGCTAACCTTCCTGCATGGCGAAGACCCCGCGGCTCATGCCGCAGAACCCCAGGATGTTCCGCGCCGAGGTCGTCAGGACCGAGCGGGTCTCCCCCTCCCTGCACCGCGTGACCGTCAGGGGCGCGGACCTCGCCGACTTCCCGTGGCTGGGCTACGACCACTGGTTCCGCCTCTTCATGCAGCTCCCCCACCAGGACGCCCTGCGGCTGCCCGAGTTCTCCGGGGCGCGCTGGTGGCAGCCCTACCTCGCCATCCCCACGGCCGAGCGTCCGCACTACTCGAACTACACCGTCGCCGCGTTCCGTCCCGAAGCGGCCGAAATGGACATCGAGTTCGTCGTGCACCGCGCCCCGGACGGCGAACTCGAGGGCCGTGCCGCGATATGGGCCTGCGACGCCCGGCCCGGGGACGCGCTGGCGCTCCTCGACCAGGGCGTCATGTTCGACTGCCCCGAGGACGCCTCCGAGGTCCTCGTCGTGGCCGACGAGAGCGGCATGCCCGCCGCCACGGGCATCCTGCGCTCCCTCCCCCGCGGCACCGTGGGCCGACTGATCCAGGAGATCCCCACCCCGGACGACCGGCGCGACCTCGACGCGCCCCCCGGGATCGCCGTCACCTGGGTCGTGCGCGACGACCCGCACGCGGTCCCCGGCTCCGTCGCACTCGCCGAATTGCGCAAGCACACCCCGGTGGACGCCACCGGGTACGCCTTCGTCGTCGGCGAGCAGAGCCTCGCCACCAAGGGACGCCGGCACCTGCACCGCGCCGGCCTCCCCAAGGACCGCATCACCTTCTCCGGCTTCTGGCGGCACGAGGCACGCCACGAGGACGCCTGACCCCCGCCGTGGGACGGAAGCGCCGCCTCGGCCCCGCGCACGCAGGGCACTTCGCGCACGGAGGGCGCACAAAGGGAACAATTGAGCCCTGTACGCGCTCCCTCAGGTACGGGGAGAATGCGTAGCGCAAGCGATCATGCGACCGGCACGCGCGCCGTCCGGTCGCCGACTCCCGGAAGGCGGGTCGACAGCCGTGCTGCTGCATCTGCCCACGTCCGTGCCCGAAGCACAGGAGTTCATGGCCCAGGGGGCGGTGCCCGTCGGCGGGGCGACGCTCGTGTGGGCCACCTGGCAGCGCGACGGCTTCCCCGAGCAGGCCATGTCGCTGCGCGATCTGCCCGAGGCCAACACGGTCGGACGCGAGGCGCTGGGCGCGGCGGTGGTGCTGAACCGGATCGACGACCGGGTTCCGGAGGTGCTGCGACGGGCGGCCGCCGGTGTGGGCACCGGTGCCGTGCGGCGGACGGCCACCGTCGGCGGCAACCTCGTCGGCAGCACCCTGCGCTGCCTGCTGCCCGCCGCCCTCGTCCTCGGCGCCCGCGCGATCACGCTGGAGCCGGACCGGACCCACGAGACCGATCTCGTCGAGGCCGTGGCCAAGCAGCACCTCCTGCTCGGCATCCGCTGGCGGGAGCCGCTGGTGAGCACGTACGAGAAGCAGTCCGGCGAGGCGGGCGGGCCTCCGCCCCTCGTCGTCGCCGCCGCGGTGCACGCCGCCGACGACGGGCACCGTCTGCGCGTCGCCGTCCGCGACGGCTACGAAGTGCTCGGCGGTAGCGCCCCGTTCGGCGGCGGCACCGCAGCGGCCCTGCACGCGCTGGAGGAGACGGACCTCGCCGCGCTCCACCCCGCGGCGTGGGACGTGGTGCGCCGGCAGGTCACCGGACTCGCCGGACGGCTCCCCGGCTCCTGACCCCCGCACGGGCCCCGCGATCTCGCCCGCCGCATCGGGTATGACCCGGCGCTCCCGGTTGTTGATGAGTGCGAGGGCCCGCGCCCACCCTGGCGCGGGACCTCGCCCATCTCCCACCGGATCGGAAGAGGCGAGAGCAGAGATGGCTGACACGCCGGAAGACCCAGAGCACGGGGCGTCGTTCGGCATGGTCCGGAGCGGGCCGGCCCCGGCGCGGATGTGCCTCATCACGCCCGGCGGCGTTTCCACGGTCGAGTTCGTCCTGGAGCCGTCGGTCGGCCTCCGGTGCGCCCGGATGGAGGGCGCCGCGGCACTGGCCCTGAACCGGTGGCTCCACGACGCGGACCCCTCCCGGTACTTCGAGCTGCGGATCGCGTTCCTGCAGTTCGAGTACAACCCCGGTCACGAGTCCTTCGCCGCCGACGAGGTCCGGGCGCTGCGCGCCCTCCTGGAGGAACAGCGGGGCACCGAGCGGTGGAACGACGCCCTGGCGAGCCTGCTCGCCAGGCTGGAGGCCTGCGAGGCGCAGCTGTGACCGCCGACGGGTGAGGTCAGCCGGCGGCGGGCGGAAGGAGGCGCCGGGTACTGACGCGGCCTCCCGGCTGCCGGCCACGCCCGTGAGCCGATGCAGGGTGCGGAACCCGGTCGTGCACCCGGGTCCCGCACCCCGCCTCCGGCGAGCGGGGTCAGGGCCAGATCAGGTCGATGCGTTCCTGGGCGATCGGGTAACCGGCCCTGGCGAAGTGGGCGGCCATCGGTGCGTTGGTCTGGTCCGTCCCCGCCACGATGCGGTCCACGCCCTCGTCGGCGAGCTTGTGCGTAGCCTCGACGAGCAGGTCGTAGGCGTATCCCTGGCCTCGGTGCTCGGGCACGACGCCGATGTAGCCGATCAGGGGGTCCCCGTAGTGGCGGCCGGGGACGCTCAGCCCGACGAGTTCCCCGGCGGAGTCGTAGGCCAGGCGCCACCACTCGCGCGGGCTCGGCAACCAGCGCAGATAATCCAGTTCCTCCTGGGCGGCCGCCTCGAGCCCGGAGGTGGCGACGGTGCGGCGCACATGGGCGTCGAGGCTGCCCCGGTGGATGCGGCGGAAGACATCGAGGAATGCCGCGTCGTCGGGCTCGGGACGGAATTCGAGGCGGCCCGGGCGCGCGGGCACGCCGCAGTCCGGCGTCCAGCGGTAGCGGAAGCGCTCGACCAGAGGGGACAGACCCGCGGCGACGGCCGCGTCGATCCGGGCCTGGGCCTGCTCCCGGACCGCGGGCACGTCGCGCCAGCCGGGCCCCAGTTTGAGGGAGTACTGGGCACGCAGCGGCGAGGTGCGGAGCAGTTCCACGGCCGCACCGGCGTCGATGAAGTCGAACCAGTCCAGGGCGAGCGGCTTGTCGTCCTTCGGCCCGGCCCACCATGCGGCGCGCGCGACGACGACGCCGTCGCGCAGTGCCACCCAGGTCCACTCGGGGCGGTACTCACCGGCGGCGGCCATCTCACTGTAGGTGTCGCCGAAGGCGGCGAAGCCGACCAGACCGGGATCGGGCAGGGATTCAAAAAGCGCTTCCTCGCCTGCGGCGAGGGGGCGGATGACCAGATCGGTCACGCGAGGTCCTTCCGGGTAGCGACCTGCTCCCGTTCAGATCCTCGGCGCCCTCGGAACGGGGTGGGAGCACATGAGAGTTGGCTGGCTCACGGTTCCCACCTCCTTTTGCGATCGAGGACGCGAACGCAGCGTAACAGCATGATCGAATCGCCGGCAAGGTCCCGTACGACCCTCCGCCCGGCGGTTCAGCCCAGGGCCCGGCATACGCCGTCGAGCCGCAGGCGGTTCTCCTCCACAGTTCTCGGCGACGTCGATCGGTACCCGTACCGCGACCTGGGTCGACGGCGCCTCGTGGACTGTCACCTCCACCGGGTCGTCGGGGACGATGTCCAGCCACGCGGTGCGTCCGTCGGGCGGCCACTCGACGCCCTCGCCGGAAGCGAGGGCGTCGAGGCAGCGCGCCCAGTCGTCCAGGTAGTCGACCGAGACGTCCAGCCTCACGCACCCGCTGACGAAGTCGCTCTCCACCACGATCTCGGCCCCGTGGTACCGGTCCCGCCGATGACCAAGGGCGGACCGCCTTCCATCCGGACGCTGACGCTATGCGTCCGGTCGTCGAAACGGAAGAGCTCAAGTCGCTGCGCGTCGTCCGTCATGTGTGCCTCACGTCCCGCCGGTCGAGCGCGAGGGTCCAGGTGTGGACGGTGTTCGTGGTGGGGTGGTCCGGGCGGGGTTCGGCGATGACCGCGGTGAGGCGGTCGCCGTCGCGGCGCAGCGAGCTGATGCAGCCGGACGCCTTGTCGGGGGCGATCGCCAGCAGTTCGGCGAGGACGGTGCCGTCGAGGCGGCGGTCGACGGCACGGAGCACCCCTGCGTCGAGCAGCAGGACCGTCCCGTCCTCCAGCACCACCGGCCGCGGCGTCACCGGGCCGGAGAGCCGGGGACCGCGCTCGATCACACCACCGGGCAGCAGCCGGACCACGCGGCTCGTGGTGGGGTGGCCCCGGTCGGCCTCGACGACCCGGATGCCGGTGCCGACGACGTAATGGCCGTAACTGCGCCAGGAGTCCACGGTGGCGCCGTCACGGTCGTGCTCCCAGGTGTCGAAGAAGTCGTAGCCCGCCAGGCCGAGCACGAACCGTCCCCCGCGCAGCGCGGCACCGCGCTCCCCGCGCAGTTCGGCGACCAGGGTGCCGTCCGCCAGGTCGAGCAGCAGGGCAGGACCGAGGAACCCCCAGGGCGTGTACTCCAGGGAGTCCGTGGTGACCAGCACCCTGCCCCCGGCAATGTGCGCGGCGTTGGGACGGCCGGCGCACGCATGGGTCCAGCGCGTCCGCCCCGAGACGTCGACACAGCTGATCTCCCCGGTCGTCCCCTGGATCCGCAGGTCGTCCCGCCGCGCCAGCGGTCGCCCCTCGGGCGGCCGCGACGGGTACGGCGGCCTGCCCACCGCGCTGTGACGGTCCACCACGGTGACGCGCCACCGACCGGGGTCCGCCCCCTCGGCGCGCCTGCTTTCCTCGGGTATCGGCATGGCCGCGATGCTAACCGCCGCGCAGGGCACGGCGACACGGTTACCATGCGACCGTGATCAAGGTGCGGGCCATGCGCATGGACGACGTCGACGCCGTCTCCACGATCCGGGTGAGGGGCCGGCAGGCGGCGTACGCCGGGATCGTGCCGCGGAGCTACCTGGACGCGATGAGCGTCGAGGAGGACGCGGTCCTGCGCAGGAAGTGATTGACGACCGCCGGGAACCGCGTGGAGAACCTCGTCGCCACCGAGGACGGCGTCGTGACCGGCTGGGCGGCCCTCGGGCCGCGCGCCGGGGAGCCCCGGGAGCCCGGCGCAGGCGTCGCCTGCGAGCTCTACGCCCTCTACGTGCGGCCGGACCGCATCGGCACCGGCACCGGGCGCCGGCTGATGTCGGCGGTGCGCTCCCGGGCGGCCGAACTCGGGCACCCGCGGCTGGAGTTCTGGGTGCTCGCCGACAACGCCCGCGCACGGCGCTTCTACGCACGCGCCGGGTTCTCGCCCGACGGCGCCGAGCAGGTCGAGGAATACGACGGCGTTCCGCTCCGGGACCTACGGTACGCGGGCGACACGAGCGCGCCCGCCTGAGCCCGGCGACGCAGCCGTGGCGCCGCACCCGGTCCTGCCGGGCACGGCGCCACACCCCGCCTCGTGCTTCCGCCTACTCGTCGATCGCCGCGCCGAACTGCGCGTTGGCCGAGGGAGCGCCCAGGGTCGCGCCGTCGTACGTCCAGGTGCCCTGGGCGACCAGCCCGGAGGACGACGCGGGGACGACCCAGACGAAGCCGTCGTTCGTGTTCTCGCCCGGGGCCGCCGCGAGGAGGCCGAAGCGGCCGTCCCTGTCGGCGTCGACCAGCCGGATCTGGCCGCCCCAGCGGTCGGAGGCCTCCGCGGCGCCCGGGATGCCCGCGGTGTTCTGGTCGAAGCTGCGCGCTCCCGTGGCGGTGAGCCCGCCCGGTGCGCCGCGCAGGGTCCAGACCGCGCCGGCGTCGGCGACGGAGCCGATGTCCTCACCGGGGGCACCGATGGCCAGGTCGGGAAGGCCGTCGCCGTTGGTGTCGCCGGAGGACAGTTCGGCGCCCCAGCGGTCTCCCGCCTCGGAGACGCCGGGGACGCCGGCCGAGTCCTGGGTCCATGTCTGCGCCGGGGTGGGGTCGAGTCCCGACAGGTCGCCCCTGCCCAGGTGGACGGTGACGGATCCGCCGAGCGCCGAGCCGGTGCCCGTGTCGCCGATGGCCAGGTCGTCCTGGCCGTCGTGGTTGAAGTCGCCGGAGGCGACCGCGGGTCCGCCCTCGAAGGTGCCGCCGTCGCCGAGGTCCTCGACGCCGGGTGCGCCGTGCAGGACCTGGGTGACGCCGACCCCGGGCTGGTCGCCCGTGGTCACCCCGGAGATCGCCAGGTCGGCCCAGGAGTCCTCGTTGTAGTTGCCGTGGCTCAGGCTCCGCAGGGCGAGGCCGGTGTCCTGGGCCGTGCGCTCCAGGGCGCGGACTCCCCGGTCGGCCTGCCGCAGGCGCGGCGCGGCGGTCCCCGGCTGGGCGGTGAAGAACAGCAGGGAGTCGTTCTCCAGGACGGCGATGCTGTCGCGCAGGTTGGCGTCGGGGTCCGAGGGATCCGGGGCGAAGTACCGGGCGGCTTCCACCGCCCGCCCGAAGTTCGCGCCGGCCCGCGGCTGGTCGGGGTCCTCCAGCCAGAAGCTGTCGCCGCCGTGCAGACCGGTCGGGGAGCCCCAGAAGACGACGGCACCGCCGGCGTCGGAGAGCGTGCCCAGGTCCTCGCCGGGGATGCCGACGATCGCGTCGTCGTAGCCGTCGTTGTCCAGGTCGCCGGTGGCCACGGCCTGTCCGAAGCCGTCGCCGGCCTCGGCGGCGCCCGCGACGCCCGAGGTGCTCTGGCTGAGGACGGATCTCTTGGTGGTGCTGAGGCCGCCCGACCCGCTGTACTGCACGGTGACGTACCCGGCGCCCTTGGCCCCGGACACGGTGGCTCCGGGGGCGCCGATCAGCACGTCGTCGTACCCGTTGCCGTCGAAGTCGCAGTTGCGCTGCTGCCACCCGATCGACGGGAAGGGCACCGCCGCCTGTGCGGCGGGGGCCGTGAGGAGCACACCCCCGCCGAGGGTGAGGAGTGCCGCGGCCGCGAGGGCCGCGCTCTTGTTGTGACGCACAGAAGAACCTCCATGGTCTCCTGGGTTGCCCTCGGCGTCCCCCGCGCCCGCGTCGAGTCGCCCGCGGTCGGGTGGCGTCCGGCCGGCAACGCCCGCTGTTCCGTCACCCGGAAGACACATGACGTTCGCCCAGGGTTGTAGCGACCGGGGTGGCCGCCTCCCGGCGCGGGCGGTCGCGACAGGCCGCCGACGGTCGTCGTGGGCCGCCGCTGCCTGCGTCTTTGACCGCGATTTGCCGCCAGGGGCACTGGTGCGGGGCCGCCCCGGGGATTCAGGATGATCCTCATGCCCGAATCCACTGCATTCCACGACCTGACGGCGTTCCTCGCGCTGCCCCGCGTCTCCTCGCTCGCGCTGTCACCGGACGGGACCCGTCTGGTGACGTCGGTGCAGGAACTGTCCGCCGACCGTACCCGGTTCATCGGTGCCCTGTGGGAGGTGGACCCGGCCGGGGAGCGTCCGGCGCGGCGGCTCACCCGCTCGGGGCGCGGCGAGTCCGCCCCGGGGTTCCTGCCCGACGGCACCCTGCTCTTCCTGTCCTCGCGTCCGGTCGCCGACCCCGGCGACGGCGAGGACGACCGGCAGGAGGCGGCGCTGTGGAGCCTGCCGGCCGGCGGCGGCGAGGCGGCGCAACTGCTGGCCAGGCCCGGCGGGATCGGCGAGTACGCGACGGCCACCGGCGCCTCCCGGGTCGCCCTGGGGGCCTCCTTGCTGCCCGGCGCGGCCGACGCGGAGCACGACGAGCGGCTGCGCGAGGCCCGCCGGAAGGCCAAGGTCTCGGCGATCCTGCACGAGTCGGTGCCGGTGCGGTACTGGGACCACGACCTGGGCCCCGGCATCCCGCACATGTTCACCGTCGCGGACGCCACCGCGGAGCAGCCCGCCCTCGTGGACTGCGGCGCGCGCCGGGCCGCCTTCGCCGAGGGTGTGGCGCTCTCCCCCGACGGCTCGCTGGTCGCCTACGCGACGGCTGTGGGCACCCTCCCCGACGAGGTCCGCTCCGTGGTCGTCGTCGCGGACGCCGAGACGGGCAAGCCGCTGCGGATGCTGGAGTCCCCCGACGCGGAGTTCGGCGCCCCGGCGTTCACCCCGGACGGCCGGGACCTGGTGTGCGCCCGACGGCGGCGCGTCACCTGGGAGGCCCCCGGTGACGTCACGCTGTGGCTGACGAGCGCCACGGACGACCAGGACCCCGGACGCGACCTGCTGCCTGATTTCGGCCAGTGGCCGGGTTCCCCGGTCGTCTCGCCGGTTCCCGGTCAGGACGGCGCCCCGGTGGTGTACTTCGCCGCCGACGAGGGCGGTCACGGCCCGGTCTTCCGGCTCTCCACCGGCAGCGGCGAACTGGTCGCGCTCACCGCGTCCGGTACGTATTCGGACGTGGTGGTGAGCCCGGACGGCGGCACCGTGTACGCGCTGCGCTCCGCCGTGGACAGCCCTCCGCTCCCGGTGCGGCTCGACGCCGCGACGCCCGGGCAGCAGCCCGTTGTGCTCCCCTGCCCCGGGCAGGACACCGTGCTGCCGGGCAGCCTCACCGAGGTGCACACCACCGCCGAGGACGGGACGGCCCTGCGGGCCTGGCTGGTGCTGCCGGACGGCGCGAGCGCCGATACCCCGGCGCCCCTGCTGCTGTGGGTGCACGGCGGCCCGCAGACCAGCTGGAACGCCTGGCACTGGCGCTGGAGCCCGTGGGTCGCGGCCGCCGCGGGCTACGCGGTCCTGCTGCCGGACCCGGCGCTGTCCACCGGCTACGGCCAGCAGATGCACGAACGCGGCTGGGCGCACTGGGGCGGCGCCCCGTACGACGACGTGATGGCGCTGACCGACGCCGCGCTGCAGCGGGACGACCTGGACGGCGGGCGCACCGCGATGATGGGCGGCTCGTACGGCGGCTACATGGCCAACTGGATCGCCACCCGCACCGACCGCTTCAAGGCGATCGTCACCCACGCGAGCCTGTGGAACATGTACAGCTTCGCGCAGGTCACGGACTTCCCGGCGTACTGGATGCGGCGCCAGGGCGACCCGCTGGTCAGCACCGAGCGGTACGAGCGCGAGTCCCCGCACCTGCGGGCCGCGCAGATCACCACGCCGATGCTGGTGATCCACGGCGACAAGGACTACCGGGTGCCGATCGGCGAGGGCCTGGCGCTCTGGAACGACCTGGTGCGGTTCGAGGTCCCGGCGAAGTTCCTGTACTTCCCCGACGAGGGCCACTGGATCCTCAAGCCCAACAACGTCCGCCTGTGGTACGCGACGGTGCTCGGATTCCTGGCCCACCACGTGCTGGGCGAGGAGTGGCAGCGCCCCGACCTGGTCTGACGGCCCGCCGTCGCCGGGGCCCGGTCCGCACCGGGCCCCGGCGGCCTCCCCTTTCCCGGAGCCGGCCGGGAGGCCGGCTCGGCCTCCGTACACCCACGCGTCCGGTCGCCGACGTGACGGCGTCTCCGCCGCGGGTCTGACGCCGCTTCACACCTGCCGCGCCCGGCCGCGGCGGGTGTCCGCGAGCCCCGCCGGTCCGAAAGTCACACCAACACCCTTGACACCACCGGTGCCTTGACCCCCTACTAGCCCTTGCACAGCGAACTTGACAACGTTGTCTAGGCGCAGAAAGGGTGCTCGCGCATATGCAGCAGAGAGCTGCCCGGCACAGATGGACTTCCTCGGCGGTCGTGTTGGTGACCGCCCTCGCCCTGGCCGCGGCCACGCAGCAAGCGGCGGTCGCCGTGCCCGAACCGGGGCCGCACGTCGGCACCTTCGCGTCGTCGTTCGAGTCGGGCGATCCGGCGCCCGACTGGCGCAACACGGTGGACACCGCGGCGGACGGGTCCAAGCGGGCCTCGGGCGTGGACGGTGGCTACAGCACCGGCATCCCCGGCAACCTCAACGACCACGTCACTGACATCCGCGCCAACGGCGAGTACGCGGACTCGGGCGAGGTGAAGGAGAACCTCGTCGACGCAGAGCCGGGGACCAAGTGGCTGGTCTTCCAGCCCACCGGCTGGGTGGAGTTCGACCTCGACGGCCCCGCGAAGGTCGTCACCTACGCGCTGACCTCCGCCAACGACGCGGCGGAACGCGACCCGCGCGACTGGACCCTGCAGGGCTCCACCGACGGCAAGGACTGGAAGACCCTGGACACCCGCTCCGGCGAGTCCTTCCCCGAGCGGTTCCAGACGAAGTCGTACGACCTCGCGGAGCCCGCCGAGTACCAGCACTTCCGGATCGACATATCGAGGAACAACGGCGCGTCGGGCATCACGCAGCTCGCCGACCTGCAGCTGTCCACGGGCTCCACCGGGGACCCGGTGCCGCAGGACATGCTCTCGCTCGTCGACCGCGGCCCGAGCGGCTCGCCGACGGCGAAGTCGGGCGCCGGCTTCACCGGTACGCGGGCGCTGCGCTACGCGGGCCGGCACACCGGCGACGGCAGGGCGTACTCGTACAACAAGGTCTTCGACGTCGACGTCCCCGTCCGCCGGGACACCGCGCTGTCGTACCGGATCTACCCGTCGATGGCGGACGGCGACCGCGACTACGACGCCACCAACGTCTCGGTGGACCTGGTCTTCACCGACGGCACCTCCCTCAGCCGTCTGGGCGCCACCGACGAGCACGGCTTCGCGCTCACCCCGCAGGGGCAGGGCGCGGCCAAGGTGCTCTACGTCAACCAGTGGAACGACGTCGTCTCCCGGATCGGGTCGGTCGCCGCGGGCAAGACCGTCGACCGCATCCTGGTGGCGTACGACTCCCCCAAGGGCCCGGCGAAGTTCCGCGGCTGGCTGGACGACGTGACGCTGGAGCCGCTCGCGCAGGAGAAGCCGAAGGCGCACCTGTCGGACTACGCGCTGACGACCCGCGGGACCAACTCCAGCGGCAGCTTCTCGCGCGGCAACAACTTCCCGGCCACTGCAGTGCCGCACGGCTTCAACTTCTGGACGCCGGTGACCAACGCGGGCACCCTCAACTGGCTGTACGACTACGCCAAGGCGAACAACTCCGACAACCTGCCCACGATCCAGGCGTTCAGCGCCAGCCACGAGCCCAGCCCCTGGATGGGCGACCGGCAGACCTTCCAGGTGATGCCGTCGGCCGCCTCCGGCACCCCGGACACGGCACGCGGCGCACGGGCCCTGGCCTTCCGGCACGAGAACGAGACGGCGCGCCCCTACTACTACGGCGTGAGGTTCGAGAACGGCCTGAAGACGGAGATGGCCCCGACCGACCACGCGGCCGTGCTCCGCTTCACCTACCCCGGTGACGACGCGAGCGTGCTCTTCGACAACGTCACCGAGCAGGCGGGCCTGACGCTCGACAAGGAGACCGGCACCTTCACCGGCTACTCCGACGTGAAGTCCGGGCTGTCCACCGGCGCCACCCGGCTGTTCCTGTACGGCGAGTTCGACGCGCCCGTCACGGAGGGCACGTCGAGCGGCGTCAAGGGCTACCTGCGCTTCGACGCCGGCGAGGACCGCACCGTGTCGCTGCGGCTGGCCACCTCCCTGATCAGCATCGACCAGGCGAAGGACAACCTGCGCCAGGAGATCCCGGGCGGCACCTCCTTCGAGACGGTGAAGAAGCGCGCGCAGAAGCAGTGGGACAAGCTGCTGGGCCGCGTCGAGGTCGAGGGTGCCACCACGGACCAGCTGACGACCCTCTACTCCAGCCTGTACCGGCTGTACCTGTACCCCAACTCCGGCTTCGAGAAGGTGGGGTCGACGTACCAGTACGCGTCCCCGTTCTCCGCGATGCCCGGTCCCGACACCCCGACCCACACCGGCGCGAAGATCGTGGACGGCAAGGTCTACGTCAACAACGGCTTCTGGGACACCTACCGGACGACGTGGCCGGCGTACTCCTTCCTGACGCCCGGCCAGGCCGGTGAGATGGTCGACGGGTTCGTGCAGCAGTACAAGGACGGCGGCTGGACCTCGCGCTGGTCGTCCCCCGGCTACGCGGACCTGATGACGGGCACGTCCTCGGACGTGGCCTTCGCCGACGCCTACGTCAAGGGCGTGAACTTCGACGCCGAGGCGGCGTACGACGCGGCCGTGAAGAACGCGACGGTCGTCCCGCCGCAGTCGGGCGTGGGCCGCAAGGGGATGACGACCTCCCCCTTCCTCGGCTACACGAGCACCGACACCCACGAGGGCCTGTCGTGGGCGCTGGAGGGCTACCTCAACGACTACGGCATCGCCGAGATGGGCAAGGCCCTCTACGAGAAGACCGGCAAGAAGCGCTACAAGGAGGAGTCGGCGTACTTCCTCAACCGCGCCCAGGACTACGTCAACCTCTTCGACCCGCAGGCGGGCTTCTTCCAGGGGCGTGACGCCAAGGGCGACTGGCGGGTGGACTCCGCGAAGTACGACCCGCGGGTGTGGGGTTACGACTACACCGAGACCAACGGCTGGGGCTACGCCTTCACCGCCCCGCAGGACAGCCGGGGTCTGGCCAACCTGTACGGCGGCCGCAGCGGTCTCGCGGAGAAGCTCGACGCGTACTTCTCCACCCCGGAGACCGCCTCGCCCGAGTTCGTCGGCTCCTACGGCGGCGTCATCCACGAGATGACGGAGGCCCGCGACGTCCGGATGGGCATGTACGGGCACTCCAACCAGGTGGCCCACCACGTCACGTACATGTACGACGCGGCCGGCCGCCCCTGGGAGACGCAGAAGAACGTCCGCGAGGTGCTCTCCCGTCTCTACACCGGCAGCGCCATCGGACAGGGCTACCACGGCGACGAGGACAACGGCGAGCAGTCGGCCTGGTTCCTCTTCTCCGCGCTCGGCTTCTACCCCCTGGTGATGGGCAGCGGCGAGTACGCCGTCGGCTCCCCGCTGTTCACCAAGGCGACCGTCCACCTGGAGAACGGCAAGGACCTGGTCGTCAAGGCGCCCGAGAACAGCACGCGCAACGTGTACGTGCAGGACCTCAAGGTCAACGGCCGCTCCTGGACGTCGACCTCGCTGCCGCACTCGCTGCTCGCCAAGGGCGGTGTGCTGGAGTTCGCCATGGGCCCGAAGCCCTCGTCGTGGGGCACCGGCAAGAACGCCGCGCCGGTGTCGATCACCCAGGACGACAAGGTGCCCGCGCCCCGCGCGGACGCCCTCAAGGGCGACGGCGCCCTGTTCGACAACACCTCGGCGACGGACGCGGCGGCCACGACCGTCGACCTTCCGGTGGACGGACGCACCAAGGCCGTCCAGTACACGCTGACCTCGTCGTCGGACCGCACCAAGGCCCCCACCGGCTGGACCCTCCAGGGCTCCTCGGACGGCACGCACTGGAAGACCCTCGACAAGCGCTCCGGTGAGTCCTTCACCTGGGACCGCCAGACCCGGGCCTTCTCGGTCGCCTCTCCGGGCGGTTACACCCAGTACCGCTTGGTCCTGGACACCGAGTCGACCCTGGCGGAGGTGGAACTGCTCGCCTGATCCGCTGAAGGCGGCGGGGGCGGGCGCGGAGGGACTCCGCGCCCGCCCCCGCCGTTCACCGCGGGCCGGCCGCCGGTCCCGGGCAGGGGCCACCGGCCCCGACGGCCGGGTCCACCGGCCGAAGGCCGAACTGGGTGACGCAGCTGCCGCTCTGGAGCCTCCCCTGAATTCACATCAGACATCGCACGTCTTTGCGCCATCCGGCACAACAATTGAGAATCCGGAATTACTCAACACATAGATCATCGCCTCCAGGTTTCGCGAGTGTTAAAACTGCCGTCACGGAGGAGTGATCGGTGGCGTCCACTTTGCCGCCCTTCCATCCGGGAGCGGCGGCGTCTCATGTGACCGTTCACCGGGGCGGAGTTCGCCACTCACCCTGCATGGCCTGTGCTCGGCGGGGACGCGCGAGGCTTCTTTGAATGCCGCCGAATCCGGACGGAAACCCCACGCCCGAGAACCCCGCGAATAGTGGCCGGCAGCGGACAGCCGCGCTGAACCTACCGCCAGTTGAGTGCGAATTCAAGCACTTTACATCCGCACTTCACTGATGATCAGATTCGGTCAATCAGTAACCCAGGAGGGCACGTGCGGTTTCCCATATCCCGAAGATCTGCGGTGTGGATCGCAGCGGTTGTTGTTGCCGGTGTGACGGTCGCTCCCGCGTCCGGCGCTGCGCCTTCGCAGCCCCTGCGTGGCGCTGCGGCCGCACCGGGCGGCGCGCAGCGCGTACCGGTCTCGGTCACGCTGATCACCGGTGACAAGGTGAAGGCGTTTCAGGAGCCCGGTGGGACGCTGTCCGTGGACGACGTCCGGCGCGCGTCGGGAACCAAGGGTTCGGTGCGTGTCGCCGTCGAGAACGGCGACACCTACGTGTATCCCGATGAGGCGATGCCCTACATCGCGACCGGCAGGCTCGACAAGCAACTCTTCAACATCACGCAGCTGGTAGCCCAGGGCTACGACGACGCCCACACCGTCGCGCTGCCCCTGATCATCACTCAGTCCAGCGGTGCGACCGCCCGCAAGGGCGGTGCCACCGAGGACGCACTGCCGTCCGGTACGGCTCTGCCAGGAGCGACGGCCACCCTGGGGCTTCCGTCCATCAACGGAGCAGCCGTCAAGGCCCAGCGGTCGAAGGCCGCCACCTTCTGGTCGGCGCTCACCGGCACCACCGGACAGGACGCCCCGCGGTCGGCGGCGCGGACCGCGGGGAGCCCGGACGATGCGGGCGCCCCCTCGTTCGCCGCCGATGTCGACAAGGTGTGGCTCGACGCCAAGGCGCAGGGGACCCTGGCGGAGACCACGGCGCAGATCGGGGCCCCCGAGGCGTGGAAGGCCGGTGGCACGGGCGCGGGCGTCCGGGTCGCCGTACTGGACTCAGGGGTGGACTTCACCCATCCCGACCTGGCCAATCGCATCGTGGCGTCCCGCAGCTTCGTCGAGGGCCAGGAGGTCGTCGACCGCAACGGCCATGGCACCCACACCGCCTCCACGGTCGGCGGGACCGGCGCCGCCTCCGGCGGGAAGGAGCGGGGAGTCGCCCCCGGCGCGGACCTGATCGTGGGCAAGGTCCTCGGGGACGACAACTCGGGTGCCAACTCGGGGATCATCGCCGGCATGGAATGGGCGGCGCGGACCGAGCACGCCAAGGTGATCAACATGAGCCTGGGCATGTCGACGTGGCACACCCAGGACGATCCCATGAGCCAGGCGGTCAACAAGCTGAGCGCCGAGACGGGCGCGCTGTTCGTCATCGCCGCCGGCAACGAGGGAACCAGCCCCTACAGCGTGAGCGCGCCGGGCACCGCTGACGCCGCGCTCACCGTCGGCGCGGTGGACTCCTCCGACGTCCTCTACTCGCGGTCCGGCGCCGGCCCGCGGTTGGGGGACGACGGCCTCAAGCCCGACTTGACCGCGCCGGGTGTCGACGTGCTGGCGGCGAACTCGCAGCAGGTGCCGGGGGCGGAGGGCTACTACCGCACCGACAGCGGCACCTCCATGGCGGCGCCCCACGTCACCGGGGCGGCGGCCCTGCTGGCCCAGAAGCACCCGGTGTGGACGGGGCAGCAGATCAAGGACGCGCTGATGAGCACCAGCGCGCTGACCCCCGCCTACACCCCCTACCAGGCCGGCGCCGGCCGCCTGGACGTCGCGGCCGCCTACCTGCAGGACCAGGTCATCGCGACCGGGTCCGTGGACGCGGGACTCGTACGCTGGACCAAGGACCAGAAGCGGAATCCGGTCAAGCGGAAGATCACCTACACCAACACCACCGACAGCGCCGTCACGTTGCGGCTCACGGTGGACCGCGGCGACTCGCCCGCGGGGGCGTTCACCGTGGCCGCCGACCGTGTCACGGTTCCGGCGCGCGGCACCTCGACGGTCGACGTCGTCGCGGACCCCAGGGCGCTCGCGGCGGGCCGGTACGCCGCCCAGGTCACCGCACGCTTCGCGGCCGGTGCCGTGCACACGGCCATGGGGATGTCCGTCGAGTCCGAGAAGTACGACCTGACGGTCCGTCTGAAAGACACGTCCGGGCAACCCGTCAGTGGCGAGGTCGAGATCACCGGTGCCGACGGGACCACCTCCGTCATGTGGGTCCCGGACGGCAGGCTCACCAGCCGCTGGGCCCCCGGCTCCTACACCGTCGTCTCCACCCTCGACGTCGAAGGCCGAAACGGCCCGCACTCCCTCGGGTACGCCGTACTGACCGCGCCCGAGGTGGACCTCAGGTCCGACCGGGAAGTGGAACTGGACGCGTCGCGCATCCGCCCGGTCAAGGTGGACACGCCCGAGCCCACGACCGTCACCAACAGCAGGATCGACCTGTACCGCTCCTTCACCTCCAGCGAGCCCACGTACAAGGACACACAGGCCCTGCACGAGATCGTCATGACCTCGCCCGAGTACGACAGCCTGTGGGCGCTTCCGACCAAGGGCAAGGTGAAGAAGGGCAGTTTCGTCTTCACCACCCGGATCCGCGCCAAGCAGACCCCGCTGAAGATCACCTACGGCGGGCGCAGCCTCGACGAGACCCTGCTGGTGCAGCCCGGTTCCGCACCGTTCCAGGACGGCACCTCGCACGTCGAGGCCGTCTTCGCAGGCACCGGCAGGCCCGCCGACTACGTCGGGCTGTCCGCCCGCGGCAAGGCCGTGGTCGTCCGCGCCGACGCATGGGTGGCCCCGGCGGACCAGGCGGCGGCCGCACGTGCCGCGGGCGCGGCGATGCTCCTGGTGGTCAACGGCATCGACGGCCGCCTGACCGACTGGTACGGGGACCCGGACGGCTACACGACCGGGCCCATCCCGGTCGCCTCTCTCACCGTCGACGAGGGCGCCGGCCTGATCAAGGAGATCACGTCCCCGGGGAGGACCAAGCTGGCGGTCGAGGCCCATCCCTCGCCGCGGTACCTGTACGACCTGGCCGACTACCACCACGGCGGCGTGCCCGACGACCCCTCCGCGTCGACGGACCCCGGCAGCCTCGCCCGCGTCGACAACGTCTTCGCCACGCCCGCCGGCAAGCAGATCAAGGAGAGCCGGGAGGACAGCCCGCCGTACGAGCAGTACCCCGCCGGCCATCCCTACAGCTTCGGGCCGCGCAACCCGACATTTCCGAGGGAGCCGGTCGCACCGGGTCCCCGAACCGACTGGGTGTCCGCCGGCGACGGCGTGAAGTGGCAGCAGTACGCCGGCGTCGCCGACGGCCTCACAAGCTTCACCGACGTCGTCGGCTACCGTCCGCGCAGCGTGCAGAGCCAAAACTGGTTCGGCCCCCTCATCCGGCCGCGCATGCTCAGCTTCGAGGTCCCGCAGCGATTCGGCGACGTCATGACGGGCATCATCACGGGCTTCGGTGACGGAGGAGCCGCCCACAGCGGCAGCACCGGCCTGATGTCCCGGGACTTCGCCCTCTACCAGGGGGACAAGAAGGTGTACCAGAGCGGGCCGTACGCCGACTTCGTCGCGGTCGACCTGGCCCCGCAGACGCTCCCCTACCGGCTCGTGGTCGACACGCAGGGGAACACCGACGTCACCCCGTACTCCTCCACCACGCACACCGAATGGCGGTTCCAGTCCGGAACCGCCGACGCTCAGGTCATCCCGCTGGTCCAGCTCGACTACGGAACGGAGCTGGACCGCGCCGGGCAGGCGAAGCGTACGTCGGCCTTCTCCGTCACTCCCGTCGTCCTCGGCAGTGACGCGGCCAAGGACGCGGTCTCCTCGGTCAAGCTCGAGGTGTCCTACGACGACGGGGCCTCCTGGCAGCCGCAGGACCTGAAGGCGAGCAAGGACACCTGGCAGGCGCAGCTCCACGCGCCGGCCCGGGCGGGTTACGTGTCCATCCGCGTCACCGCCAAGCAGTACAACGGCGGCGGCATCACCCAGACCGTCACCCGGGCCTTCGGCCTGAAGTAGCCCACGCGATGCGCCGGTGCCCGCACCCCGTGAGGGTGCGGGCACCGGCCCGGGCCGCGGTGCTCGCCGGCGGTCCGGGCACCAACCCGCGCACGACGCCGGCGTGGGACGGGGCGGCACCTGCTGCGGTGCCGCCCTCGTCGGGTCAGGGGGCCAGTAGGTTCAGCCAGGCCCCGGTCCGGACGGTGCCGTCCGCGGGCAGGCCGCGGGAGGACTGGAAGGACCGCACCGCGGTGTCCGTCGCCGGGCCGAAGGCTCCGTCGACGGACAGTCCCGCACCGCGGGTGTTCAGCAGGTACTGCACGGCGGAGACAGCGGGTCCGGTGTCGCCCTGCTTGAGCGTCGCGACGACGAGCGGCTGCCAGGTCGCGGGGCCGACGACGCCGTTCGAGGGCAGACCACGCGAGGTCTGGAAGGAACGGACACCGGCGGCGGTCGTGATGCCGAAGACGCCGTCCACGGCGAGCCCCACCCCGCGGGCGTTCAGCAGGTACTGCAGGGCCCTGACCCGGGTGCCGCTCTGGCCCTGCTGCAGCAGGGGCCAGTCGGGCGCGGGCGTGCCGGCGCCGGTGGGCAGCGCGAAGGGCAGCGGGAGCAGCAGCTGGGTGTTGCGGGCCGTCGGTGCGCCGCGCCGCAGGTCGATGCCGCGGGCGACGGACTGGATGTCGTTGGCGGCCAGTTCGCGCGCCAGCGAGGCGAGCGCGGCGGGGGTGCCGGTGTCCCCGCCGTACGACAGCGGGGCGTCCGCGTCGACCATGGTGGTGAAGATCGACAGGTGGCCGCCGCCCTCGGCGATCTCGACGATCCGGGACTGCACGGGCCAGTCGATGTGCGAGGCGGTGTTCACCTCCCAGAATCCGGCGCTGAGCGCGGAGGTCCAGGCGGGCTTGTGCGCGGTGATGTTGTTGGTGTGCGTGTGGCCGTCCACCATCAGGACGACGTTCGGGAAGCGCAGCAGCTTGTCGCGCAGGTCGGCGCCGCTGTAGGGCGCGTCGTCGTCCGTGTTGTCCATCGAGTCGAGCGTGTGGTGGCAGCAGACGACGATCAGCTTGTCCTTGACCCCGGGCTGGGTGACGACGGTGCCGGGACCCGTGCCGTTGGGCCGGTCCGTCTCGTAGCGGGAGCTGTTCGCCTTCAGCTGCGCGTCCAGCCACTCCCACTGCGCCTGGTCGAGGGCGCCGTCCGCGCCGCCGCCCGGGTTGGTGGTGTCGAGCACGAGGACCTGGACGAGGTCGGAGGGGCCGGAGGGTATGGCGTAGTACGCCCGGTCGCTGCCGGAGGTGAAGCCGTGTCCGGCGGGGGTGCCGGTGGTGCGGAAGTGCTCGGCGACGAACTCGCGCCGCTCCAGCAGGCGTCGTGCCGGGTCGGCGGTGACCTTCTCGGTGTCGAGGGTGAAGTCGCCGGTGATGATGTCCGTCAGCAGCTCGATGTAGTAGGCGGGCCCGTTGTCGAAGACGTCGGGGACGCCCTCGATCTGGGTGATCTTCGTCGAGCCGGTGGCGATGCTCTTGAGCGGGTCGAACGGCAGGACGTCCGGCGCCACGTTGCCCTGCACGAGGCCGTCGTGGTTGCCGTAGGCGGCGTACCAGGGCATGCGCAGGCCGCCCGCGGTGAAGGGCCTGCGGGCGGCGGCGAGCAGACCGGTCACCAGGGGGAAGCCGGCCAGCTCGTTGTTGTCGGGGGGGCTCTGCCGGGCCTGCGGGTGCCAGTAGTGGACGTCGGTGCCGAACCGCCCGCTGCTCACGCTCTCGTCGAGGGCGAGGTTGCCGGAATCGGGGGTGACGGTGTTGCCGTCCAGCAGGTCGATGTACCAACGGGTCTCGTTGTACTGGCAGTTGTCGACCGCGTCGCCGGTGACGACGGTGAAGGCCAGCGGTGCGCCGGTCCGCGGTCCGCGTCCGACCTGCCGGACGGCGCGGCACATCGCGTCGGTCGTCTGGGTCGACAGGAACTCGTGCGCGCGGTACGCGGACTCGGTGGGATACGAGTTGTAGTGCGGCGGGCCGTAGTCGGCGAGCCGGTCGAGGCACTCGACGCGCAGCGGTGACTGGTCGTCGACGATGTGCAGGTCGGACATCTGGGCGAAGGCGATCAGCGACCGGGTCACCGTGGGTGCGGTGACGTTGGCCAGGTCCTTGCGGACGAGGTGGGGTTCGCCGGGCCCCGCGACGATCCCGCGGTAGCCGGACCCGAGGTCCGGGCCGCGCAGCAGCGTACGGTCCAGGGTCGACAGGCCCGGTACGGAACCGTCGTCGGCGGTGGTCCGGGGGGCGGCGGCCGCGAGGCCGGCGAGGCCGCCTTGGGTGACGGTGGCGGTCACCACGCTCACGGCGGTCGCCATCAGCATTCTTCGGCGCGTCAGAGACATTCCGCATCCTGTTCGGTCGTCAGCCGCCGTACGCGGGCAGCACGGCATGGCGATGGGGGGACGAGGGAGGCGCGCGGACCACCCGGTCGTGGAGCGGAGGACCGGGCCCGCCAAGAGTGGCAAAGGGAGGGCCCGACCGCAAGGAGTGGTACAGCCACTCATCCACTTTCTGACCGACTCACTTGTCGGTGACGGCATGACGCGACCCCGCACGGACCTTCGGGCGCGGCCGTACGGGGTCTGCGGGGAGGTGGGTGGTCAGCTGTTGGCGTTCAGCACGGGGTAGTAGCCGCTCGAGTGGCCCTTGGCGGTCGGGTGGTAGGACTCCCAGCTCGGCGAGACCACCAGGGAGTGCAACCAGTCGTCGCCGGAGCACAGTTCATGGCCGTTGAAGGTCCCCCGGACGTCGCCGAAGACGAAGCCGTGGGCGGCGGCCCTGGCGGCGATGACGCCGTCGAGGACGTCCGCGGCCTCGTCGATCTTGCGGTGCTTGGTGTCGGACAGGCCGACGCACAGCACGTTCAGGGTGTACACGCGGGGATAGCCGAGGACGACGACCTTGGCGTTGGGGGCCTTGGCGCGGATCGCGTTGTAGGTGGCGTCCAGGCGGGCGGGCAGGGTGTTGCGGGCGTAGTTCTCCGCCTGGGTGACCCGGTTGACGCAGTCGGTGTCGGAGCCGATCACACAGGTCGTCATGACGTCCGAGAAGCCCGCGTCGTTGCCGCCGATGGTGAGGGAGACCAGACCGGTGGAGGCGTTCAGCGGGCCGAGCTGGTTGTTGGTCACGTCCGTGGTCACCGCACCCGAGCAGGAGGTGTCGGCGAAGGAGGAGGGGGCGTGGGCGTTCTTCCAGAGGTACGGGTACGCGCTGAAACTCCGGTGGCAACTGCCGCTGGCGCTGTCGTAGTTACCCGCTCCGTTGCCGGCGGAGTACGAGTCCCCCAGCGCGACGTAGGCGGGCCCGGCGGCGTGTGCCGGGGTGGACCACAGCAGGCCGAAGGCCAGGGTGACGATCAGGGTGGTCAGGGCCGACAACGACGTGGTGCGTCTCACGGAACCTCCCTGGGCGGAGAGTTGACTACCACTTGGTAGCCCCGGACCCGGCCCCTTGGGAAGTGTCCATGACAATGGAATGTTAAAATTTCTTCGCGCGTAGATCCCGCGTTCGGCTCATCGCCGTCTCCGGGCCGGGGACGCGCCGGGCGACCGATGGCAGGATGCTTGCGGTGGTGGTCGGCCACGCCACCGGGCGGGAGAGCCGGAGGAGGCCCCTTGAGCCGCAGGAAGAACCATCACGTCGTCGTGCTCGTGCTGGAGGGTGCCAAGCCGCTGGACGTCGGGATCCCGGCGCAGGTGTTCTCCAACCGGCCGAGCATGCCCTACGACGTACGGGTGTGCGGCGCGGCGCCCGGGCTGGTGACCGGCGGCGACGGGCTCTCGTACCACGTGGCGGAGGGTCTGGAGGCGTTCGAGGACGCCGACACCGTCTTCATCCCCGGTTACCGGGAGCCGGCCGGCGCCGAACCGCCCGCGGCGGTCGTCGGCGCGCTGACGGCGGCCCACGAGCGCGGGACCCGGCTCGCGGCCATCTCGACCGGGGCGTTCGCGCTGGCGGCGACGGGCCTGCTGGACGGCAAGCGGGCCACGACCCACTGGCACTACACCAAGGCCCTCGCCGAGCGGCACCCCCTGGTGCGGGTGGACGAGAACGTGCTGTTCGTGGACGAGGGCGACGTGCTCACCTCGGCCGGAGCGGCGTCCGGCATCGACCTGTGCCTGCACCTGGTGCGGCGGGACCACGGCGTCGCCCTCTCCAACCACGTGGCGCGGCGGCTGGTGGCGGCGCCGTACCGCAGCGGAGGCCAGGCCCAGTACGTCCCCCGGAGCGTGCCCGAGCCGCTCGGCGACCTCTTCGCCGGCACCCGCGAGTGGGCCCTGGCGCACCTGGCCGAACCGCTGACGCTGGAGACGCTCGCCCGCAACGCGCGGGTCTCGGCGCGCACCTTCTCACGGCGGTTCGTGGAGGACACCGGCTACACGCCGATGCAGTGGGTGCTGCGGGCCCGGGTCGACCTGGCCCGCGAACTGCTGGAACGCACCGACCTGGGCGTGGAGCAGATCGCCGACCGCGTCGGCCTCGGCACCGGCGCGAACCTGCGCCTGCACTTCCACCGCATCCTCGGGACCTCCCCCACGGAGTACCGGAACACCTTCTCGGCCTGACCGGGAGGAAGTGGCGAGGGAGTGGCGGGATCCTTGCGATCGATGGCGAAATGTATGGCGGGATACTTGCGCATGCTGTCGTTCAGGCCACTGCCGCAAGGGCCCGCGCATGCGGAGCATGGAGGCGGCAACGAAAGGAACCCGCCATGACCCGCATCGCCGTCAACGGATTCGGCCGCATCGGACGCAACACCCTCCGCGCCCTCGTCGAGCGCGGCAGCGACCTCGAGGTGGTCGCCGTCAACGACCTCACGGCACCCGAGTCCCTCGCGCACCTGCTCAAGTTCGACAGCGCGCTCGGGCGGCTCGGGCGCACCGTCGAGGTGGACGGCTCCGAGCTGGTGGTCGACGGCCGCCGGATCAAGGTGCTCGCCGAGCGCGAACCGGCCAAGCTGCCGTGGGCCGAGCTGGGCGTCGACGTCGTGCTGGAGTCCACCGGCCGCTTCACCTCGGCGGAGGCCGCCCGCGCGCACCTGGCCGCCGGTGCCAAGCGGGTCCTGGTCAGCGCCCCCTCCGACGGCGCCGACGTCACCCTCGCGTACGGCGTCAACACCGAGGAGTACGACCCGGCCCGGCACACCATCGTGTCGAACGCCTCGTGCACCACGAACGCCCTGGCCCCGCTCGCGTCCGTGCTGGACGACCTGGCCGGCATCGAGCACGGCTTCATGACCACGGTGCACGCCTACACCCAGGAGCAGAACCTCCAGGACGGCCCGCACCGCGACATGCGGCGCGCCCGCGCCGCCGGCGTGAACATCGTGCCCACCACCACCGGGGCCGCCAAGGCCATCGGCAAGGTGCTGCCGAAGCTCGACGGCAAGCTCTCGGGCGACTCCATCCGCGTGCCCGTACCGGTGGGCTCGATCGTGGAGCTCAACACCACGGTCTCCCGCGAGGTCACCCGCGAGCAGGTGCTGGACGCCTACCGGGCCGCCGCCGACGGCAAGCTGAAGGGCATCCTCGACTACGCCACCGAGCCGCTGGTCTCCAGCGACATCACCGGCCACCCGGCCTCGTCCATCTTCGACGCCGCCCTCACCCGCGTCGACGGCCGCCACATCAAGGTGGTGGCCTGGTACGACAACGAGTGGGGCTTCTCCAACCGGGTCGTCGACACCCTCGAACTCCTCGCCCGCGCCTGACCGCCGGTGGGGGGCCGGCAGCACACGCCGGCCCCCCGACCGCGCCCCGTCAGGAGAACGGCCGGTACCAGGGCCGCTTCACCGGGGGCAGCCGCCGGGCGAAGAAGGCGGCGACGACGGCCTGCTGGGTCTCGTCGAAGGCCCGCTTGGGGAAGAACCCGTAGGCTCCGCTGACCTGGCGCAGGTACCAGAACCCCGCACGCTCCCGCGCCTCGCGGTAGGCGTCCCAGCCGACCTCCGCCTGCGAGACGGTCGTGCGCAGCGTGTAGGCCTGCTCCGTCAGCCGGACGGTCCACGGTTCGGCGAACTGGCGCGCGATCCTGCGGACGGCGAGACGGACCGCGACGACCTCGAGGAAGAACGGCATGCCGATCCCGTAGAAGAGCAGCCACTTCTTCGGCTCGTCCGAGAACAGGGACAGCGCGCCCAGCAGGGCCAGGAGAAGGCCGAGGACGGTGACCCCACGGATGGCGGGCGAACTGCGGATCGCTCTGCGGTACTCCTGTCCCGTCATCTGGAACGTCGCGGTGAGGTCCACGGCCGGGTACCGCCTTCGTCGAGGGTGACGGGCTTCACGTGCCCGGACGCCGAGAGGGTACCGGGCGCCCCGAACGCGCCCGTCCTCGGGGGGATAGGATCGCGCGCCGTGGCGAACCCGAGCTTCATCGACTGCTGCGCCGGGCCCGAACTCGCCTGGGTGCGGACGCTGTACGAGTCCCACCACGACCAGGAGTCCCTGCTGTGCTGCGCGGCCTGCCGGACCTACTGGTTCCACCGCTTCCACGAGTACCCCGGCTGGTCCGGCGGCGGCGACGACCTGACGACCTGGTACACCCGCCTCACCCCCGCGGAGGGCGAACGCCTCCGGGACACGGCCGACCCGTCCGCCGAGGACCTCTCCTTCCTCCGGACGCGCCCGGGATGGATGGACGACGCCCGCGGCTCCCGCCGGGTCGACGGCGCGCCGGACCACCCGCACGGCTGACCGGCCTCGCCGGCTACTGCCCGCGGGCCGGCTGACCGGAGATGAGCAGGGTGGTACCGGCCGGGCGGAAGCCCAGGCGGGCGTAGATGCGGGCGACGGTCCGGTGCGCGTAGGCCAGGAAGACGGTGCGCACGCCGTGGTCGCGGGCGTGGGCGGCGAGGGCGGCCGTCACGGCGGCGCCGAGGCCCTGGCGGCGGGCGGTGGGTAGGGTACCGACGCCGCCGATCTCCGTGGTGCCGTCGGCAGGATGGTGGTGGCCCGCGGCGAGCGGGGTACCGTCGGGGGCGAAGGCGGCGAAGAGCGTCTTGTGGCCGGTGCGGAGCGAGGGGGCGGTCGTCGCCACGGTGGCGTCCGCCCGCAGCGCCTCGGCGGCCGCCGCCAGTTCGGCGCGGCCCGCCGTCCCGGTCGCGGTGCCCTCGTCGGCGAACGCCAGCCCGGGGAGGGCAAGTACGGCGGGGAGCGCGGGATCGTCGGCGTGCACCTCCCGGATCGTGACCCCGTCGGGGAGGGGCTGCCGCAGCAGCGGACGGCGGGGGTCGAGGACCATCAAGGGGCGTTCCGCCACCGGGAGACCGGCTGCCTCGATGCTCCCGCGCAGTGACGGCGTGACCTCCGCGAGCCATTCGAAGGCCTGCGGCACGCCGAGTTCGCGCTGCCGGGCGCGGACCCGGGCGATGTCGTCCGCGGAGGGCGCCCCGCGGCCGCCCACCACATCGGGGCGGGCGTGGCCCGGCCCGCCGTAATAGGGGGTGCCGGGCTCCTTGCGGACGAACAGGCACAGGGAGCCGAACCTCTCGGCTTCGGCGAACAGCAGCGGCACCGTGGCGTAGTAGCGCTCGATGCGGTCACGCGGGGACGGCTCGGTCATGGGGTGCAGGAGACCACGGGCCGCAGGGGCGCCGCATCCGGATTGACGGATGCGGCGCCCCTGCGGCCCGCGCGGCCGTCAGCGCCCGAGCAGGAAGTCGTGGACCGCCTGGCGGCCCTCGTCGCTCGCCGCCCGGCTCTGCACGGAGTGGGCGGCGCCGTGGACCACCACGACCTGGGCCCGCGGCGTCAGCTTCTTCTGGTCGTACAGCCATTCCAGAGGCGTCGACAGGTCCCGGTCGCCGCCGAGGAGCAGCACCGGGACGCCGGGGAGGCGCCGGTGCGCGGCAGGTAGCGGCGGGGCCGGGGTGCGGGGCCAGTCGAGGCAGCTGAGCATGGAGCCGAGGCCCATCGCCGTGACGGCGTCGAAGGGGCCGTGGTCGGCCGGGGTCAGTTCGGCACCCGCCTTCTCCAGCGCGTCCCGCCGGCCGGCGACCGGGGCGTCCGACCTGCCCCAGGGGTAGCGTCCGTCGAGGCACAACGTCGAGGCGTGGAGCCCCTGGCTGAGTTCCTCCGCGGTCGCCGCGCTGCCCTGCCGTACGCCCTGGATGAGGCCGTTGAGCAGTCCCGGGTCGCCCTCGGCGGCCTGGTGGAGGGCGTCGATCATGTCCGCGTAGTCGGGGTCGACGAACTCCCAGGTGGTGAGCGCGTCCAGCACGTCGACGCCGTTGCCGTAGGTGTCCACGACCTCGGCCAGGTCAGCCGCCGGGTCCGTGGCGCAGCCGATGCTCGCGCACGCCGCCGTCAGCACGCGCGGCGCGGCCCGCATCGCGGCCAGGTCCATCGGGTCGTAACCGGTCTGGGGCACCACCGAGTCCAGCACCATCCGGGCCACGTGCCCGGGGTGGGCGAGGGCGTACCGCTCGGCGGTGTACGTGCCGTAGGAGACACCGTCGAGGGTCATCTTCCGCACGCCCAGCGCGCGGCGGAGCAGTTCGAGGTCGGCGACCGTGTCGCCGGTGCCGTAGAAGCGGCGGTCGGGACCGATGGCCGCGGCGCAGTCCCGCACCGCGCGTGCGGTGGGCGGCGTCAGGTCCGACGATCCCATCTGCTCCTGCAGCGCGGGGCATTGCAGCGCGTCGCCGCCGGTGCCGCGCTGGTCGATCATGACGAGGCGGTAGTCCTTGAGCACCGGCTCCAGTACCTTGCGCATCCGTTCCACGAAGGGGACGCCCGGCTGTCCGGGGCCACCCGTCAGGAACAGCAGGACGCCCTTGGGGGCGTCCGCGTTGTCGCCCATGGCGACCTTCAGGCCCAGCCGGCCCCGTACCGCGCCGCTGTGGTCGAGCGGAACCGTCAGCGTGGCACAGCTGAAGCCGTCCAGGCCGGGGCAGGCCGCGGTGCCGGAGAGCCCCCCGCTCCCCCCGGCCGGCCCCGCGGCCCCCCGGTCCTGTGCCGACGACGTGCAGGTGCCCGCCACCATCAGCAGGCCGGCGGCGGCCAGCGCCACCGCCGCCCGTGCTCCGGACCTCCGCGTCCCCCGTGCCTTTCCGGCCCCGCGCATCACCCGCATCGCACGCACCCCCGCCCTCCGGCGTTCTCTGTGCCCCTGCCGTCCGTCGGCCATCAGACTGCGCCAAGGGGGCTCGCCACGGCGAGACTCCGTGCCACGATTCGAGCACGTTCGAAGGAACCCGGGATGCGGGGCGGCAGGGAGAAGGATGATCGAACTCACCGTGGACGCCGCCGGGTTGGCCCGGTCCCACTTCGCTGTCTCGCCGCTGCACGAGGTCGCGGCGACGCTGCTGCCGTGGGGCCTGCGCCCGGACCCGGAGGCCGATCCGTGGGTGACGCGGGCCCGTCGGGTGCTGCGCCGCGCACGGCTGCCGTTGCTGTCGGAGCTGGCGCTCGACGGGGGCGGCTACCTACCGGACTTCCTCAGCCCGCATCCGTCCGGTCCCTCGCCCACCGTCGAGGAGGAGCTGGAGCGGGTGCGTGCCACGCCGCCCGGGCGCGTGCTGGGCGAGTTGGCGGCGTTGCGGGACGGCCGCCCCTGCAACGGGCTGGCCGGATCGGAGCTGCCGCCCGGGGTGCGGCGCGCGATGGCGCGGGGCGGCGGACACGTCGCCCGGCAGGTCGCGGAGGAACTGCGGCGCTACTGGGAGCTCGCCTTCGCCCCGCACTGGCCCGGTGCGAGGGCCGCGCTCGACGCGGAGGTCGACCGGTGCGCGGGGGTACTGGCCCGGCAGGGCGCCGCGGGGCTGTTCAACTCGCTGCACCCCGCGATCCGGTGGACCGGCGGCACGCTGCGCGTCGAGAGCCGCTTCTCGGTGGGGATCGCCGCTCCCCTGGTGATCGTGGTGCCGTCGCTGGTGGCGGCGGGGCCGAGCGTGGTCGTCGACCCGGTGCGCGGCGGGCGGCGGCCGCCGATGGTGGCCTATCCCGTACGGGACAGGCCGGCCGCGCCGGCGGCCCCTTCCGCCGAGCTGGCCAGGCTGCTCGGGCCCACCCGCGCGGGGCTGCTGGGGGCGCTGGCGCGGCCGGCGTCCACCACGCAGCTCGCGGCGCGTCACTTCCTGAGCGCCGCCACGGTCTCCTACCACCTGGGGGTGCTGCACCAGGCCGGTCTCGTGACCCGTTCCCGGTCGGGGCGGACGGTGCTGTACCGGCGTACGCCCGCCGGGTCGCGGCTGACGGGGCGGGGCTGACCCCCTGAGGCCCGCCCCACCCAGGCCACCGGTCAGGCCGTGACGGTCTCGCCGGGCAGCGCCAGGTCGAGGTCGACCAGGCGCTCGTCTCCCGCGTGCGTGGCCGCCGAGGCGAGGGGGCCGTGCCCCGCCGCGCGCGCGGCGAGCACGTACGGGCCACCGGCCGGGACCGCGAGCGCGTAGCTGCCGTCCTCCGCGGAGAGCGTCGCCCCGGCCTGCCGCCCGCGACGGTCGATCAGGGTGACCTTGGCACGGGCGACCGGAGCGCCCCCAGCACCCACGACCCGGCCACGGAAGCCACGCAGGACCTCCTCCGCACGCGCCAGGCCGGCCTCCTCCTCGCTGCCGGCGCGCAGCTGCAGGCCGGTCCGCCGTCCGGGCAGGCCGAGGGCGAGCAGCAGGCCGAGGAGGACGGCGCCCGTGGCGATGAGGAACGAGACGCGGAAGCCGTGCATGGTCGGGATGGCGACGCCGTTGACGTGCTGGGCGGTGTTGGCCAGCACCATGCCGATCACGGCGCTGGACACCGAGGTGCCGACGGACCGCATCAGGGTGTTCAGGCCGTTGGCCGCGCCGGTCTCGGAGGCCGGCACCGCGCCGACGATGAGGGCGGGCAGCGAGGAGTAGGCCAGGCCGATGCCCGCGCCCAGGATCACCGAGGTGAGGACGGTCTGCCAGACGGCGTCCATCAGGCCGAGGCCGCCGCCGTAGCCGGCGCCGATCACCAGCAGGCCCATGATCAGCGTGGTCTTCGGGCCGAAGCGGGCGGACAGGCGGGCGTAGACGGGGGCGGTGAACATCATCGTCAGGCCGAGCGGGGCCACGGCCAGACCCGCGACGACCATGGACTGGCCCAGGCCGTAACCGGTGGCTGCGGGGAGCTGGAGGAGCTGGGGCAGGACGAGCGAGACGACGTAGAAGCTGACCCCGACCATGATCGAGGCGAGGTTGGTGAGCAGCACCTCGCGGCGGGCGGTGGTGCGCAGGTCGACCAGCGGGGCCTTCACCCGCAGTTCCATCACGCCCCACAGCAGCAGGACGACGGCTGCTGCGGCGAACAGCCCGAGGGTGGTGCCGGACGACCAGCCCCAGTCGCTGCCCTTGGTGATCGGCAGCAGGAACAGGACCAGGCCGGTGGACAGGCCGAGCGCGCCGGGCAGGTCGAACGTGCCCTTCGCGCGCGTCGGGGACTCCGGCACGACGGCCAGGGCGAGGACGATGGCGAGGACGCCGAGACCGGCCGCGGCGTAGAAGAGCGCGTGCCAGTTCGTGTGCTGGGCGATCAGCGCCGCGCCGGGCAGCGCCAGGCCGCCGCCGACGCCGATGGAGGAGCTCATGAGGGCCATCGCCGAGCCGAGCCGCTCCCGGGGGAGCATGTCGCGCATGAGCCCGATGCCGAGCGGGATGGCGCCCATGGCGAAGCCCTGGAGCGTACGGCCCACGATCATGGTGAGCAGCTGGCTGGTGACGGCGCTGATCACCGCGCCGACCACCATGACCGCGAGGCTGGTGATCAGCATGCGGCGCTTGCCGTAGAGGTCACCGAGGCGGCCCATGATCGGGGTGGCCACCGCGCCGGAGAGCAGGGTGGAGGTCAGCACCCAGGTCGCGTTGCTCGGCGCCGTGTGCAGCAGCTGCGGCAGGTCCTTGATGACCGGCACGAGCAGGGTCTGCATGACTGCGACAACGATGCCCGCGAAGGCGAGTACCGGGACGACCGCCCCGCTGGCTCTCCGGGCGGGCAGGTCGGTCGTCGTGAGCGTCATGGGGTGAGGCCTCCGGGCAGAGGTAGGACCGTGGTGGTGGTCATGCGTGTCGTGTACGTGAGCTGCAACCCCGTATGCCGAGGCAACTATTCCGTCACCCGGAAACCGTAAAACACGCATTTGCCCGGCTTATTTGGCTTTGGTGCCGACACACACGGATCCCTTTCGGCACGACGGCCCCATCTGTGACCACTCTGTGATCTTCCCGTGCACAACGGTGTGGATGCCCGGGAGGTCTGAAGGGCGTGCGCCCGGAGCGGCGCACCGCTTCAGACCCCGACATCCGACAAGGAAACGTTGATGAGACGTCCCGTCCGCAGATCCGTCTCCCGGGCAGCGATCGGTCTCGTGGCGGCCGCCGCTCTGGCCGCCGGGTTCGGCTCAGCCGCACCCGCGCTCGCCGACGACGGCGCCCCACTGCCGGTCGCGATCACCGGCGCGAGCCACGTGGATCTGTCGCTCCAGGGCGACGACGACGACCCGAGCCAGCCCCAGGTCTCGCTGCGGCTCGCCGCGCCCGGCAGCGACGAGCCGGACGACGACGGGGTGGTCCCCGTCGTCCACCAGGGCCCGTACACGATCAAGATCGACGCCAGCGGCCTCGAGGGCGTCGCCGCCGTGAAGCTGCCCTGCGACGCGACCGGCCTGACCGCCGTCTGCGAGCGCGACGACATCAACGCCGGGGAGGCGTACAACCGCATCGGCGGCATCCGCCTCGACATCGACGCCGACAGCGCGGCCGGGGACTTCGGCACCATCAAGGTGACCGGCGAGGGCGAGGGCGTCGAGTTCACGCCGCTCACCATCGACGTGCTGGTCGGCGGTCCGGAACTGCTGGGCCGCAAGCTCGCCGAGCCGAAGGGCCTCGCCGCCGGCGACACCTACGAGGCGCCGGTCGGGTTCCGCAACGTCGGCGGCATGGCGGCCGACGGCGCCGTGCTCCACTTCCACGGCTCGCGCGGGCTGAGCTTCCCCGACAGCTACGGCAACTGCGCCTACAAGCAGACCACCGAGGGGTCGCTGCTCTATCAGGGCACCGACGCGATCTGCACCTTCGCCGGCACCTACAAGACGGGCACGGCCTACACCCTGTCCGGACCGCTGAAGGTCAAGACGGCCGCGTTCGCCCTCAGGGACGGCTTCAGCTACGGGTTCTCCGCGGTCGGCGCGAAGAAGGCCGAGGCGCTGCTGGAGAACGACGGCTACACGCCGGGTACCGGCGCGCCGCTGACCCTCGAGGAAGTCCCCGGCGCCCCCGCGGGTGACTACACGCGCTACACCGATCTCGACCTGCCCAGCCACAACACCTACGACCTGGTGCTCACCGGTGCCTCCGCCCGGGGCGACGCCGGCGACACGGTGAAGGCGGAGATCGGCTTCCGCAACGACGGTCCGGCCTGGATCAGCGCTCTGCGCAGCGGCGGGGAGCCGATCATCTTCTCCGTCGCCGTGCCCGAGGGCGCGAAGGTGACCAAGAGCCCCAAGGGCTGCAGCTTCACCACCATCGACGAGGGCGTCAAGGGCTACCTGTGCTGGGTCGACACCCCGCTGCTGGAGGACGCGAAGCTGAGCTTCCCGTTCGAGCTGCGCATCGACAAGGTCGTGAAGAACGCCAAGGGCAAGGTCGCCCTGCCGGCGTGGAACAACCCGGTCGAGCCCGAGCAGTCCAACAACACCGCCTGGATCGTCCTGAACGCCACCGGCGACGGCGACGGCTCGCAGGGCTCCTCCGGTGGCCCGTCGGCCACCCCGGAGCCCACCGCCTCCGGCGACGACGAGTCGGGCTCCGCCGGCACGTCCGGCAACGGCGGCTCCTCGTCCTCCGGCGGCGACTCCGGCGGCGGCCTCGCCTTCACCGGCGCCGGCGGCGCGCTGCTCCTCGGCGGCTCCGCGATCCTGGCCCTCGGGCTGGGCGCCGTGATCATCGTCGTCGTACGGCGCAGGAGCGCCGCCTGACGCCGCACCGCCACCACGCGACGGCCGCCACGCCCCTCGGGGCGCGGCGGCCGTCGTCGTACCGGGTGACGGGGGCCAGGCGGAGGTCTACCGCCCGCCGAGCTCCACGGGCCCGCCGGTGAAGGCGTCGAGCAGGATCCGCCCACCGAGCGGCCGGTCAAGGCGGACCGTCACCGGGTCGACGAGCAGTTGCGCGGTGCACGGGCCGTCGTCCGCGCCGCGGACCGTGCCGCGGAGCACCACGCTGTCGCGGGTCTCCAGCACGTCGACGGCCGGACCGTCGTCACAGGCGCCGTGCTCCGCCTGGACGGTGACGCTCCGGCCGTCCTCGGCGACCTTCCGCAGCCCGTGCAGCGGCATCCCGGGATCGGTGGCCTGGGAGAGGGCGGCGATCGGGGCGCCCGGCAGCCGCGCGGGGCTGATCGCGGCACGCACCAGCGGGGTGTCGTAGCCGTCGAGCGTGAAGTGCCAGGCGGGGACGCGGGCCTCGCCGCGGCTGGTGAGCAGGGTCATCTCGCCGAAGGTGGCCTTGGTGACGGTCAGCGGGTCCGCGCGGCCCTCCGGCCCCTCGTCCAGCCCGTCGTAGGCCTCCCGTGCCGTCATCGGCGTGACGGGCGTCGACGTCCCGTCCGCCCAGCGGATGCGGCCCTCGTGCTCGGTGCGGGGCAGCGCCCCACGGTGCTCGAAGTTCCGCGTCAGGTAGGCCTGCTTGTCGGCGTCCGTACGGAAGGCGTTGTCCGGGAGCCGGACCACGTCCTCCAGCGGGTAGAAGCCCTCCCGCCACGATCGTGCGGACTCCGAGCCCTCCCAGGCCTCGGCGACCTCCCGCATGCGCGCGGTGGCCGCACCGTCGTCGTCCGCCGCGGACACCGTCCGCGCTCCGCATCCGGCGGATCCCACGAGCAGACAGACGGCACCCACCAGCACGAGCGGTCTCATGACGCCTCCCCAAGGCAGTGGGCCCCCCTCGGAGCCTGCCGATGTGACGTGCCGCCCCGGCAGCGGGTTCCGCCCGCGTCACCCGCCGGGCGGCGCGGGCGGCGCGGACGGGTTCCTCCGGTTGCCCACCCGGGTGAACAGCCCCGCGCCCGGGGGCAGTCCCAGGAGGATGCCGGCCTGAAGGTCGAGGTCGGCGGCGGGCGGGGACACCAGGAGGTCGACGGTGAAGCCGAGCACTCCCGTCGCCGCCACGACCAGGGCACGGACCGCGGCGGCCACGCCCCGGCGGCGAGGACGCTCCCGCGCGGCGTCGGCGACGGCACCACGACTGATCAGGGCGGTCACGACCGGCGCCGTGCTCGCATCGGGCAGCAGGCCGAACGGCCGGAGCAGCAGGGCGATGTCGCCGCGAGGCACCAGCGCCATCACCATCAGCCACGCGGTGGGTGCGGCCACAGCACGGGGCCGGGGCCGGCCCCGTCGGGCCGGACGCGTCGGGCCGCTCGGTCGCCCGGGCCGCGAGCCTATCCGGGCTCCCGGCCCGTGGGGCAGGCCCGAGACACACGGAACGACGCCGCGAAATGCCGGGCCGGCTTCGCGGGGGGCGCCGGGCCGGCCGGGTAGCGTCGCCCTCACCAGCGGCCCCGAGGGGCCGTCCCTCCTGCGACCTGGAGCACCGGTATGCCCGCGTACGGATTCTTCGTGGAGTTCGAGGCCCGGCCGGGCCGGGAGGACGAGGTCGTCCGCTTCCTCGTCGACGCCAAGGCGCTGGTCGACGCCGAGCCGGGCACGTTGGCGTGGTTCGCCTTCCGCCCGGCGCCGTCCTCGTTCCGCATCTTCGACGCCTTCGAGACCGAGGAGGACCGCGAGACGCACCTGCGGGGCAAGGTGCGGCAGCGCATCGAGGCGCTCGGTGACGAACTGTTCGCGGTGCCGCCCGTCATCACCCCGGTCGACGTCCTCGCGGCGAAGCTGCCCGGCTGACGGGGCGCAGGGTACGGCAGCCACCGGGCTCAGGGGGCACCCCCCCCGCCGCGGACGGCCCCCGCAGGTCGGCGCAGACTGTGAACGGAATGTTCACGCCGTACGACACCGCTGGTCAGGGGAACTCCACCACCGCAGGCCTCTACTGAGTCCGCGAACCCCTGCTCAGCCCTGGAAGAAGAGAAAAGATGTCCATGTACCAGCGCATCATGGTTGCCGTCGACTCCAGCCCCTCCCGCCAGTCCGCCCTGCGCACGGCCGGAGACATGGCCCGGCTGAGCGGCGCCGCGGTGCACGTCGTGCACGTGCTCGCCTCGACGGTCGCGTTCGACACCGTCATGACCCTGGAAGGGGACTCCGACGCCGGCGCCGTCGTCGACGAGGCCGTCGCCACGCTCCACGACATGGGTGTGGCGGAGGCCGACGGTGAGCTCGTCCGCGACGTGACCACGCAGGAGATCGCCGGCGCGATCTCCGCCGCGGCGGAGCAGTTCAAGGCTGACCTCCTGGTCGTCAGCCCCCACCACCGCGGCTCGGTCGCGGCGTTCTTCAACCCCCGTGTCAGCGACGCCATCGCCCACACCAGCCGCATCGCGGTGCTGCTCGTCCCCGAGGAGCGGGCCGAGGGCGACGACTCCGCCGCCTGACCGCGCCCGTACGACCCCTCACGGCGTGGGCACGTGCTCCGGGAGCATCCCCGGCGTGTTTGACGGCGTGCCAGAACTCCTCCGGCACCGGATGGTCGAAGAACGCCACGCTCGCGACCGCCGGGTGCCCCAGCGGGAAGCGCACGGCAGCCAGGGGACCACGCGCCCGTCCGGCGCACCATGCCCGCTGCGGCGCGGGCCAGGGGTCAGCGGCGCCCGGGTCGTCGTGCGCCGCGGATGAGCTGCTGCGCGGCGAGGTGGCCCGAGCCCCCGCCGAGGCCGGGGCCGGGGTGGGTGGAGGCGCCGATCTGCCACAGCCCGGGGACGGGTGTGGCGTGCCGGGGCGCGCCGGGCAGCGGTCGCCACAGCAGGCTCTGGTCGAGTTCGGCCGAGCCCCCGTACGGGTCGCCGGCCACCGCGTTGGGGTTGTGCCCGGACAGGTCGGCCGGGGTGACGGCGTCCCAGGCGAGCACCTTGCCGGGCAGGTCGGGGGCGTGGCGGGCCACCCGGGCCAGGACCCGGCCGACGTAGCCCTCGGTCAGTGCCTCCGTCCAGCCGCCGCCGACGTCGAGTTCGCCGGCCGCGTCGCCGACGGGCGCGAAGGGCAGTTCCTGCAGCTGGATCCACAGGGACGCGGCACCTTCCGGCACGCGGGACGGGTCGAGGACGTACTGCTGGCCGACGACCACCGTGGGCCGGCGCGGCAGCAGGCCCGCCTCGGCCTCCGCGCAGGCGATCCCGGTGCTCGCCGATCCGTCGCTCAGGTGGAACAGCGGGATGCCGGCCAGCCGGTCGTCGTTCCAGCCGGGCGGGGCGGAGAGGGCGACGTGGAGCTGCATCGCGGCGCGGCCGTAGCGGTAGTGCCGGGCCTGGTCGCGGACCGCGGCGGGGACCGGGGCGTCCTGCGGCAGCAGTTCCCCGTACAGCGCGGTCGGGGTCACCGAGGCGAGGACGGCACGGCGGGCGTGGATGTGCTCACCGCCGCCGGCCACTCCGGTGACCCTGCCGTCGGTGAGGAGCAGCCGCTCCACCGGGTACCCGGTGCGGACGTCCACGTGGAGTTCCCCGAGGAGCGTCTCGAAGGCCCGGACGAAGTTGCCGGCGCCGCCCGCCACGACGGGCACCCCGTAGCCGTGGAGCGAGGCCGCGAGCACGGGCAGCAGCAGGCCGCCCCCGGCGTGGTCCGGGGACAGCCCCGCGTGCAGCAGCCAGGGCACCCACAGCAGGTCCGCCTCGTCGCCCCGGAACGCGCCGCGGCAGTAGGAGCGTCCGCTGGTGACGGCCGACCGGAGCCAGGCCTCGGTGCCGGTGAACCGTTCGCGGCGCACCAGCTTCGCGATGTGCCGCAGCGTCCGTGGGGAGCGGGGCTCGCCGCTCAGCATGCCGCCGATGGCGTCGGCGTTGTCGAGGAAGCGCCCCAGCATCGCCAGGTAGGCAGCCCTGTCCTCGGCCCGGCCGAACGCCTCCGCCGTGGTGGCCGCGTCGCGGTGCACGAGGAGCACACGGCCGTCGTCGGTGACGGTGCCGGTGACGAAGCCGTCGCCGTTGCGGTACTCCAGGCCGTGGCGGTGCAGGTCCTCGCCGAGGACGGCGTAGGCCCCTCCGGACACGAACAGCGGGTGCCAGGAGGAGTAGGTGTCGTGCAGGTATCCGGGCAGGGTGCGTTCCTCGGTGGCGATGAAGCCGCCCAGCCGGTCGCCCTGTTCCAGCAGGACCACCGACCAGCCGTCCTTGGCCAGTTCGGTGGCGGCGACCAGGCCGTTCACACCGGAACCGACGACGACGACGTCGACCGTGCGTGCCATCACTGCTCCTCGGGCGCGTCACTCCGGGAGGCCGCTCCACGGGAACCGGCCGGGGCGACGTCCCCGTGCGTCCACGGTCCAGCGTGCGCGCGGGGCGGGGCCCCCGCACGTCGGGCGGGCCACGCCCGGCCGCCACCGGTCCGGTCCCGACGCGGGTGGCGGCCCGGGGGCGCCGCTTCGTGGGGCGCGACCACGTGCTTCGGTCGGCGTGTCGCACCGACGCACCCAGGCCGTCCACGCCCTTGCTGTCGACGGCCGGCGTGCCCGATGCTCATATCCCCAGAGCCACATCGGTCGCCCCCCGTCAGCCGTGGCCCGGTCCCGCGAAGCGCCCCTCCGGTGCGGGCATCGGCGCGACCCCCCACCGCGTGCGGGGCTGGCCGGTCATCAAGGGTGGTTCGATGCGGACTGAGCGGGTGATCCCGGTGTTCCAGCCGTTGGCACCCGGCGATCCGGCCACCGTCGCGGGGTACCGGATCGCCGCCCGCCTCGGTGAGGGGGGCATGGGGACGGTGTACCTGTCGTACACACCCGGCGGGCGCCCGGTCGCCATCAAGGTGATCCGGCCGGACCTGGCCGGGGACCACGAGTTCCGCCGCAGGTTCCGACTGGAGGTTCACGCCGCCCAGCAGGTGCAGGGCCTCTACACCGCCCCGGTCATCGACAGCGACACCGATGGGGACCGCCCCTGGCTCGCCACGGCGTACGTGGCCGGGCCCTCCCTGCAGGCGGCCGTCGGCCGGCACGGGCCGTTCCCGGTGCCTGCCGTGGCGCTGACCGTCGCCGGGATCGCCGAGGCCCTGCAGGCCATCCACAGCGTCGGCATCGTGCACCGCGACCTCAAACCGTCCAACGTGCTGCTGGCCGCCGACGGACCGCGGGTCATCGACTTCGGGATCGCCCGGGCCGCCGACGCGACCTCGCTCACCGCAGCGGCGTCATCGTCGGCACCCCCCCTTCATGACCCCCGAGCAGGCCTCCCGCGCCCCCTGTCTGCCCCCCACCGACGTCTTCGCCCTCGGCCAGGTCGCCGTCTACGCCGCCACCGGCCGGCCCGCCTTCGGCGAGGGCACCCCGCACGCCGCGCTCTACCGCATCGTCCACGCGGAGCCCGAGCTGTCCGGCGTACCCGATGAGCTCGCAGAACTGGCCCGGCTGTGCCTGAAGAAGGATCCGGCCGCCCACCCCACCCCCGCCGAGGTCATCGACATCTGCCGTCGGATCTCACCGCGGACGGAATTGCGCCGCCCCGAGGGCTGGCTCCCGCCGGCCGTCGCCGCCGACATCGGCCGCCACACCACCATGCCCGCCCCGCCCGCCCCACCGCGCTCCCCCGGCTCGGCCCGGCGCCGCGGACCGGGCTTCGTCGTGGCCGTCATCGCCGGTCTGGCGGCGGCGTGCGTCGGCGCGCTCCTTCTGTACGGCAGAACCGTGGACGGGGCGGGCGAACCGGGCGGGGCCGGAGCGCCGGACCGCGACTCCGCGTCGCGGACCGCTCCGGGCGGCGGCGGCGAAAGCGCCGCACTGGACGCGGACCCGCCGTCCACGTCGTACAAGGGCATCGACGTGCCCTACCAGTACACCATCTCCCTCTCCGAGCTGCCGCCCAAGCCGTACCACCCCAGGGTCGGCCCGTACTACGAAGGGGACTTCGGGTACGCCTGGGGCGCGCGCGGCTGGGGCTTCGCCACCCCCGAAGGCAACACCTTGGTGCTGCTCACCAGCCGTCAGACCGGGTCGCTGGCCACGTGCCGCTCCGTGACCCGGTACTCCCAGGAGATCTCACGGAAGAACGCGGTCAGGGGCAGCCGGATCTGCGTGGTCACCGCCGCCGGTCACATCGCGCTCGTCACGGTACGGGGCTACTCCCCTGAGGATGCGGACAACGACTACGCCACGGTCGACCTGACGGTCTGGCGGAACGCGCAGACACCCGCCGAGGATTGACCCGACGCACGCGGCCGCCGGTTCTCAGGCCGGCGCGGGCAGCGGTCCCCCGGCACGGCGCCTGCGGGCCCGGCCGGGGACCGTCCACTCGTACACCGGCCCCACGACCAGCCAGGCGACCGTCCAGGGCGCGCGCACGCAGGCCAGCAGCCCGCGCCGCCATGGGGGCCGGGGAGGGTGGGCGCTCCGGTCCTTGCGGTGCGCACCGTGGAGCCGTGCCGGATCGTCCGTGCTCATGGGGATCACCTCGTCGTGGCGGGGCCGTCGACCTGTCTGCTCTCTCGCCACCAGCAGACAGGTGACGGAAGGCGCTGTCATGCCCCGAGATCGCGTGGCTTGAACGGCCGCCGGGGATGTGCAGGGCGCCGGCCCGGCAGGTGGCACGCCGGGCACCGGCGTTTGCGTCTCCCGAAGGCACGATGATCTACTTGCTTGGCGCAGCAAGTATTTTGCGGGCGCGGCGTGGTGCCGCCGCAGGAACCGCTGCGAAGCCGGGGGCCGCCTCGTCCGGCGGCCCGGACGGCCAGGAACCACGACGAACGGACACAGATGAAGAGAACACTGACCCGGCCCGGCACCCGTCGCGGGGTCGCACTCGGTGCTGCCGCCCTGACGGGCATGGTGACGCTGCTGGGCTTCGGAGCAGGGACCGCCGGCGCGTCACCGGCCGGCCACGGGGGTGGTGGACGGGACTACGTCGCGCTCGGCGACTCCTACGCGTCCGGCCCGCTCATCCCCGACCAGGTGGACCCGACGTGCCTGCGGTCGAGCAGCAACTACCCCTCGCTCGTCGCGGCGCGCGAGAACGCCCGTCTCACCGACGTCAGCTGCTCGGGGGCGACCACCGCGGAGATGATCGCGCCCCAGGGCGCCGCACCGGCGCAGCTCGCCGCCCTCAAGCGCGGCACGGACCTGGTCACGCTCAGCATCGGCGGCAACGACATCGGCTTCAGCAGCGTCATCGCCACCTGCGCCGGCCTGACGTCCGCCGACCCCACCGGAGCCCCCTGCCGGGCCCACTTCACCGCGGGCGGCCACGACCAGCTCGCGGAGCGCGTCGCGCAGACCGCACCCAAGGTCGCCACCGTCATCCGCGACATCCACCGGCGCGCACCGCACGCCCGCGTCGTGGTGGCCGGGTATCCGGACCTGTTCCCTGACGACGGATCGGCCTGCACCAGCGCCACGGTGCCCTTCGCGGCCGGTGACTTCTCCTACCTGCGCGACACGGAGAAGGCGCTCAACGCCATGCTGGCCACCCAGGCCCGCAAGGCGGGCGCGCGCTACGCCGACACCTACACCCCGACCATCGGGCACGACATGTGCGCGCCGGCGGGCACGCGCTGGATCGAGTCCCTCGCCCCCGCGACCCCGGCGGCACCGGCGCACCCCAACGCCCAGGGCGAGGCGGCCATGGCCGGCGCCGTGCACCGGGTCGTCACCCGTCATCACCGCTGACCCCGGTCGGCACCGAACCCGTACGGTGACCGAGGACCCGCCTCCCCTCGGGAAGGCGGGTCCTCGCCGTATGACGCGCCGTCAGGCCGCTCGCATGTCCCGGTAGGTCTCCAGGACGCGCAGCCAGACCTCGCTGATCGTCGGGAAGGCGGGGACGGCGTGCCACAGCCGGTCCACCGGGATCTCACCGGCGACGGCGACGGTCGCCGAGTAGAGCAACTCCTGCACTCCCGGGCCGACGAAGGTGACGCCGACGACCGTGCCGCGGTCCGGGTCGATCAGGACGCGGGCCTTGCCCCGGTAGTCCTCGGCGTACTGCACGGCCCCGGCGAGACGCCCGATGTCGTAGTCCACGACGTCCACCCGGCGACCCGCGGCCTCCGCCTCCCGGGTCGTCAGGCCGACGGAGGCGACCTCCGGGTCGGTGAACACCACCTGCGGCACGGCGTCGTTGTCGGCGGTCGCGACGTGCGCGCCCCACCTGCGGTCGTCCACGGGCTCGCCCTTGGCCCGTGCTCCGATCACCGCTCCCGCGATGCGCGCCTGGTACTTCCCCTGGTGCGTCATCAGGGCGCGGTGGTTGACGTCGCCCGCCGCGTACAGCCAGCCGTCGGCGACGGCCGTCACCCGGAACGTGTCGTCCACGGCCAGCCAGTCGCCGGGGGCCAGGCCGACCGTCTCCAGGCCGATGTCCGCGGTGCGGGGGGCGCGTCCGGTCGCGAAGAGGATCTCGTCGGCCACCAGCGTCCCGCCGTCCGCCAGCGTGACGCGTACGGGACCGTCCGGGCCGACCTCACGCGCCACGGCGGTCACGGAGGCGCCGAACCGTACGTCCACACCGGCGTCGCGCAGGGCGTCGGCGACCATCTCCCCGGCGAACGGCTCCATGCGGGCGAGCAGTCCGCCGCTCCCCCGGACCAGCACGGTCACCTCGGAACCGAGCGCCCGCCACGCGGTGGCCATCTCGACGGCGACGACGCCGCCCCCGACCACCACCAGACGGCCCGGTACCTCGTGGGCGCTCGTCGCCTCGCGGTTGGTCCACGGACGCACCTCGGCAAGCCCCGGCAGATCCGGGAGCAGCGTCGTGGTCCCGGTGGCGACGACGACGGCGTGCCGCGCGGTCAGGCGGACCGTCCCGCCGTCCGGCGTGTCCACCACGACCTGCCGCGGCCCGTCCAGGCGGCCGTGGCCGCGCACCAGGTCGACGGAGACGGAGTCCAGCCACTCGACCTGGCCGTCGTCCTTCCAGTGGGCGGAGAGCCGGTCGCGGTGGGCGAGGACCGCGGCCACGTCCAGCGGCCCCTCGACCGCGCCCCTCAGGCCGGGTATGCGGCGGGCGTCGGCCCGTGCCACCACGGGCCGCAGCAGCGCCTTGCTCGGTTCGCACGCCCAGTACGAGCACTCGCCGCCGAGCAGTTCGGCCTCCACCAGCACCGTGGCCAGTCCGGCGGCGCTCGTCCGGTCGGCGACGTTCTCGCCGACCGGTCCGCCGCCGATGACGACGACGTCGTACTCCCGGGAGGAACCGCTCATCACTTGATCCGTCGTTTCGTCGGTCTTCATCGCATCTCCCTCGAGGAAACCCCGCCCTTCAAGGCGGGGAAGAATCGCACCGCTGCGGAACAGGGCAACGAAAGCCGTTTCGCCGCCACGGCGGAGCGGCCCCTTCTCCCAGCTCCGCCAAAGAATCCGCAAACTGACGCGGTAACATGTGAGTCGTGGCCACCCTCGTGAAGCGGGCGTTCAAGTACCGCTTCTATCCGACCGATGCGCAGGCGGCCGAGCTGTCGCGCACGTTCGGTTGCGTGCGGAAGGTCTACAACCTCGCCCTTGCGGCACGTACCGAGGCGTGGACGCGCCAGGTGCGGGTGAACTACAACCAGACGTCGGCGATGCTGACGGCCTGGAAGAAGACCGATGAGTTGGCGTACCTCAACGACGTCTCCTCCGTACCGCTCCAGCAGGCCCTGCGCCACCTTCAGATGGCGTTCACGAACTTCTTCGCCAAGCGAGCCAAGTACCCGCGCTTGAAGTCGCGGAAAAAGTCGAGGAAGTCGGCGGAATACACCACCAGCGCGTTCCGCTTCCGGGGCGGCCGGTTGACCCTGGCGAAAATGGCGCAGCCGCTCGACATCGTGTGGTCCCGGCCGCTGCCCGAAGGCGCGTCTCCGTCCACCGTGACCGTGTCCCAGGATGCGGCCGACCGCTGGTACGTGTCCCTGCTGTGCGAGGACCCATCCGTTGCGCCGCTGCCCGCGGGCGGCAACGCCGTGGGCGTCGATGTCGGCCTGGACCACCTGCTGACCCTGTCCACAGGAGAGAAGGTCACCAACCCGCGACACGAACGCCGCGACCGCGCCCGGCTCGCCCTGGCGCAGCGGCGTCTGGCGAAGAAGGCCAAGGGCGACGGGGCCAACCGTCGCAAGGCCCGGCTGACGGTCGCCAAGATCCACGCCCGCATCGCCGACCGGCGCCGTGACGGGCTGCACAAGCTGACCACCCGACTCGTTCGTGAAAACCAAACGATCGTGATCGAGGACCTGGCCGTGCGCAACATGGCCGAGAACCGGAGCCTGGCCCGCCCCATCAGCGATGCGTCGTGGGCCGAGTTCCGGAGCATGCTGGAGTACAAGGCCACCTGGTACGGGCGGGAAGTGATCGCGGTCGACCGCTTCTTCCCCTCGTCCAGGCTGTGCTCCGCCTGCGGCACCTTGCAGGACAAGATGCCGCTGCACGTCCGCACCTGGACCTGCGACTGCGGCACGACCCACGACCGGGACGTGAACGCCGCGAAGAACCTGCTGGCCGTCGGACTGACGGTGTCGGCCTGTGGAGCCGGTGTAAGACCTCAACGGAGAACTCCGGGCGAGCAGTCGGCGATGAAGCAGGAACCCCTACAGCGCGAGCCGTAGGAACCCCCTCCTTTCAAGGAGGGGGGAAGTCAAAACCTGCTTCCAAAGGGGGCCGGAGGGGACCCGGTCACGGGCCCGCGGTGCCGCGGAGGGGGGATCCGCGGCACCGCGGGAGCCCGGGGGTCGGGTGGTCGGGGAAGGTCGGGAGGTCGTCGAGTGGGGTGGTCGGGGGTCAGCGCCCCGGCAGACGGTCCGTGACCTCCTGGAGCGCCCAGCCGTTGCCGTCCGGGTCCGCGAAGGTCGCGAAGGAGCCGTAGCTGGCGCGCGCCGGGTGCGGGCCCGCGACCCGGGCGGTCTCGCCGGCGTGGTGGAAGACGCCGCCCGCGTCGTGGAACACCTCGCTGATGTCGACGCCACGTGCCGCCAGTTCGGCGCGGGCCGCCACGATGTCCTCGACGATCAGGTGGAGGCCCTGCACGGAGCCCGGGGCGGCCGTGGTGACGCCGTCACCGAAGAGGATCGAGGCCCCGGATCCCTCCGGGGTGAAGTGGACGACGCGGAAGCCGTCGTCGCCGACGTAATCGACGTCCAGCCGGAAGCCCAGCGCCGCGTAGAAGTCCTTGGCCCGGTCCACATCGGACACGGGCAGCACCACAACCTCGAGCTTCAGGTCCATCGGGTTCTCCCAGTTCTCTAATCGTCACCGCTTTGACTGGTGACGAGCATGGCCCAGCACTTCGTAACCTGTCAAGGCGGTGACGGATGCACGTCCGCCGCGGACGCCGGCCCGACACCTTCAGGATATACTTGACCCGTCAAGCACTTGGCAGCCTGCCCGTGGCGCGTCCGCGCCCTCGTCGACATCCGTGAGGAAGACCGAGATGACCACACCGGCTGTGACAACCCCGCGGCAGGAACCCCCGGCGGAACGCGACGCCCGGCGGTGGTGGGCCCTGGGCGTGATCGCGCTGGCGCAGCTCATGGTGGTCCTCGACGCCACGATCGTGAGCATCGCCCTGCCGTCGGCCCAGCGCGACCTCGGGCTCACCGACGGCAGCCGGCAGTGGGTCGTGACCGCCTACACGCTCGCCTTCGGCGGACTGCTGCTCCTCGGCGGACGCATCGCGGACCTCGTGGGCCGCAAGCACGCCTTCACCTCCGGCCTCGTCGGCTTCGCCACCGCCTCCGCGCTCGGCGGCGCCGCCACGGGCCCCGCCATGCTGTTCGCGGCCCGCGCCCTGCAGGGGTGCTTCGCCGCGCTGCTCGCCCCCTCGGCGCTGTCCCTGCTGGCCACGACCTTCACCGACGGCAGGGAACGCGCCAAGGCGTTCGGCATCTTCGGCGCCCTCGCCGGCGCCGGGGGCGGGATGGGCCTGCTCCTGGGCGGCGTCCTGACCCAGTACCTGGACTGGCGCTGGTGCCTGTACGTCAACGTGGCGATCGGCGCCGTCGCCGCGGCCGGCGCGGTCGCCTTCCTCAAGGACCGCGCCGGGCACCGCGCGGTGCGGCTCGACGTCCCCGGGGCCGTCCTCGGCTGCGGCGGTCTGGTCACCGTGGTGTACGCGCTCAGCAGGGCCGAGTCCGACGGCTGGGGGTCGGGCACGGTGGCCGGCCTGCTCGTCGCGGGCACGGCGCTCCTCGCCGGGTTCACCTGGTGGCAGTCCCGCGCCGCTCATCCCCTGCTGCCGCTGCGCATCATCGCGACGCGGGCCCACGGCGGTCCGGTCCTGACCCTGGGACTGGCGATGACGGGCCTGTTCGCGGTGTTCCTCCTGCTCACGTACTACCTGCAGGACATCCTCGGCTACTCGGCCCTCAAGAGCGGTTTCGCCTTCCTGCCGATGTCCGCCGCGATAGTCCTCACCTCCACCCAGGTCTCCGCCCGTCTACTGCCCCGCGTGGCGCCGCGGACGATGATCGTGCCGGGACTGGCCGTCGCCGCGGCCGGCATGTTCACCTTCACCACCCTCGGTACGCACTCGGCCTACGCCACCCACGTCCTGCCGGGCGCCGTGCTGCTCGGGTCCGGCATGGGCCTGGTCTTCATGCCCGTCATGGCCACGGCGACCGCCGGGGTCGCCCCGGGCGACGCGGGCACGGCCTCCGCGGCGGTGAACACCGCGCAGCAGGTGGGCGGTTCCCTGGGCACCGCCCTGCTCAACACCGTCGCCACCACCTCGACGGGCCACTACGTCGCGGCGCGCCTCGCCGCGCACGGCGGGGACCGGGTGACCGCCGCACAGCGGCACGCCATCACCGACGCCGGCGTCGTCCACGGCTTCACCACCGCCTTCGGGTGGGCCGGCGGCCTCACGCTCGCCGGCGCCCTCGTCGCCGCCCTGCTCGTGAACGTCCCCTCGCCGCGCCGCCGCGGGGGCGTCCTCGCGTCCAAGGCCCGGGCGGCGGCGTAGCCGTACGGGCGGGCCGGGTATCCTCCGCGGCGTGACCGAGATGATCAGCCATGCCGCGGTGGACGCCCTGCACGGGGCCATGGAGCGGCTGACGGACCTCCTGCCCGGCGCCTTCACGCGGCGCGGCCCCAAGGGCGGGCGGCTGGTGTGCACCGGCCTGCCGGTCGCCCTCCTGAACACGGTGTCCGCGGGTCACGAACGGGACCTGCGGGAGACAGAGGCCCTCGCCGAGGAGCTGTCGGCGGCGGGTCTGCCCTGGAGCATCCAGGTCCGCGGCGAGGCCGGCCCGGAACTGACCGCGCTGGCGGCCCGGTTCGGCCGTACGGCCGGCCCCACGCTCCCCCTGCTGGCGTGGGACGCCGCGTCGCTCGCCGATCTGCCCGCCGTACCGCCCGGGGGCGGCACGGTGCACAAGCTCACCGGTGCCGAGGCCGGGCGGTACTCCGCCGCGCTCGCGGCGGGGTTCGGCATGCCCGGAGAGGTCGCGGACGCCTTCGCCCGCCCGGCGCTGCTCGACGCCCCCGACATGACCGCGTTCACCCTCGACGTGGACGGCGAGGCCGTCGCGACCGGGTTCAACATCCTGGCCGGCGACCACGTGGGGCTGTTCAACGGTTCGGTGCCGCCGCGGCACCGGGGCAACGGCCACTACCGCGCACTGGTGACGGCCCGGCTCCACGACGCCGTCGCGTCGGGGGCGCGCCACGCGTTCACGCAGAACTCCCCCATGTCCCGCCCCCTGTACGAATCCCTGGGCTTCCGGCTCGTGGAGACCTGGACGTACCTCACCCCCGCGGGCTGATCCCTCGGCCGGCACCCAAGGGCGTCGCAGCAGCTCACAGGGCCGGCGGTGACGGATGTTCACCTTGCACATCCCGGATGACCACCCGTTTATCGGCACTGCGACACCGACGGCACATCAACTGAACGGCGACCACCGCCCCAACAGGGAAAGAAGTCAGCAAGTGCCGTTCCCCCTCCAGCCCGCCGTCCCGAGCCCGCGTTCCGCGGCACGACGCGGTGCCGCCGTGCTCGCCCTGGCCACCGCGCTCAGCATCGGCGCCGGGATGATGACGACCGCCCAGGCGTTCGCGCCCGAACAGCTCGTGTCGGCGCCCGCGAGCGCGACGGAGCCGGGCAGCTCCGGCCACGGACTCATCCCGAGCACCCCCGGCGAGTCGATCGTCACCCGTGAGACCCGCACGCCGATCGCGCCCGGGCTGAACCTGACCCGCTTCGACCGTTTCGAGACCGACGGCTGGGTCCGGGGGCAGGTGCTCGTCGCGGACCTCGCCGAGGACCGGCTCAGCGTGGACCACATATCCTCCGGCACGGTCACCGGGAAGTCCCGGGTGACCGAGCAGGCCCGGCGCACCGGCGCCGTCGCCGCCGTCAACGGCGACTACTTCGACATGAACGACACCGAGGCCCCGGTCGGCGCGGCGGTGTCGCGCAAGGACGGCCTGGTCAACTCGCCCACCGAGGGCCGCAACCAGACCGTCGCCATCGGCGCGGACGGTCTCGGCCGGCTCGCCCAGGTGTTCCTGGAGGGCGACGTCACGGTCGGCGGGACGGAGCACCTGAAGCTGTCCGGGGTCAACTCCCCCGTCCTGGCGGCCGGCGGGATCGGGCTCTTCACCGACCAGTGGGGGGTCTCCCCGCGCACCAAGCCGGTCAGCGGTGCGGACCGGGTCACCGAGGTCCGGCTGCGCGACGGCAAGGTCACCGAGGTGCGCGCCTCCGTCGGCAGCGGCCCGATCCCCGCGGGCACCAGCGTGCTGCTCGGCCGGGAGGCGGGCGCCGACGCGCTCGCCGGGCTCGCGCCGGGCGACGCCGTCACCGTCGCCTACAAGCCGCGCGCCGACTTCGGCGACGTCGCGGTCGCGGTGGGCGGCGGCCAGGTCCTCGTCGCGGACGGCACGGTCAAACACCACACGGACGGCGACACCGTCACCGCCACCTCCCGCACCAGCGTCGGTTTCTCCGCCGACGGGCGCACCATGTACCTGGTCGCCATCGACGGCAAGCAGACCGACAGCCGCGGCATGGACCTCAACGAGCTCGGCGCCTTCATGAAGGCCCTCGGCGCCCGGAACGCCCTGAACATGGACGGCGGCGGTTCCACCACCATGGCCGCCCGGCTGCCGGGCGAGAGCACGACGGGCCTGGTCAACAGCCCGTCGGACGGTTCGGAGCGGCAGGTCGCCAACGGCCTGGGCCTGTTCGCCGCGCCCGGCTCGGGCGCGGTCCGCGGCTTCCGCGTGCGGCCCGCGCTCACCGCGGACGGTTCGGAGAAGGTCTTCCCCGGGCTGCACCGCACCGTGCGGGCGCTCGCCCACGACGAGACGTACGCGCCGGTGCCGGCCGGACGGGTGCGGTGGCAGGGCGACGGCAGGGTGACCGTCCGCTCCGGGCACGACGGATCCGCCGTCGTCACCGGCAGGCGCTCGGGCACCGCCCGGGTGACGGCATCCTCCGGTCACCGCGCCACGGGTTCGGCGGAGCTGACCGTGCTCGCCCCCGCGGTGCGGATCGCGCCGGGCAGCAGCCTGGTGGCCCTCGACGGCCTGGACGACACCGCCCGGCTGACCGTCACCGGTTACGACGCGCTCGGCGACTCCGCCCCGATCGACGCGTCCGACGTCAAGGTCACCGGCGGCGACGGGGTCGTCTCGGTGCTGCCCGCGGACGACGCGACCTTCACCGTGCGCGGCCTGACCGACGGCGCGTCCACCACCTTGCACCTGACGGTCGGGAAGCTGACCACCGACGTCGCCGTCACCGTGGGCCTCGCCGAGAAGTCGTTCGCGGACCTGTCGGACGCGGCCTCCTGGACCTCCGCGAACGACCGGGCTCCCGGCGGCTCCGTCACCCCGGCCGAGGGCCACGACGGCACCCCCGGCCTGAAGCTGACGTACGACTTCACCCGGTCGACGGCCACCCGCGGCCAGTACGCCGTGCCGCCGCAGCAGATCCAGCTGCCCGGCCAGCCGCAGGCCGTCACCATGTGGATCAACGGCGACGGCAACGGCGAGTGGCCGCGCCTGCAGTACCGCACGGCCGCCGGTGTGACCGCCAACCTGGACGGCCCCACCATCACCTGGACCGGCTGGCGCAAGGTCGAGTTCCCCGTGCCCGTGGGCACCCCCTACCCGCTGACGTTCCAGCGGGTCCGGCTGCTGGAGACCAGCGCCGCCCGCTCCTACACCGGCGAGGTCACCGTCAGCGACCTGCGGGTCAAGGTCGCCCCCGACGTGGAGCTGCCGGTGCGGCCGAAGGTCGAGGACCCGGTGGTCGTGACCAACGGCACCGTCGACGGCCGTCCGCTGCGCGTGGCCGTCATGTCCGACGCCCAGTTCGTCGCCCGTGACCCCGGCAGCCCGCTGGTCGCCGCGGCCCGCCGGACCCTGGAGGAGATCGCCGCGGCCAAGCCCGATCTGCTGGTCATCAACGGCGACCTCGTCGACGAGGGCTCCCCGGCCGACTTCGCACTCGCCCGCACGCTGCTCGACGAGTTCGACGCCCGCACCAAGGGCACCGTCCCGTGGCACTACGTGCCGGGCAACCACGAGGTGATGGGCCCCGGGAACACCTCCAACTTCAAGGCCGCCTTCGGTGACACCACGTCGGTCTTCGACGTCGAGGGCACCCGCTTCATCACCCTGGACTCCTCCAGCGGCACCCTGCGCGGCGGCGGCTTCGCCCAGCTCCAGACGCTGCACGACCAGCTCCGCGACGCGGCCGCCGACCGTTCCGTCAGCGGTGTCGTGGTGTTCGAGCACCACCCGGCCGAGGACCCGTTGCCGGACAAGGCCAGCCAGCTCGGTGACCGCAAGGAGGCCGCCCTGGTCGAGCAGTGGCTCGCCGACTTCCGGGCCGAGGGCCACAAGTCCGCCGCGTTCGTCGCCGGCCACGTCGGCGCCTTCTCCGCGACGCGGATCGACGGCGTCCCGTACCTGGTGAACGGCAACTCCGGCAAGAATCCGGCGAGCACGCCCGACAACGGCGGCTTCACCGGCTGGACGATGCTGGGCATCGACCCGCGCCACGGCCGGGTCACCGACCCCTTCGACGTCCCCTCCGGTGACTCCGGGACCTGGCTGCGCGCCGAGGTGCACGCCCGCACCGACGCGGTGGACATGGTCGCCCCGGCCACGCTCACCGTCGGCGGCGTGGGCCACGCCTCGGCGACGGTCACCCAGGACGGGACCCGTACCGTCCCGGTGGCCTGGCCGGTCGGCGCCGCATGGTCCGGCAGCCGCGTCGACGTGGCCGGCGCCGACGACGGGCACGGGCACGGGCACCACGACGGGGCGCCCGTCATCGCCTACGACCCGGCCACCTCGACGGTCAAGGGGCTGCGCACCGGCACCGCGGTGCTCCGCGTGACCGTCAACGGCGTGACCACCGAGAGGACGATCACGGTACGCCGCGGCTGAGCGCCGGCACCCGGCCCTTCCGGGCGCGTCCCGTACCGGGGAGCGCCGCCCGGAAGGGCCGTGCCATGTCCGGCGGCGGTACGGGCTGAGCCGATCGGCGGAGCTGTCGCGCGGACGGGCCTGCCGCCGGGACGGGACGGGCAGGCATGGAGCCGGAGGTGCGTGGTCCATGCCCAGCGGTGACGTGCTGCTCCTCGTCGACGAGGACGGCCGGGTGGTCGAGTGGGGACGTCCGGCCGAGGAGCTGTTCGGGTGCGCCGCCGAGGAGGCCGTCGGCCGGTCCCTGGGCGCGCTCCTGCGCGGGATCGCCGCGGACGCCGGACGTCCGCGCGCCGGGTTCCCCGGCGGCGTCGCGGTACGGGTCGAGCCGGTGCTGCGCGGCACCTCGGTGCTGTGGCGGGTGCGCGCCGCGGTGGACACGGCCCTGTCGGAACAGGACGTGGCGATCCTGAAGGCCGTCTTCACCGACTCCCCCATGGAACTGCTCGTCCTCGACCGGCGGTTGCGCGTGATCCGGATGAGCGCCGGCGTCACCGCGGCGGGTGGCGCGCGGGCGGGGAACCCGCTGGGCCGGCACTTCACCGAGGTGTACGACCTCGCCGGCCCCGAGGTGGAGGCGGATGTGGCGCGGCAGGTCCTGGAGAGCGGGGAACCGGTCCTGAACCGGCTCGCCCACGGCCCCGGGTCACCGGACCGGCGCGGGTGCCGCATGCGCTCCGTCTGCTACTTCCGCCTGGAGGACTCCCGGGGCGACGTGCTCGGGCTGGTGGCGTCCGCGGTCGACGTCACCGACCGGGAGAAGGCACGGGGCCGCCTGGACCTTCTGGAACAGGTGCGCGCACAGGTGGGGCACGTGCCCAACGTGGGCCTCGTCTCGCGGGAACTGGTGGACGCGGTCGTGCCCGTCTTCGCCGACACGGCCGTCGTCGAGATGGTCGACGAGGTCGTCCGCGGGGAGGAACCGCCCAAGGTGCCGGTGCACCAGGACGTTCCCCTGCGTCGGGCCGCGTTCCGGGGCCGCCTGTCGGCGTACCCGGTCGGAGAGGTGCGTCCCCTCCCGCCCGGCACCCCGTTCACGGACGCCCTGTCCGACGCCAGGGCCCGCTTGGTGCCGATCGACGATCACACCCCGTGGCTGGCCACCGACCCGGCCCGGACGGACGCCATTCTGGGAGCCGGCGCCCACTCCCTGATCGTGGCCCCGCTGACGCTGCGCGACCAGGCCCTGGGCGTGGTCAGCTTCTACCGCGAACAGGACCGGGAGCCCTTCGACGAGGACGACCTGGCAGTGGCCTCCGCCGTGTGCGCGCACGCCGCCCTCTCCATCGAGAACGCCCGGCAGTACATGCGCGAGTGGATCATCGCCTCGACCCTTCAGCGCCGGTTGCTCCCCGGACAGCCCGCGGGACGGCCCACCGTGGAGGTCGCCCGGCTGCACCAGCCCGGTGTGGAGGGCGGCGGCGCGTGGTCCGACGCGATCCCGCTGCCCGGCGCACGGACCGCGCTGGTCGTCGGGGACGTGGCCGGGCGGGGGATCGTCGCGGCCATCACGATGGGGCTGGTCCGGACGGCCCTCCACACCCTCGCCGCCCTGGACCTGCCCCCGGACGAGCTGCTGGCCCGGCTGAGCGAGACCGCCTCCCGCCTCGCCGCGGCGTCCGCCGCACTGCCGCAACTGGACTTCGAGCCGATCGACATCGGCTGCGCCATCGCGGTGTACGACCCGGTGGAACTCACCTGCACCGTCGCCCGGGCAGGCCTGCCGGAGCCGGTCGTCGTCCTCCCCGACGGCACCTCGGCCACCCTGGCCGTCCCCGCGGGTCCCCTGCTCAGCGGACAGGACAACGCCCCTTTCCCCGCGACCACCGTCGGCCTCCCTCCGGGAAGCACCCTGGCCATGGCGACGACCTCGTTCGCGGAGCGGGTCCTGGCGCCGTCCGCGCCGCTGCGGCCGCTGCTGGACGGCGCGGGCGCCCGGCCCCTGCCGGAGGTGCGCGACGCCATCGGGTCGGCGTCCACCGGCACGGACGCGGGCGAAGAATCGGTGCTGCTGCTCGCCCGTACGCGGGCGCTGCCCGCGGACCGGGTGCTGACCTGCGCGCTGCCGCCCGGCGCCGAGGCGGCACCGATCGCCCGCGCGGCGGCTCGCCGGCAGCTGGCGGCCTGGGGCGTGGCGGAGGAGACGGCGTTCACCACCGAGCTGATCGTCAGCGAGTTCGTCGGCAACGCGGTGCGGTACGGCACTCCACCCCTGCGCCTGCGCCTGGTCCTCGAGCAGATGCTGACCTGCGAGGTCAGCGACACCGGCCCCGGCGCCCCGCACGTGAAGCACGCGCGCACCGTCGACGAGAACGGCCGGGGGCTGTTCATCATCGCGGGCCTCGCCGACCAGTGGGGCGTCCGCTACCGGGCCCAGGGCAAGACGGTGTGGGCCCAGCAGCCGGTCGGACCACCCACGGACGGCCGCTGAGTCCGGCGGACGCCCGTCACCCCTGCCCGGGCCGCGGCTCGTGGTGGTCGAGGGCGGTAGCCACATGGACTTCTACGACGTACCGAAGTACGTCGACCGCGCGGTCTCCGAGGCCGTTCCCTTCTTCCGGGAGCACCTGTCCGGCCCCGGAAGGGGGCGGGACTGAGGCCCCTCCGGACGGTGGCGGGGAATGTTCCCCGGATGGGGGGAGGACTTTGTCCCCTTTTCGCCGAGCTCCCGCCGTGTCACCGTGAAGTCTCGTCGCCCACCGGCGACGCGACGCATGCCGATGGACCTCAGCAGCCGAGGAGCAGGGAAACCCGCCATGTCCAGCACCGGAGACCGTCACGGGGGGACCGCCGACGTCCGCGGGGACGGCGGCTGCGCGGACCAGGACCGGTGGTTCGTGGGCTTCCGCTTCCGCACGCCCCAGGGCTCCGTCGGCCGGCAGTTCTTCGTCGTCGGCGAGGCGGACGACGCCGAGGACGCGGTGGCGATCGCGCTGGCGCGGGCCTCGCTCCCCCGGTCCCGCGCCGCACGTGAGGACGACGCCGAGATCGACGGTGTCGAGGTGCGCCGCCTGCGGTGGGATCCGCTGGGGTGGGTGTACCTCAGCAATCCCTGCGCCTGACGCGGCGCGGGTACGGGGTACGGGTACGGGTCGGCGGCGCCTCCGGCACGACAGGAGGAGGCGCCGCCGAGTGGATGGACGGCGCACCCGTGAACGTCCGTCTCAGCGGGTGCGCCGTCGGCTCGGGGTCAGCCCGCGAGGCCGCGGTTCAGCGCGGCGGTGAGCTTGATGACGCGCTCGGTCTGGATGCGGGCGGCGGTGCGGGTGGTGTCGTTGACGGGGTTGTTGCCCTGGGCGTCCACGTGGGAGGTGCCGTAGGGGTTGCCGTCGACGAACTTGGCGGGGTCGGTGTAACCGGGGGTCACGACGATGCCGCCGAAGTGGTGGATGGAGTTGTACAGGGCGAGGAGGGTCGACTCCTGGCCGCCGTGCGAGGTGGCGGTGGAGACGAAGCCGCTGTAGACCTTGTCGGCCAGCTTGCCCTGCGCCCACAGGCCACCGAGGGTGTCGATGAACTGCTTGAGCTGCGAGGACATGTTGCCGAAGCGGGTGGGGGTGCCGAAGATCACGGCGTCGGCCCACTCGACGTCAGCGGGGGTGGCCACGGGGACGTCGGCGGTGGCGGCGTGGTTGGCGGCCCAGGCGGGGTTGGAGTCGATCGCCGCCTGCGGGGCGAGCTCCGCTGCCTTGAGCAGGCGGACCTCGGCGCCGGCCTTCTCCGCGGTCTCGGCCATCTCCTTCGCGATCTCGGTGATGGTGCCGGTGGAGGAGTAGTAGACGATCGCGAGCTTGATCGACAAGGTGGTTCCTTTCAGGGAGGACCTTCCCCGCGATTCGGGGTTGCGTGGTCCAGGGACACCGCGGCCCGTGAGGGCGGGCCGCGCTTCACTGGTTGAAGAATAAACAACATTGGGGCACCCCTGTCCACCGGCCACCGTGCGACGAATGTCACGCCGGCCGGTCCCCCAGTCCGCGAACGCCCGCCCCGCGAACGCCCGCCATGCTCCGCGCGGTACGGGCGAAGGCGGCGACCTCCGGGCGCCCGGCCTGCCGGGGCCAGGCCAGCGCCAGCGTCGTCGCGGGCAGGTCCACGACCGCGACCGCGACCACGTCCCGGGTCAGACGGTCCGCGGCGGCCGAGCCGACGACGGTGACCAGCCGGCCCAGCGCCACCCGGTCGACGATCTCGTCGAGACCCACCGGCGGGCACTCCTCCCGGAAGGCGGGATCCTCGCGCAGCTCGGCGGTGGTCACCTCACCGCGGGCGGCGAGCCGGTGCCCGCGCGGCAGCAGCACGACGGGCAGTTCCTCCGCCACGTCGGCCGTCCCGAGGCCGGTCAGGTCGTCGCTGCCGACGCACAGCAGCGCGACGTCGGCCGTGCCGTCGCGCAGGGCGCCGACCCGGTCGTAGGTGAAGACGAGCTCCGGGGCGGCGCCCTTGTACGACCTGACCAGCTCCGCCAGCAGGCCCGAACCCGTACCGGGCCGTACCGCCAGGGTGAGCCGGGCCGGTGCGGCCGCCCGCCGGGCGCGCTCCACGGCCCCGTCCAGCTCCCGCAGCAGCCGCCGGCACTCGTCCAGGAGGACCTCGCCCGCGGGGGTCAGCGCGACGCGGCGGCTGGTCCGCTCCAGCAGCCGGACCCCCATGCGGCGCTCCAGGCGTGCGATCGCCCGCGACAGTGGCGGCTGCGCGATGCCCAGACGCTCCGCCGCGCGGCTGAAGTGCAGCTCCTCGGCCACGGCCACGAAGTACTCCAGCTCACGAGTCTCCAGGCGATCCATACCTCCAGAGTATCGCCGCATGTCAGAAGCGTCATGGCTCCCCCGCGCGGCCCCTGGTCCACTGGGACGGAACGCACGCCCGACGGCTCGGGGGGCCGCTCCGGTGCCCGAGTCCGGGAAGAGAAGAAAGGGAGCCATCACACATGAGCAGCGAGGAGCGCACGGAGCGCGATGTCCGGGAGGTCCGGGAGGTCCTGGCCCGCTACGTCCGCGCCACGGACCGACGGGACGGCAAGGGCCAGGGAGCCCTGTTCACCGACGACGCCGTCGTGCAGATCTACGCCAGGACCGGTACCGCCGGCCACGAACCCGTCGGCGAGCCCCTCATCGGCGGGGCGGCCGTGGCCTACGCGGTCGAGCACTACATGGCGCCGCACCCGGAGGGTGGTGCCGGCCACCACGTGACCGCCGACCACCTCGTCGAGGTCGACGGCGACCGCGCCCACATGAACGCCCAGTTCGTCGTCTTCCGGACGCGCGCCGCCGCGCGGCCCGCCGGCGGGTGGCCCGCGGGCGCCTTCGGCGCACAGGGCACGGTGGAACCGGTCGAGTCCGGCTACTACGACACCGACCTGCACCGGGTGGACGGCGTGTGGAAGATCGTCCACCACCGCGTCCTGATGGACATGCCGATCGCCCTCCCGGGGGCGTGATGCGGGCCGTGGTCTACCGCCGCTACGGCGGCCCCGAGGTGCTGGAGCTCACCGAACTCCCCACACCCAGGACCCATGTCGACTCGGTGCTGGTCCGGGTGCGCGCGGCGGCGCTCAACCCCGCCGACCTGGCACTCCAGGCGGGAGCGCTCGACTCCGCCCTCGACACGTACTTCCCCGTCGTCCCGGGCTGGGACATCGCGGGCGTGGTGGAGCACGCCGGGCCCGCCGCCCCGGAGTTCGCCCCGGGCGACGAGGTCATCGGGTACATCCGCGGCGACGTGCAGCGCGCGCACGGCGGACTGGCCGAGCTGGTCGCCGCCGACGTGCGCACCCTGGTGCACAAGCCCGAAGGGATGGGCTTCGCCGAGGCCGCCGGACTGCCGCTCGCGGGGCTCACCGCCCATCAGGCGGTGGTGCGCGCGCTGGACGTCCGGCCGGGCGAGACCCTGCTCGTGCACGGCGCGGGCGGCGGCGTCGGCTCCCTCGCGGTCCAGATCGCGCTGGCCCGGGGCGCCCGGGTCATCGGCACCGCCTCCCCCGCCGACCAGGGTCACCTGCGCTCACTCGGGGCGGAACCCGTCGCCTACGGACAGGGGGCCGCCGCACGGGTACGGGAACTGGCACCGCGCGGAGCCGACGCGGTGCTCGACACCGCCGGTGGCGGCACCCTCGCCGCGACGGCGGACGCCGCCCGTACGGGGGCCCGGGTGGCCTCCGTCGCGGAGACCGGGCTGCCGGGGGTCGTACCGGTCTTCTGCCGCCTCGACCGGGCGGACCTCGCCGCGCTGGTGGTGCTCGCCGAGGCCGGGAGGCTGTCCGTGCGGGTCGCCGCCTCCTACCCGCTGGAACGCGCGGCCGACGCCCAGCGCCTGCTGGCCGCGGGCGGCTCCCGGGGCAAGGTGGTCGTCGACGTCACCTGACCCACGGCTTTGAAGTTGCCGCCTGTTCTTGGTTCGATCTCGTCGGCGACGTGGACGGCAGGAATGGATGCTCTCGTGGAGAATGACGCACCGCTCGCGTGGGTCGGGGTGGACACGGTGGCGGAGCGGGCCTACCGCCTCCTGCTGTCCCGCGACAGCACGACCGTCGACGACGTGGTCGCCGCCCTCGGCGTCACGCCGGGCGAGGGGCTGGCGGTCCTCGAGCAGCTCCACCACGCGGGGCTGATGAGCCGCCGCTCCTCGGGCGAGTTCTTCACGGTGGACCCCCGGCACGCGCTGCGCGCGCTCGTCGAGTCGCGCGAGCGCCAGCTGGCCGCGGTGCGCGAGGCGGCCGGCCCGCTCGGGGTGCTCTTCGACGCGGCCAGGAGGGCCAGGGACGGCGGTCCCGGCACCGCCGTGATCAGCGGCCTGGAGGCCGTCGGGGACCGCTACTACCGGCTCAAGCAGACCGCGCGGACCGAGCTGTGCGCCCTGGACCGCCCGCCGTTCCTGCTCGCCCCGAACGAGCCGCTCGACGAGGCGGCGGTACGGCGGGGCGTGCGGGTGCGGGCGGTCTACGCCGCCGCCAGCTTCGAGGCCGACGGCGGGTGGCAGGAGCTGGGCAGCCTCGTGTCGCGCGGGGAGGAGGCCAGGGTCGTGCCGGCGCTGCCGATCAAGCTGGCGATGGCCGACCGGTCGGCAGCGATGGTGTCGCTGAGCCTGTCGGTCGGGAGCGCCGAGTACCTGTACACCGAATCGCCGCCCTTGCTGGAGGCCTTGGGTGAATTCTTCGAGAAGTACTGGGCCGCCGCCTCCGCGTTGACCGGTGAGCCGGGATCCGGCACCCTGCCGACGGCGGGCCCGGGGGATCCGGCGGACGCAGCGGACGGGTCCCGCACGCCGACCGACGAGGAGCGGAACCTGCTCGCGCTCTTCGCGGCCGGCGTCAAGGACGAGGCGATCGCCCGCCAGCTGGGCATGTCGCCCCGGACGCTGCGCCGCAGGATCCAGGACCTGTTCACCGAACTCGGCGCCACCAACCGGTTCGGCGCGGGCGTCGCCGCGGCCCGCCGCAACTGGATCTGACCGGAAGGCGGTGGCCCCTTCTGGCCACTGGCCGGTTTCGGCAGCGCAGGACGTTGGTCACCAAAGGATCACCCGGCTAGAACTTGTGTGCGCCCGAACGGCGTTCCATCCGGCCGGGCTGTCCGGCCACCCCCTGATGAAGGAGCTTTGGTGGCACCACCTGCCCATCCGCCTGCGCGCCGGTCGGCGATACCGCGGTCACTCGCGGCCCTCGTCGCCGGCGTCAGCCTGACGGTCCTCACCGCGGCCGCCCCGGCACCGGCCGTCGCGGCCCCGGTCCCCACGCCACCCGCCGTCCCGGCGCCGTTCGCCGCGCACGACCCGGGAAACGCCGAACCGCCGTCCGCCGGGCGGTACATCGTCACCCTGCGCGAGCCGGCCGCGGCGACGTACACCGGCGGCGTGGCCGGCAAAGCCCGCACGGCCCCCCGCGAGGGCGAAGGCCTGAAGGCCGGCTCCGCCCCCGTCCGCGCCTACCGCACCTACCTGCGCGAGCGTCAGGACGACGCGGCCAAGACGGTCGGCGCCCGCGTGATCTCCTCGTACTCCGCCGCGCTCAACGGCTTCACGGCCGAGCTCCAGCCGCGGCAGGTCGAGGCGTTGCGCGCCGACCCCACGGTGGTGTCGGTCGTCAAGGACGACCTGCGCAAGCCGCTGGCCGCCGTCAACTCGACGGACTACCTGGGCCTCAGCGGGAAGAGCGGGGTGTGGGCCGCCAACGGCGGCGTCGCAGGTGCCGGCAAGGGCGTGGTCGTCGGTGTCGTCGACACCGGCATCGCCCCGGAGAACCCCTCGTTCGCCGGTGCGCCGCTCGGTACCGCGCCCGGTCAGGAGCCGTACCTGGACGGCTCCGTGGTCACCTTCCGCAAGGCGGACGGCGGGACCTTCACCGGCACCTGCACCGCGGGCGTCCAGTTCACCGCCGCGGACTGCTCCACCAAGCTGGTGTCCGCGCGCTACTTCGTCGACAACTTCGGCGCCACCCACATCGGCGGCCCCTCGGTCGGCGAGTACCTGTCGCCGCGGGACGGCGAGGCGCACGGTTCGCACACCGCCAGCACGGCGGCGGGTGCCAACGGCGTCGCCGCCGACCTCGGCGGCGTGCCGATGGGCCCGGTCTCCGGTGTCGCGCCGGCCGCCAAGGTGGCGGCGTACAAGGCCTGCTGGAGCGGCCCCGACGCGAAGGACACCACGGACGACGGCTGCGCCACCGGTGACCTGCTGGCCGCGATCGACGCGGCCGTCGCCGACAACGTCGACGTGATCAACTACTCCATCGGCTCGGCCGGCAGCGCCCTCACCACCGACTCGGTCGTGGACGAGGCGTTCCGCAACGCCGCTGCGAGCGGCATCTTCGTCGCCACCGCCGGCGGCAACTCCGGCCCCGGCGACAGCACCGTCGACAACGCCTCGCCGTGGATCACCACCGCGGCGGCGAGCACCATGCCGACCCGCGAGGCCACGGTGGAGCTCGGCGACGGCCAGAACGTGCTCGGCGCGTCCGTCTCGCTCCCGGCGGACGGCCGCAAGGTGACCGGCCCGCTGGTCGCCGCCTCGGGCGCCGGGACCGCGATCTCCGTCCGGCCGCAGCTGTGCGGTCCCGACAGCCTGGACGGCGCCAAGGTCAAGGGCGCGATCGTGCTGTGCGAGCGCGGTACGTACGACCGGGCGGCCAAGTCGGCCGAGGTGAAGCGTGCGGGCGGCATCGGAATGGTCCTGGTGAACCCCTCGCCGGACTCGACGGACCTCGACACCCACGCCGTCCCGACGGTCGCCGTCGACGCGGACGGCTACGACGCGCTGGTCTCGTACGCCGCCACCGACGCGCCCACGGCGACCCTGGTGGACGGCAACCCGCACCGGCTGGCGTCGGCGGCGGTCCCGCAGATCGCCGGGTTCTCCTCGCGCGGCCCGGTCCAGGCCGACGGCGGCGACCTGATCAAGCCCGACCTGGCGGCACCGGGTGTGGCCGTCCTCGCCGACGGCGCCAACGCCGCCGGTGGGCGGCCGAGCTTCACCTTCATGTCGGGCACCTCGATGGCGTCCCCGCACGTGGCCGGTCTCGGCGCGCTCTACCTCGGCCTGCACCCGCAGGCGACCCCGGCCGAGATCAAGTCCGCGCTGATGACCACCACCCGGCCCACCGTGACGGGCGCGGGGGATGCGTCGGAGGACGTCTTCGCCCAGGGCAACGGCCAGGTGGACGCGACCCGTTACCTGCACCCCGGGCTGCTGTACCTGAACGGTCCCGACGACTGGGCGCGGTACGTCGCCGCCGTCAAGGGCGACCGCACGGCGCCCGCGCCGTCCGACCTCAACCTGGCGTCGATCGGCGTCGGTTCGCTGGCGGGCCGGCAGACCGTGACCCGCACCGTGACGTCGACGGGGGCCGGCACCTTCACCGCCGACCCCGTGCGGATCCCGGGCGTGGACACCGTCGTCGAGCCGCGGTCCCTGACCTTCACCGGGGCGGGGCAGTCCAGGACGTTCAAGGTGACGTTCACCCGGACCACCGCGCCGCTGGGCGAGTACGCCACGGGGTACCTCACCTGGCGCGCCGGTGAGCAGAGCGTGCGCAGCGCGCTCGCCGTACGACCGGTGACCCTGGTGGCGCCCACGGCGGTCGCCGCTTCGGGCGGCACCGGCCGGACCACCGTGACCCTCAAGGGCGGCGAGGACCGCGACGTGCCGCTGGACCTCACCGGGCTCTCCCGCGGCCTGCGGGTCCAGGACTCGGGAACGGTCGGCGGACCCGCGCGGACCCACGTCGTGGAGGTGCCGGCCGGGACGGAGCACGCCCGCTTCGCCCTCGACGCGGCCGACGACTCGGCCGACCTGGACCTGTCGGTGTACCGGCTCAACGAGTACGGCGACACGTCGCTGGTCGACCGGGCGGCCACCGAGTCCGCCGACGAACAGCTCGACCTGGAGGACCCCGAGCCCGGTCTGTACGAGGTCGAGGTGGACTTCTTCGCCGGGTCCGGACCGCTCGACTTCACGGTGACCAGCTTCGCCCTGGGCGACGAGGGCGCGGAGGGCTCGTTCACCGCGCAGCCCGCCACGGCGGCCCTGCACGCGGGCGGCACCACCCCGGTCACCCTGTCCTGGAAGGGCCTGCGGGCCGGAGCGGTGTACCTCGGCCGCGTCACGTACGGGGACACCGGACGGACCACGTACGTGACCGTCACCGGTGACCCGCGTACCGGCCCGCCCGGTGGTTCCCCCGGCGCCCGGCCCACGGTCGCCGTCAAGCCCGCCTACGCCGTGCCGGGCCAGTCCGCCGTCGTCGTGGCGAAGGACCTGACCCCGGCCGTCGACTTCCAGATCCGGGTGAAGGGCAGCGGCCGGGTCCTGGCGACCGGACGCACCACCGACGACGGCGGCGTGGGCCGTCTCGTCACCCTCCCGGCCGACATCGCCACCGGGAAGCAGACCCTGGAGGTCAGGTACGGCGGCCGGAGCGCGGGCGGCTCCTTCACCGTCGCCAAGCTGGTCCTGGGCGACGCCGAGCACTCCGACGCCCACGCCTTCGACGGCAACCCGCTGGCCGCGATGACCACGGCCGTCAAGGGCAAGGGCACGGTGCGCATCACCGTCCGCGGCGCCTCCGGCACCTACCTGGACCGGACGCTCGCCGTCGACGCGGGCGAACTGCCCTGGTACGCCTGGAAGTCCGACCCGGTCGAGACCAGGCCGGGGAAGCTCACCGCCACCCTCGCCGTGGTTGAAGGCCACGGCCGCACCGGGCAGACCAAGTCGGTGACCTGGACGCCCACCGCCGTCAAGGCGAGCACCGCGTCCATCACCGAGGACCGCGCCACGGCGCACACCGCGCAGGTGAGCTACACCAACAATTCGGAGGTGCCGGTCTTCCCGACGCTGCGCTACAAGCTGACCAACGGCGACATGGTCCTCGCCACGCTGCAGACCGATCCCGAGGACACGTTCACCCGCTCCTACGACACGACCGGGGTGGACCGCCTCGACCTCGTGCTCGACGGGACGACCGTGGCCACGTACCGGAACAAGGACCGTGCCGGGCGCACCGGCCGGCCCGCGATGGTGGAGCCGTTCTACGCGACCTTCCGGCGCGGCACCCCGGCGAAGCACCACGGCGGCCCCGCGCCGCTGAGGATGACGGTGACCAACCGTCCCGCGGCGTACAGCGGGGGATTCGCCCTGACCGTCGGCGAGGGCCCGGAGATCTACGCGGGCAGCTCGCTCCTCCTCGACGAGCGCATCCCCACCACGCGCAGCCCGCAGGAGGGGGCGCCGATCTCCCGGACCGTCACGGTGCCCGCCGGGCGGCCGCTGTGGGCCACCGCGTACTACGAGATCCAGGGCCCGATCTTCCAGGCCCTGGCGGTGCGGCGGATCCTCGTGCCGCCGGTGGACGGGGACGACCTCGAACCGGTGCACGGCTCCGGGTCCCGGTCGCCGTTCGTGGTCGACACCATGCCCCGGGAGGCGGCCGCCGGTTCCACGGCGTCGGTCACCGCGGCCGGCCTGTCGTCGCGTGAACGGTTCACCGTGCGGCTCGACGGCCGGGTCGTCGGCTCCGGCCGCGCGACGGCCGCGGGCTTCGCCCACGCGTTCGTCACGGTCCCGCACGGTCACGGACGGACGCTGACGGTACGGGTGACCGGAACCGGTGCGGGCCGTTCGGGCGAGACCGTGCTCGGCGTCTCCGGCTGACCGGTGGGCCCGGCCGGCGTGCCCTCCCCAGGGGGTACGCCGGCCGGGCCGCGGTCATCACCGGATGCGTTCCCGCCGACCGGATCACCGGTACGGCCATGCCCGGGGACACCGGAACACGGGGCGCGCGGTCCCGGCGAGCGGGAGCCGGCACCCCGACAGCGCCGCACCGCCCAGGCGCGGGTGGGCGCCGTCCGGAACAAGGGCGACCACGTCATCATGTGGGCCGGCACGTCCGGTGCCGTCACCCTGCCCGCGCCCCTGGACGCCCGCTCCACCGCCACCCACGCGCCGCGCGTCGGCCTCGGCACCTTCCTCTCCGGCAGCGTGCTGGCGCCGATGGGGCGTTCGGCCCGGGACTCGCCCCTCGGCGACGGCATGACGGCCGGAACCCGCGCCACGGTGCCCGCGGCCTCGGTCCGCTCGTCGGGGTCACGGAAGTGCCCGGTGTGACCCCGGCGAGACACGATCTCCCCGTCCGCGCGCGCCCGGGCCCGCCGGTGACCCGGCGCGCGATCGCCTCCCGTTCACGAGCACCGGGAGGACGTGCCCTCAGGCCCGCGGCTCGGCCGGTTCCCCTTCCGGTGGTCGCAGAGCGCCCCGGTTGGCGAGCCGGAAGAGGAGCGCGATGGAGGGGAAGATGAGGAGTCCGGCCACGACGGCGACGCCGATCGTCACCGCCAGCGTGGCCTGCGGGGCCGCGGCCTCGCCGATCTCCAGATGGGTGCCGAGGAGGTACGGGTACTGGGCGACGCCCCACCCGAGCACGACCAGGGCGACCGCGGCCGCGGCGAGCCCGCGCAGGAACCTCGTCCGCTCACGCCACACCATGACCATGGTCGCAACCCCGCAGAGCGCCGCCAGCAGCACCAGCGGCAGGGCGCCGTGGCTGAGGCGGCGGAACAGGTGCGGCGAGTCCTGCCGCAGGACGAAGACGCCAGCGATGCTGACGGCCCCGGTCAGCACGGCGGCGCACAGGGCCCTGCTGCGGAAGTGCCGCTGCAGGGTGTGGTCACGCTGCTGACGGGCCGCCACGTACAGGTAGGCGGCGGCGAGGTAGGCGCAGACGAGGACGGCCAGCACGCCGCCGAGCACCGAGGTGGGGTTCAGCCAGCTCGTGACGGCGTTCCCGTTGCCCGCCGAGGGCACGCGCCCGGAGGCGATGCCCCCGGCGATCGACCCGAAGCAGTACGGGGTCAGGACGGACGACGCGGCGAAGGCGACCCCGTACACCCGCTGCTCGGGGGTGCGCAGTGAGGCCTTGCGGAAGGCGAAGCCGGCGCCGCGCAGCACGATGCCCAGGACGGCGATGCCCAGCGGGACGTAGAGGGTCGTGGTGATGGCGGTGAACGCGGCCGGGAACCCCGACCAGAGGAAGACCAGGCAGTAGACGAGCCAGGTGTGGTTGGCCTCCCACACCGGGCCGACGGAGGTGTCGATCAGGTGCCTGGGGCGCCGGCCCCGCTCGGCCCCGCCCGCCGTCAGGTCCCAGAAACCGGCGCCGAAGTCCGCGCCGCCGAAGAGGCAGTACGCGATGACGCCGAGGAAGAGGAAGGCCGCGACGGCTTCCGGCATCACTCCTCCGTCCCGGCTCGCGCGCCGACGGGTTCCGGACCGCTGCGCGGACCGTAGGGGACGTCCACGCTGTCGTCGTCCCCGGCCTGCCAGCGCCGTTTCATCGACAGCAGCACCGTCACCGCGCCGGCGCCCACGGCCGCGTAGATGACGACGACCGACCCGAAGAACGGCCACAGGTTGCCCTGGGTGGTCACCGCGTCGCGGGTGAGGAGGTGGCCGACGACGGTCCACGGCTGGCGGCCCAACTCCGTGACCATCCATCCGGTCTCCAGGCAGGCCACGGCGGCGAGCCCGCTGACCGCGCAGCAGCGCAGGAACCACCGCTGCCGTTCAAGGGAGCGCCGCCGCCACCACAGCCAGAGGAACCACACGACGAGGGCCAGCAGGGCGAAGGACAGCCCGACCATGACGTCGAAGGCGAGGTGGACGGTGCTGACGATCCGGTCCGAGGGGCGTACGTCCGCGGGGATCGCTTCGAGCCCCTTGATCTCGGTGGACGGGTGGAATCCGGCCAGCAGGGAGGCCATGTCCGGTACGGGGAGCCCGTACCGGACCTCGCCGTCGACCAGTACCCCGCCGAGCGTCTCCGGGACGTGCGTGCCGGTCCGCGGCAGCAGCTCGACCGCGGCGAACTTGGCGGGCTCGGCCTGGTACACGTACCGGGCGATGGTGTCGCCCACCACGACCTGCAGGGGCAGCGCGACGGCGGCGGTGACGAAGCCGATGAGGAACCCGGTGCGGTGGTAGCGGGACGTACGGCCCCGCAGCATGCCCACCGCGTAGACGCTCGCCACCGCGAAACCGGCGACGATGTACGCGGCGAGCAGCATGTGGAGGAACTCCCACCGGAACGCCCCATTGAAGAAGACCTCCGCCGGCCGGACGGCCACGGTCTTCCCGTCGCGCATCGTGAAGCCGCCGGGCTGGTTCATCCAGCTGTTGGCCGCGATGACGGCGGCCGCGCCCCCGATGCTGGAGAGCGCCACCGGTACGCCCGTCCAGAAGTGCGCCCACGGCGACAGCCGGTCCCAGCCGTAGATGTAGAGGGACACGAAGATCGCCTCGAGGAAGAAGAACAGCCCCTCGATGGCGAACGGGAACCCGAAGGCCGGGCCGTACCCGCGCATCAGGCCCGGCCAGAGGATGCCGAGCTCGAAGGAGAGGACGGTGCCCGTGATCGCCCCCACGGCGAAGAGCACCGCGGCCACCTTCGACCAGCGCCGCGCCAGCAGTATGGCGTCGGCGTCCCCGCGGCGCAGACCGCGGTGGTTCGCGATGAGCATCAGCGTGGTGAGGGCGACACCGAACGGCACCAGGATGATGTGGAAGCCCAGGGTGAAGGCCATCTGCTGACGGGCCGGCAGCAACTGCGCCGGATCACCCGCCGACCCGAGGCCCTGCGCCAGCTCCTGCCAGGCCCCCGTCATCGCCCGCACCGCCGGTCAGCTGGGGGCTTCCGGCCTGGGCCCCCCGTGCACGCCACCGCCATCACATCGACCACGACCCTTTCGTGACAGGACGCTCACCCTAGGTCACGACGATCGGTATGGGCGGGAATGCGCACTGCGGGCGGGGGCCGATGACCCATTCGGTGGGCGCGGTCCGGCCGGTCCCCCGGCGCGGCGCCCGGCGGTCAGCGGGTACGGGCGGGCGGGGGCAGCTCCCCCGAGCCACGGGGGACGAGCCGGGTCTCGACCAGGAGGGTACGGGCCCGGGTGCGGTCGCCGTCGAGGCGTTCGAGGGCGGTGGAGCCCGCCAACTCGCCCATGGTGACCGGATTCTGGGCCACGACGGTGAGGGCGGGTTCGAGGATGGCGGCCATGGGGACGTCGTCGAAGGCGACCACCGCGACGTCCTTGCGCCCGCCGCGGGAGAGCTCGGTCATGACCCCGATCGTCATGACGTTGTTGCCCGACAGCAGCGCGGTCGGCGGGTCGGGCAGGGCGAGCAGCCGGGCCGTCGCCTCGGCGGCGCCGGCCGGGTCGTGCGCGTCGGCGACGAGGGCACGGTCGTGGGGCAGCCCCGCCTCGGCGAGCGCGGCGCGGTAGCCGGCGAGCCGCTCGCGACGGGTGTACAGCCGGGCCGGGAGGTCGCCGATGAACCCGATCCTGCGGTGCCCGCCGGCGATCAGGTGGGCGACGCCCTCCTGCGTCCCGGCCCGGTTGGAGCTGACCACGGTGTCGGCGGTCAGGCCGTTGCCGGGCCGGTCGAGGAAGACCACCGGCAGCCCGGCGGCCCGGTGGGACTTGAGGTGGGCGTGGTCGGCGCCCACCGCGGGCGCGACCATGAGCACGCTGACCCGGCGGGCCAGGAAGGTGCCGATCAGCGCGTGCTCCCGCTCCGGGTCGTCGTCCGACGAGCCCATCAGCAGCGTCAGTCCGTGCCCGTGCACGGCATCCTCGATGCCGCCGGCGACGGCGCCGAAGAACGGGTTGCCCAGGTCCGGCACCACCAGGCCCACGGTGGTGTCGGGGCCGCCCACCCGCATGCTCCTGGCCATGAGGTTGGGCTGGAAGCCGAGCTTCGCCACGGCTTCCAGCACCCGCCTCCTGGTCTCCGCGGAGCTGGGACCGTCCTCGTTCAGCACCCGGGAGACCGTCTTGGCACTGACACCCACCTCGCGGGCCACGTCGGCGAGGGTCGGTCTGCGGGTCGCTGTCATGGACCACCTTTTCTCCGGATGTCGGCCCCGCGGATGCCGGGGTCCGTCGGTCAGCTCCCCCCGACCCCTGCGGCCGAGGCTGCGTCACTGTCCGCCACGACCGTACCGCCGTCCGGTCGCACGCCGAGCGCGCCGGTCATGATGGCCACCACCTCGGCCATCGAGTAGTCCGACGGCTTGATGACGGCCTCCCGCCTGCCCAGCCGGTGGACGTGGACGCGGTCGGCGATCTCGAAGACGTGGGGCATGTTGTGGCTGATGAGGATCACCGGGATGCCCTTGTCCCGTACCCGGCGGATGAGGTCGAGGACCTGTCCGGACTCCTTGACGCCGAGGGCGGCGGTCGGCTCGTCCATCACCACGACGCTGCGCGCCCAGGCGGCCGCGCGCGCCACGGCGACGGCTTGGCGCTGGCCGCCCGAGAGCGTCTCCACCGGCTGCGTGATCGAGCCGACGCCGACCTTGAGCGCGGCCATGTGGTCGGCGGCCTGACGGCGCATCGCCTTCTTGTCCAGCAGGCGGAGCACCGAGCCGAGCACGCCGGGGCGGCGGATCTCGCGGCCCAGGAACATGTTGGACGCGATGTCCATGGACGCCGCGACGGCGAGGTCCTGGTACACCGTCTCGATGCCGTGCGCCCGCGCGTCCTGCGGCCCGGCGAACCTGATGGGCCTGCCGTGCAGCCGGATCTCGCCGGCGTCCGGGACGAGCGCGCCGGTGAGCGCCTTGATCAGGCTGGTCTTGCCGGCGCCGTTGTCGCCGATGACGGCCAGCACCTCGCCGGGCATGAGGTCGAAGTCCGCGTGGTCGATGGCGGTGACGTGCCCGTAGCGCTTGACCAGCCCGCGCGCGCTGAGCACGGGTTCGGGCCCGGTGGCGGGCGCCGGGGCCATTGGTGCGGGGGACGCCGGGTCCTGGGGGGCCGGGTCCTGGGGGCCGGAGCCGGTCATCGGGTCCCCTTTCGCGAGAGCTGGTCGACGGTCACCGCGAGGATCACCAGCACGCCGGTGACCAGCGTCTGGTACACGGAGGAGACGCCCATCAGCTGCAGGCCGTTGCGGAAGACGCCGACGATGAGCACACCGACGAACGTGCCGAGGACGGTGCCGCGGCCGCCGAACAGGCTCGTGCCGCCGAGGACGACGGCGGTGATGCTGTCGAGGTTGTCGGTCTGCCCCGCCTGGGGGTCGCCGACCCCGGTCCGCGACACCAGCAGCAGGGCGGCGATGCCGTAGACCAGTCCGGCCACCGTGTAGACGCCGACGGTGAGCCGGGAGACCCGGATGCCGCTGAGCCGTGCGCTCTCCGCGCTGTTGCCGAGGGCGTAGACGTGGCGGCCCCAGGCGGTGCTGCTCAGCGCGTAGGCGAAGCCCAGGAAGAGGGCGATCGTGACCAGCGACCCGTAGGTGACGTCGGTCCTGCCGAGCGGGAAGGTGCGGCCCAGAGCGGTGAGCGGTTCCGGGAGGCCGGTGACGGTCTGTTCGTCGGAGTAGATGTGGGTGAGGGCGAAGGCGACGTTGAGCATGCCCAGGGTCACGATGAACGGGGGCAGCGGAACCGTCCGCACCAGCAGCCCGTTGACCAGCCCGAACGCTCCGCAGACCAGGATGCCGAGGGCGATGGCGAGCAGCGGCGGCAGCGGCCCCTGGACGGCGAGTTTGGCGATGAGGATGCCGCCGAAGGCCATGACCGCCCCACACGACAGGTCGATGCCGGCGGTAAGGATGATCAGCGTCTGGCCGATGGCGAGCGTGCCGACCACCATGACCTGCTGGAGGATCAGCGAGAAGTTGCCGCCGGAGAGGAACTGGTCGGTGGCCAGGGAGAAGAACACCGAGGCGAGGACGAGGGCCGCGAACGGTCCCGCGGCGGGCGCCGTGAGGAACCGGCGCAGCGCGGCCGGTTCCCTGCCCACGGCGGGGAGCGAGGTGGATGCGGTCACCGGGCTCAGCCCCAGCAGTTCTGCAGGCCGAAGCCGGTGTCCTTGGACTCCGCGCCCGTCTGCGCCTTGTCGGTGATCAGGGTGACGCCGGTGTCGGTGTAGCCGCTGGTCTTCTTGCCGTCCTTGGCGAACGCCGCCACCGCCTTGACCCCGTCGGCGGCCATCTTCAGGGGGTACTGCTGGGAGGTCGCGGCGATCTTGCCGTCCTTGACCGCCTGCACGCCGGTGCAGCCACCGTCGATGGCGACGATCGTGACGTCCTTCTCGCGGCCCTTGGCCTTGATGGCGGTGTACGCGCCGAGCGCCGCCGGCTCGTTGATCGCGTAGACCAGGTTGATGTCGGGTGCCTTCTGCAGGCAGGTCTCCATGGCGGTCTGGCCCTTGGCCTGGTCGCCGCCGGTGTCCTGGGAGCAGACGATCGACGGGTCGGAGGCACCGACCCCGAACCCCTTGATGAAGCCCTCGTGGCGCTGCACGCCGACCGACACGCCGGGGGCGAGATCCAGCGTGGCGATCTTCGGCGTCTTGCCGGCCATCGCGGCCTTGGCGTACGCGCCGATCAGCTCGCCTGCCTTCACGTTGTCGGTGGCGAACAGCGCGTCGGCGGCGTCCTGCGGCTCCGGAGGGGTGTCCAGGGCGATGACGAGCACGCCCTTGGCACGCGCCTTCGCGATCGCGGGGACGATGGCCTTGGAGTCATTGGGGGTGATGAGCACGCCCTTGACGCCGGCGGCGACCATATTCTCCAGCGCCGTGACCTGACTGGCGTTGTCGCCGTCGAACTTGCCCGCCGCGGTGGTCAGTTCGACGTTCTCGCTCTTGGCGGCCTGCTCTGCGCCCTGCTTCATCTTGACGAAGTAGGGATTGGTGTCGGTCTTGGTGATCAGGCCGACCTTCACCTTGCCCCCGGACGGGGAGCCGCCGCCGGAACCGGAACCGCACGCGGCCAGTGACAGGGCGAGGCCGGCGGCACCGATGACGAGGACCGGACGGGCTCTACGGGACATCTGCGACTCCTACGGGAAGCAGTGAGCGGGGAAAGCCGTATGGCGCTGCGTTCGGCGAAGGATCTCGCCAGGAGAATGCCAACGTTGACACATGTCATCGTTGACACCGCATGCGGAGGATGATGGACTCCCGCTCCGGCAACGTCAATGCCTTTGCCGAGGAAGCCCGTTGGCAGCACGTGGCGCCCGCCCCCGACACCCCGCCCGGGCCACCGCCGGGGCCGGCCCACGTCCCCGCTCCCACCTGGAGGAACCACCCCATGCAGCCGCGTCAGGTCACCGTGCTCGGAGAGTGCGTCGCCGATGTCTTCCCCGCACCCGGGCACGGGGCGGCCCCGTCCGGTGCGCACGGCCGCTCCCCGGACGGGTCGCATGAGCTGCGGCTGCGCGTCCTGCCGGGCGGCGGTCCGGCCAACACCGCCGTGGGCCTGGCCCGTCTCGGCACGCCGACCCGGCTGCTGGCACGGCTGTCCGGGGACGTCTTCGGCCGCCTGTTCCGCACCCATCTGCTGGCATCGGGTGTCGACCTGTCGGCGGCCGCGGACGCTCCCGAACCCAGCACGCTGGCGGTCGCCGACGTCGACGGCGACGGGCAGGCCGCGTACTCCTTCCACGCCGAGGGCACCGCGGACTGGCAGTGGACGCGCGAGGAGCTGAGCCGGGCCGCACTCGGCGATGCGGCCTGCGTCCACTCCGGTTCGCTCGCCCTGGTCAGACGACCGGGCGCCGTCCTCGTGGAGGAGGTGCTGGCCGGGGCACGGCAGCACGCGACGGTCAGCATCGACCCCAACGTCCGGCCCGCCCTGGTCGATCCGCGGGTCTACCGGGACCGGATCCGGACGTGGTGCGCGACGGCCGACATCCTCCGGCTGAGCGAGGACGACCTCGCCGTGCTGGCCCCGGGCACCACGCCGGAGGCGGCCTGTGACGACTTCCACGCGTCGGGGGCCCGCCTGGTCGTGGTCACCCTCGGGGCGCGGGGCGTCCTCGCCTCGCTCGACGGCCGGCGGGTCTCCGTGCCCGGTGTGCCGGCGCGGGTGGTCGACACCGTCGGTGCCGGGGACTCCTTCACGGCGGGGCTCCTCCACCACCTCGGCGGCCGCGGGCTGCTGGGTGGCCGGCTCGACCGGCTGCGGACCGACGACGTCGTGGAGGCCTGCGCGTATGGGACCCGCGTGGCCGCGCTGACCTGCGCCGTCGCCGGGCCGAACCCGCCGTGGGCCCACCAACTGGAGCCGGATGCTGCCGATCTGACAGGCCGTCCGACCTCATGAGGGGCCGCAGCCGATCCTGCACGGGGCGTTGACGGGCTCCCGGCAGGGGCCCATCATCGGTCATCGATCGGATGTCAGCGATGACATGTGTCAACGATGACATCACCGGCGTGCAGAGAGTGGGTTCACATGCGTCGAAGAGTCGGGGCGCTGCTCGTCGCCCTGATCGCGAGCCTGGCCGCGTTGCTGCCCGGCACCCCCGCGGTCGCCGGGACCGTGGGGGAATACCCGGAGTTCCCGTATCCGGCGACCACCTACAGCGAGCCGTTCCGCGGCCAGTTCCACTTCAGTTCGCAGTCGGGCTGGATGAACGACCCCAACGGCCTGGTGTACGCCAACGGGCTCTACCACTTCTTCTACCAGCACAATCCGCACGGCCTGGCCTGGGACACCATGCACTGGGGCCACGCCACCAGCCCGGATCTGGTGCACTGGACCCAGAAGCCGATCGCGCTCGAACCCGGCGTCCACCCCGGCACGCTCTTCTCGGGCGGCGGCGTCGTGGACAAGGACAACACCTCGGGGCTGAAGACGGGCTCCCTCGACCCGATCGTGGTGTTCTCCAACACCGACGGCGTGAGCGTCTTCTACAGCAACGACGACGGCCGGACCTTCCAGGCCTACGACAAGGGCCGCAAGCAGATCGAGATCCCCGCCGAGAGCCGTGACCCCAAGGTCTTCTGGGACGCGGCACGCCACCGCTGGGCCATGGTCGTCTGGTCCAACGAGGGCGGCAACGGTGTGTCCGTCTACACCTCCCCGAACCTCCTCGACTGGACCTTCGCCAGCCGCTTCAAGGCACCGTGGCTCTTCGAGTGCCCCGACATGTACCCCCTGGCCCTGGACGGCAAGGCCGGGCAACAGCGGTGGGTCCTGACCTCCGCGTCCGGTCAGTACGTCGTCGGCTCCTTCGACGGCACGACCTTCCGCACCGACTGGACCGGCCCGCAGCAGATGGACCTGGGCACCACCTTCGCCGGGGGCACCTTCTACGCCGCCCAGACGTTCACCAACACGCCCGACGGCCGCACCGTGCAGATGGCCTGGCAGGGCGGCAACCGCGGCAGCACCTGGACGGGCAACTCGACCTTCCCCGCCTCCCTCGGCCTGGTCAGCACCCCCGACGGACCGCGGATCACCCGGACACCGGTCGCCGAGCTGGCCTCACTGGGCTCGGAGACCCGCAGTTGGAAGAACCAGACGGTCAACGCGGTCAAGGACGACAACCTCTTCGGGGGCATCAAGGCCGACACGTACGAGATCACCGCCCAGTTCGACGTGAAGGGCGCGACCGCCACGCAGTTCGGCTTCGACCTGCACGCCCGCTCCGACGGGACGGCCGACGGCAGCGTCGTCTACGACACCAAGGCGCAGACCCTGCGGGGCAAGCCGCTCAAGCCGCGGAACGGCAAGGTCACGATGCGGCTGCTGGTGGACCGGGGGCAGTTGGAGACGTTCGCCGACGGCGGGCTCTACTCCCTGTCCGACAACGTCGACTTCGACTCCGCTGCGGACAGCCAGGGTATCCGGCTCTTCGCCGTCGGCGGCAAGGTGAAGCTGGACAGCGCGACCTTCACCCGCCTCAACACCAGCTGGGGCACGGCACAGTCCACCCTGGAGAGCAACCTCAAGGGCCCGTGGCACGCCGCGGGCGGGGCGTGGACCGACGTCAGCGGCGGCAAGCGCGCCTCGACCGGCGGCGACGGCTTCTACCTGAGCGCCGGCAGCGGCGGTGACGCCGTCTACCAGGGCGACCTCACGCTGGACACCGCGCAGGCCGCGGGCCTGACGTTCCGCGCGAACGCCTCGGGCGCGGGCTACACGGCGAACATCGACAGCAGCGGCGTCCTCAAGCTGTGGCGCCCGGGCCGGGACATCGCGACCTACGCCACCCCGGTCACGAAGGGCCGCACCTACCACCTGAAGGTGCAGACGAACGGCTCCCGCATCCGGGTCTGGCTGGACAACGGCACCGACCCCGTCATCGACGCCACCGACGCCGCCTACACCACCGGCGTGTTCGGGGTGAACGTCTTCAACGGCACGGCGACGGTGCAGAACCTCAACACCGGAACGGCCGGTTTCTCTGCCTTCCCCGCCGGCCGGTGGATCCCGCGGGGCGGGACCTGGACGGTCACACCGTCCGGGCTGAGGGGGAGTTCGTCCCAGGACGGCTTCTACCTCAGCGACCGCACGGGAGGTGACTTCACGTACGAGGGCGACCTGTCCGTCACCAACGGCACGGCGGCCGGGCTCACCTTCCGCGCCCGCGACGACGGCGCCGGCTACACGGCGAACATCGACTCCAGCGGCGTGGTCAAGCTGTGGCGGCCGGGCCGGGACATCGCGACCTACGCCACCCAGATCGTCGAGGGCCGCACCTACCACCTGAAGGTGCGCACGGACGGCTCCCGCATCCGGGTCTGGCTCGGCGGTGGCGCCGACCCCGTCATCGACGCCACCGACGACACCTACGCGGGCGGGTTGTTCGGGGTGAACGGCTTCGCGGCCAACACCCTGGTGCAGAACCTGACCATCGGCTGACCCGCCGGCTGACCCATCGAGGACCGCTCCGGGGCAGGCTTCCGTGCCCGGCCCCGGGCGGTCCTTCCATCGCGCCGGTTTCCAACGTTGAACACGTTCCGGTTCGCCATGAGGGCGCCCCGCATCACGCCAACACACCCCAATTGGAGGTCACTTCACGAAGGCCCATCCGGCCCCTTGATCCCGCTCCGCTCTGCGCCGGAGCGGGCACGGTGGCGTGCGCGGCACGTTCTCCCATGCCCGTACGGCCCGTTGACGGGCTTCTACGCGAGGTCTGGACAGGGCGGCGGGGCCCTGCTTTCATGCTCTCCGCGCCGAAAATTTCCAACGTTGTACAACCGCGTTTCCGGCGCGTAGCGCTCTTGGTCCCAGGCACCGCACACTCCTGACCCGCAACTTTCCCGTCAAGGCGTCGACGACTCCCACGGAAGGTGCACCATGAGTCCTGGCCGACGACGTACCCACCGCTTTGCTCGGTTCACCGCCCTACTGGCACTCCTCCTCGGTGCGGCCCTGCTGACGCCCTTCCCGGCGTCCGCCCGGCCCTCCGCCACGACCGACGTCCCCACCGACGTCACCGCCGCCTCCGCCGACGCGGGCCTGCGCGGCGACTACTACCGGATGTCCAGCGGCACGGCCCTGGACTTCGCCCGGTACACCGGCACCCGGATCGACAGCTCCCTCCACGTGGACGACCTCCTGCCCACGCTGCGGGCCTACGCCGGCACGACGGACAACGTCGCCGTGCGCTGGACGGGCCGCCTGGAGGTGCCCGACGACGGCACGTACACCTTCTACATCAAGGGCGACAACGGCTTCCGCATGTCCCTGGACGGCGCGAGCGTGATCGACCACTGGACCACCGACTGGGACGTCCAGACCACCTCGCAGCCGATCACCCTGACCGCGGGCCTGCACGAGCTCGCCTACGACTACAACCAGGGCAACGGCGGTGCCTACCTGCACACCGAGTGGTCGGGGCCGGGCTTCGACCGCCGCCCCGTACCGGACTCGGCGCTGCACCTGCCGGCCGGGTTCGCCCCGGCGGACGCCGATGCGTCGGTGGCCACCAGCGGCCGCAGCGCCACCGTCGAACTGGGCTCCCGCGTGACCGGCCTCCCCGTGGACGCGGCCCCGCACCTCGCCCTGCTGTCCGGCGGCACCCGCTGGTCCGCCACCGTCTCCCGCGACCCCAAGCACCCCACCCGGCTGGTCCTGAAGCCCGCCGAGGCCGACTCCCCGGTCTCGCTCAACGCCGACGTGCGGATCAGTTACGACGGCAAGGGCGGCATCACCACCGCCGACGGCGACCTCGGTCCCTTCTCGGTCATCGCGCGCAACGAATCGACCTGGTACTTCCAGACCAGGTGGGCCAAGGACGTCTCCCCGTCCCGCCCGCTGCCCGACTACCCGCGGCCGCAGCTGACCCGCAAGCAGTGGAAGAACCTCAACGGGACCTGGCAGTTCCAGCCGACCGCGCAGGACGCCGCACTCCCCCAGGGCAAGCTGAGCGGCAGCATCGTCGTCCCGTACCCGATGGAGTCGGGACTGTCGGGCGTCGCGCGGCACCACGACTGGTCGCTGTACCAGCGCACCTTCACCGTCCCCGACGACTGGCGGGTCAGCTCCGGCAACCGGCTGAAGCTCAACTTCGGCGCCGTGGACTACGAGGCCTGGGTGTACGTCAACGGCCGCGAGGTGGCCCACCACACCGGCGGTTACCAGGCGTTCACCGCCGACGTCACCGACGCCCTGGCCGGGCGCGGTCCGCAGACCCTGCTGGTGAAGGTCAAGGACACCACCGACGACCGCTACGCGCTCGGCAAGCAGTCCCGCAACCCCAGCGGCATCTGGTACACGCCGAGTTCGGGCATCTGGCAGACCGTGTGGATGGAGCCGGTCCCCGAGGCGTCGGTCGACTCGCTCGTGCTGACCCCGGACGTCGCGGACTCCTCGCTCGCCGTCACCGTACGGCCGGGCGCGGGCACCTCGCCGGGCGCGAAGGTCACGGCCACCGCGTACACCCGTGACGGTCGCAAGGCCGGCTCGGTCACCGGTGCCGCCGGGACCGCCCTGCGGCTGCCCGTCCCCCGCGCCCACCTGTGGAGCCCGGACGACCCGTACCTGTACGACCTCGAGGTCACCCTCACCGACGGCCGCGGCAAGGACCGCGTCGGCTCCTACTTCGGCATGCGGTCGATCGAGGTGTCCCCGGCCGGCGGCACCAACCGGATCAAGCTCAACGGCAAGCCGGTGTTCGTGCTCGCCACCCTCGACCAGGGCTTCTGGCCCGACGGCCTCTACACCGCGCCGACCGACGAGGCCCTGAAGTACGACCTCGTCCAGCACAAGAAGCTCGGCTTCAACGCGGTCCGCAAGCACATCAAGGTCGAGCCCGCCCGCTGGTACTACTGGGCGGACAAGCTGGGCCTGATGGTGTGGCAGGACATGCCGAGCCGCGGCACGGCGGCCGCCGGCACCCCGGAGACCCAGACCTTCGTCGACCAGGTCCACCAGATCGTCGACCAGCACATCAGCACCCCGTCCGTCCTGGTGTGGACGCTGATGAACGAGGGCTGGGGCGAGTGGAGCAAGCAGGCCACCGGCGAACTCGCCGACGCCGTCAGGGAGCAGGACCCCTCGCGCCTGGTCGACGCCCACTCCGGCGTCAACTGCTGTGCCTCCAAGGGCGATTCCGGCCGCGGTGACCTGATCGACTTCCACGACTACCACGGCCCCGCCAGTCCGGCCCCGGACGACACCCGCGCCGCCGTCGACGGCGAGCACGGCGGCTACTCCTACCTCGTCCCCGGCCACATCCTGGGCACCGCGGGCGGCCAGGACTACGGCGACGCCGCCCACAGCAAGGAGGAACTGACCGCGGCCTACGTGGAGAACACGCGCAAGCTGCTCCGGCCGGCGGCCTGCGGCCTGTCCGGCTCGGTCTACACGCAGATCACCGACGTCGAGGGCGAGCTCAACGGCCTGCTCACCTACGACCGCGACGTGGTCAAGGTGATCCCGGAACAGGTACGGGACGTCAACCGGCAGGTCATCGCGGCCGGCGCCACCGCCGGCGGGGCCGACGTGCCGCCCGGCGCACCCGGACCGAACGGCGTCGGCTGGTGGCCGCTGCACGAGGGCTCCGGCACCGTCGCGAAGGACGTCGCCGGGGACCACGACGGCACCCTGACCGGCGGCACGAGCTGGACGACCGGCCCGAACGGCGCCGCCCTGCAGTTCGACGGCCGCACCGGATCGGTCGACACCGGCGCCACCGTCCTGGACACCGACCGCCACGACTACTCGGTCGCCGCCTGGGTCCGGCTCGACGACAAGGGGCACTTCAGCACCGCGGTGTCCGTCGACGGCGACACCAACAGCGCCTTCTACCTGCAGTACTCGCAGGCCGACAAGCGGTTCGCGTTCAGCTTCGCCGGGAGCCGGGCCCTCGCGGGCACCATCGGCGAGCCGGAGGCCGGCCGCTGGTACCACCTGGTAGGCAGCTACAGCCACCGCGACGGCCGGCTGCGCATCTACGTGGACGGCGGCGAGGCCGGTTCCGTCCGCGGTTGCAACGCCGAGGGGCCCTCGGGCCACCTGGTGATCGGCCGCGGCAAGTACGGCGGCAACCTCGTCGACTACTGGGGCGGCGCGATCTCCGACGTGCACGCCTACGACCGCGCGCTGACCGCCGCCGAGGTGGCGTCGCTGGCCTCCGGCGAGCCCGCCGTGCCGGCGAAGCGCTGACCGAGTACCGACCACCTGAGCGGCCCGCCCTGGCACGGGGCGGGGCGGGCCGCCTCCCGGGCCGTGCCCCCGGGGCGACGGCGGCACCACCGCACCCCCCTGATCAGGTCGCACACCGCTCTCCGAGGAGTTGAACGTCCATGAGCACCTCCCGTTCCACCCGCTTCCTTGCCGTCGTGTGCCTCACCGCCGCGGCCGCCCTGACCGCCACCTCCTGCGCCAAGGAGGAGGGCTCCGGCAGCGCCTCCTCCGCCTCCTCCGAGGGCGCCCAGGTCGTGCAGTCCCCGACCGCGGCCACCGACGCCGCCGGCAGCGGCTGCACCCTGCAGACCTACGGGGCGGGCAAGCTCGACCTCAAGGACGCCGTCGTCGGCTTCTCGCAGTCGGAGAAGGAGGCGAACCCGTTCCGCATCGCCGAGACCCAGTCCATCAAGGACGAGGCGGCGAAGCTCGGCGTCAAGAAGCTGCTCACGACCAACGCGCAGTCACAACTGCCCAAGCAGATCAGCGACATCCAGGACATGCTCGCCCAGGGTGCCCAGCTGCTGATCGTCGCCCCGCTCAACTCCGACGGCCTGGAGCCCGCACTGCGCGCGGCGGCGGCCAAGCACGTGCCGGTCATCACCATCGACCGCAAGATCAACGCCACCGCGTGCAAGGACTACGTGGCCTTCCTCGGCTCGGACTTCGTCGAGCAGGGCAAGCGCGCCGCCGACCAGATGATCAAGGTCACCGGCGGCAAGGGCAAGGTCGCGATCCTGCTCGGGGCCTCCGGCAACAACGTCACCACCGACCGGACCAAGGGCTTCGTCGACCAGATCAAGGCGCAGGCCCCCGGCCTGGAGATCGTCGCCCAGCAGACCGGTGAGTTCGCCCGCGACAAGGGCCAGCAGGTGATGGAGCAGCTGATCCAGGCGAACCCGGGGATCACCGCCGTCTACGCGGAGAACGACGAGATGGGCCTCGGCGCGGTCACCGCGCTCAAGGCGGCCGGGAAGAAGCCCGGCGAGGACGTCAAGATCGTCTCCATCGACGGCACCCGCAACGCCGTGCAGGCGCTGGCGAACGGCCAGTACAACGGCGTCATCGAGTCCAACCCGCGCTTCGGGCCGCTCGCCTTCGCCACCGCGCAGAAGTTCTTCGCCGGCGAGGCCATCCCCGAGGACGTGATCATCTCCGACCGCGAGTACGACGCGTCCAACGCCAAGGGCTCGCTGGCCGGGGCGTACTGAGCCCCCGCGCCTGCCGCCCGGTCCTCCTCCCCGGCCGGGCGGCAGGCCCGTCCCTCCTCGGCTCCCGACACCGCGAACCCACGGAAGGCCCGCTATGGCACCCCCCGACGCGGCACCCGCCGCACCGCCGCCCGGCCCGGGCGGCCCCACCGCCCCCGCGGTGCTGGAGGCCGTCGGCATCGGCAAGCGCTTCCCCGGTGTGGTGGCGCTCGACGACGTCTCCTTCACCCTGCGCCGGGGCGAGATCCACGCGCTCGTCGGCGAGAACGGCGCCGGCAAGTCCACCCTCATCAAGGTCCTCACCGCAGTGCACCGCCCGGACGCCGGCGAGGTACGGCTCGACGGCCGCGCGGTCGCCTTCGCGCGGCCCTCCGAAGCCCAGCACGCCGGGGTCACCACGATCTACCAGGAGGTCAACCTCGTCCCGCTGATGAGCGTGGCGCGGAACATCTTCCTGGGCCGCGAGCCCAAGAACCGCCTCGGTCTGATCGACTTCCCGCGGATGCACCGGGAGGCGGCCGCGCTGCTCGCGGGCTTCGGCGTCACCGCCGACGTCCGCCGCCCGCTCGGCAGCCTCGGGGTGGGCACCCAGCAGATGGTGGCGCTGGCCCGCGCGGTGTCGGTGCGGGCCAAGGTCGTCGTGATGGACGAGCCGACCTCGGCGCTGGAGCCGCGCGAGGTCGAGACGCTCTTCCGGGTCATCGGCGACCTCCACGACCGGGGCATCTCCGTCCTGTACGTCAGCCACCGGCTCGAGGAGCTGTACCGGATCTGCGACCGGGTCACGGTGCTCCGCGACGGGCGCCTGGTGCACACCGGCGACCTCGCGGACCTGGACCGGATGCAGCTGGTCGCGATGATGCTGGGCCGCGAGGTCTCCGAGGTGCGCCGGCACGGGCGGACCGGCTTCGGCGAGGACCACCACCCCGACCGCAAGGCGGTGCTCACCGCCGCCGGGCTGAGCCGGCGTCACGTCCTGGACGACATCTCGCTGGAGCTGCACCCCGGCGAGGTGCTGGGCCTGGCGGGGCTGCTGGGCTCGGGGCGCAGCGAGACCGCCAAGGCGCTGGCCGGGGCGCTGCCGCTGGACTCGGGATCGGTGACGGTCGCCGGGAAGCGGCTGGGCCGCCCCTCCCCCGCCGCCGCGATCCGCGCGGGCATCAGCCTGCTGCCCGAGGACCGCAAGGCGGAGGGCATCGTCCCGGGGCTGTCGGTGCGCGAGAACATCGTGCTGGCCGCCATGCCCCGGCTGTCCCGGGCCGGCGTCGTCTCACGGGCCCGCCAGGACCGCGTGGTCGAGATCTTCATGGAGCGCCTGCGGATCAAGGCCTCGGGACCCGAGCAGAAGGTCGGCGAGCTCTCCGGCGGCAACCAGCAGAAGGTGCTGCTGGCCCGCTGGCTCTGCCTGGAGCCGAAGGTGCTCCTCCTCGACGAGCCGACGCGCGGCATCGACGTGGGCGCCAAGGCCGAGGTGCAGGCGCTGGTGGACGAACTGGCCCAGGAGGGACTGGCGGTGCTGCTGATCTCCTCCGACATCGAGGAACTCGTGGAGGGCGCCGACCGCCTCGTGGTGCTGCGCGGCGGCGCCGTGGCCGGCGAACTGACCGGCGAGCAGGTCGGCGAGGGGGACCTCCTGGGGGTCCTCGCGGCCCACGCGCCCGCCGTCCGGGACGCCGCCGCGGCCGGGGAGGTGCGGCACGATGGCTGAGCTCTCCCCGGCCGTGCAGCGGGGCCCGGTCGGGCTCCCCTCCCCCGCCTGGTTCCAGGCGTACGGGGTGTACGCGGCGGTGGCCGTGCTGGTCCTGTTCAACGCCGTCTTCACCGACCACTTCCTGACCGCGGCCAACCTGCGCACCCAGCTCGTCCAGGTGGCCCCGGTGGTCATCGTGGCGCTGGGCATGGCGCTGGTGATCGGCACGGAGGGGGTGGACCTGTCGGTGGGGTCCGTCATGGCCCTCGCCGCGGCCCTGCTGCCGCTGTACCTGGGGTACGGACTGCTGTCCGCGCTGCTCATGGCGCTCGCCGCCGGGGCGGTGGTGGGCGCGGTCAACGGCACCTTGGTCGCGGTGGTGGGTCTGCAGCCCATCGTGGCCACCCTCGCGCTGTTCGTGGGCGGCCGGGGCCTGGCCCTGGTCCTCGCCGACGGGCAGCTCAAGCAGATCGCCAACCCGGGTCTGCTGGGCCTGGGCACCGACGACGTCCTGGGCGTCCCCGTGGTCGTGCTGATCGCCGGGGTGCTCGCCCTGCTGGTCGCCGGGGTCGTGCACCGCACCACCTTCGGCCGCCAGTTGGTCGCGATCGGCGGCAACCGCGCGGCCGCCGGGCTGGCCGGGCTGCCGGTGAAGCGGGTGCTGATCGGCGTGTACGTGGTGTGCGGGGTGCTCGCGGCCCTGTCCGGGGTGCTGGCCACCGCCCGTCTGACGGCCAGTGACCCGTCCACGCTGGGCACCCTGATGGAACTGTCCGCGATCACCGCGGTGGTGGTCGGCGGGACCCCGCTCACCGGCGGCTCCGTGCGCGTCCTGGGCACGGTCTGCGGAGCGCTGCTGATGCAGCTGCTGCGGGCCACCCTGGTCAAGCACGACCTCCCCGACTCCACCGCGCAGATGGCCCAGGCCGTCATCATCCTCGTCGCCGTCTACGTCGCCCGGGAGCGTCGATCCCGATGAAGTCACTCATCACGCCCCGCTCCGCCGGGGCGACGCCGGAGCCGCCCGCCGTGGCGGCGGCCCGTGCCGGGGACCGGCGGCGGCTGGCCGTGCTGGTGCAGCGGCAGGGCGTGCTCGCCGTCCTCCTGCTGCTGGTGCTGGTCTCCTCCTTCGTCTTCCCGTCCTTCGGAACCCTCGCCAACGCGCAGAACGTCACCGTCCAGGCCTCCTTCCTGGCGATCGTGGCGCTCGGCATGACCCTCGTCGTCATCACCGGCGGCATCGACCTGTCGGTCGGCTCGGTCTTCGCACTCGGCGGTGTCCTCGCGGCGTGGGCCTCGCAGTACGGGATGCTGCCGGCGCTGCTGCTGCCGCTCGCGGTGTGCGGTCTGCTCGGCACCGTGCACGGTCTGCTGATCGCGCGGGCGGGGATGGCCCCGTTCATCGTCACCTTGGCGGGGCTGCTGGCCGCCCGGGGACTGCTGCTGGCCCTGACCGACGAGGGCGCCGACACCTACCTGGTACCGCACGGTTCGGCCTTCGCCGAACTCGGGCAGGGCACGGTGGCCGGGTTCGGCCTCCCGGTCCTGGTCGCGCTGGTGCTGTTCGCCGTCGGCGGGCTGGTGCTCCAGCGGACCTCCTTCGGGCAGTCGCTGTTCGCGGTGGGCGGCAGCCCGGACGCGGCCACGCTGATGGGCCTGCCGGTGGCCAGGACCCGCGTGCTGGTGTACACGATCAGCGCACTGCTCGCGGGGTTCGCGGGTGCCCTGAACGCCGCCCGGCTCTCCTCGGGCGTGACCATCATCGGCGTCGGCATGGAGCTGGACGCCATCGCCGCGGTCGTGATCGGCGGCACCCTGCTGATCGGCGGTGCGGGATCGGTCAGCGGCACCCTGTGGGGCGTCCTGGTCCTGGCGGTGATCCAGAACCTCATCAACCAGATCGGCTCCCTCAATTCCTCGTACCAATCGGTGGTCAGCGGCGGCTTCCTTATCGTGGTGGTCGTGGCCCAGCGGTATCTCGCGCGGGGACCGCGCACCACATGACCGTGCCGGTGCCGGTGGACCGCGCGCGGCCCTCCGGCACCGGCCCAACCCGGAGGGAGCGCCGTGGGCGTCAGCCTCAAGGACGTCGCGCAGCGCGCGGGAGTGTCCATCAAGACCGTCTCGAACGTCGTGAACGGCTACCCGCACGTCACACCCGCGATGCGCGCGCGGGTCCAGCAGGCGATCGACGAACTGGGCTACCGGCCCAACCTCACCGCCCGGCACCTGCGCAAGGGCCGCACCGGCATCATCGCGCTGGCCCTGCCCGAGCTCGGCAACCCGTACTTCGCCGAGCTGGCCGGCGCCGTCATCGACGCCGCCGCACGCCACGACTACACCGTGCTGCTCGACCACACCGCGGGCGAACGGCGCAAGGAGATCCTGGTGACCCAGGGCTTCCGCACCCATGTGATCGACGGGCTGATCCTCTCGCCGATCGAACTGGAGGCGTCGGACCTGCTCGCCCGGGACGACAGTTCACCCCTGGTGCTCCTCGGGGAGCGCGAGTACGACGCCCCGTACGACCACATCGTGATCGACAACGTGGCCGCGGCGCGCAGCGCGGTGCGGCACCTGGCGGGGACGGGACGCCGGCGGATCGCCTTCATCGGCGCCCGCAGCGAGGTCGCCCGGCAGCCCGCGCACCTGAGACTGCGCGGCTGGCGCGAGGAGCTGGCCGCCTGCGGGCTCCCGCACGGCGACGACCTCGTCGCGACCGCCTCCGGGTACGGCCGGGCCGACGGCGCCCAGGCGATGACCGACCTGCTGGACCGCGGGGCGCTGCCGGACGCGGTCTTCGCCTACAACGACCTCCAGGCCATAGGGGCCCTGCGGGTGCTCGTCACCCGGGGGCTGCGTGTGCCGGAGGACGTCGCGCTCGTGGGTTTCGACGACATCGAGGAGGGGCGCTACGGCACGATCACCCTGACCACGATCTCGCCGGACAAGAAGGCCATCGCCCGCCAGGCCGTCGACTGCCTCGTGCAGCGCCTGACCGGCGCGCCGGACGCCCCGCCGCGCCGCGTGCGCCCCGGGTTCGACCTGGTCGTCCGCGAGTCCACCCTGGGCCGCGGTCACTGACCCGCCGTGCGCGCCGCGCGGGCCGGCTCGGCGTCGTACTGTCCGGCGTCGAAGTGCAGTTCCGGCGGGGGCCGCGTGAACGGCCCCCGCCAGGCGGTCCACTCCACGACGGCGCCGCTGCGGCGCACGTGGACCGACAGGTGACCGCAGCAGCCGCCGGTGCACTCGGGTTCCCCCAGCTCGACGCGACCGCCTACGACGGTGGCGGCCAGCGGGCCCGGCCGGCCCGGCGGCAGCGCCCACGCCGCGAACGGACCGCGCCCGCCCGGTCCGAGCAGTTCCGCGACCAGGTCCTCCCCGTCGACCAGCAGCCGCAACCGGGCGACGGCGTACCGGCCGTCCGGCGGCAGCACCTCCAGCCCGAGCCGGTTGAACATCGGCCGTCCGCTCCCCCCGGCCTGGTATCGACCCTCACCGAACCCTTCCAGCGCGGAACGGTACGCGTACGCACCGACGAGCACGCCGGCGTCGGCCTCGGCCTGGCCATCGTGCAGAGCATCGTCCGCGCCCACGACGGGACCCTCGACCTGGCCCCCCGCCCCGCCGGCGGTCTCCTCGTCACCATTCGGCTTCCCGGCACGCCGTAGGGCCCGGCGGTCACACCGTCCCGGCGTCCGAGCCCGTGATCGTCCGGCTCGGCGAGGAGACCGCCGGGTGGCTCCATCCGGAGCTCCCCCTCCTCCTCGCCCTGGCGGCGCGCTGATGCGCCCGGCGGTCGGCGGAGTCGGCGTCGAGGTCCCACGTGATCAGATCCGTCGCCTCCGCCCGCTCCTGGAGCTGGGTGAAGATCCGCTGCCACGTCCCGTCCCGCTGCCAGCGGTGGAACAGGTCGTACACCCGGGCCCACGATCCGTACTGCCCTGGCACGTCCCGCCAGGGGACCCCGGTGCGGACCCGGAACCGTATGCCGTCGATCAGTTGCCGCCGGGTCCATATCGGCGGCCGACCGGCCTTCTTGCCCTTCGGCAGCAACGGCTCCAGCACAGCCCACTGCTCGTCCGTCAGATCTCCACGCGCCACGAACCAAGATCATCTCATACTTTTTCTTTACCAACCGTTCGTTCCAGATTGTGTTAGCCTCCGATGACAGGCGGGACCGAGCCCGCGGAAACCCCCTCGACACACGCATGGAGCGCACATGTCCCACCGTCTGGAATCCAAGGTCGTCATCGTCACCGGAGGAACATCGGGGATGGGCGCCGCCTTCGCCCGGCGCGCCGCGTCCGAGGGCGCGACCGTCGTGATCGGCGCGCGCGACAAGGCCCGCGGCGAGGCGACCGTGGCCGGGATCGAGGCCGCGGGCGGCCGCGCATCCTTCCTGCCGACGGACGTCACCGCCGAGGACGACGTCGCCCGTCTCGTCGACTACGCGGTGACCGAGTTCGGCGGCCTGCACGGGGCGTTCAACAACGCCGGCGGCGGCGACAACCAGCGCACCTTCGGCACCACCGACGCGGCCTTCTGGCACCACATGATCGCCACCAACCTGACCAGCGTCTTCTACAGCCTCAAGCACGAACTCCCGGCGATCGCCGCTTCGGGAGGCGGGTCGATCGTGAACAACGCCTCGACGGCGGCCGTGGTCGGCGACGCGGGCATGCCGGCCTACGTGGCCGCCAAGCACGGCGTGGTGGGCCTGACCCGCTCCGCGGCGCTGGACTCGGCCAAGGCGGGCGTCCGCGTCAACGCGCTGGTCACCGGGCTGATCGACACCCCGCTGTGGCGTGCCGCCGTCCAGGCCTACCCCGGGATCGAGGACCGGTTCCTGGAGCGGATCCCCGCCGGACGGGCGGGCGCGGAGGCGGACGTGGCCGCCTTCGCCGCCTTCCTGCTCAGCGACGAGAGCAGCTTCGTCAACGGCGCCGCGCTCGCGATCGACGGCGGCTTCACCGCGCAGTGAGCGGCCCGGCGGGCTCGGGTCAGCCGAGGGCGTCCAAGGCGGCGTCGACGACGGCCGTCAGCGCCTCCCGGTCGGGATTGACGGCCCCCATGACCCGCAGGCCGTGCATCGTGACGACGAGGTACCGGGCGAGGTCCCGCGCGTCGCGCTTGCCGGACACCTGGCCGTCCGCCTGCGCCTCCGCGACGACCTGGGCCAGCGCATCCTCCAGCAGCGCGGTCGTCGACTCCACGTGCGTGGCGACCCGAGGATCGTGCGCGACGCGCTCCATGGCCGCGCCGACGATCAGACAGGCCCGCCGGCTGCCGTCGCGCGCGATCTCGTCGACCGCCGCGACCAGGACCTCGCGCAGCAACTCCCGGCCGGGCGCCCCGGCCCGCAGGGCCTCGACCAGGGGCAGGGCGTACCTCTCCCGGTAGCGGTCCATGGCCGCCAGGTACAGCCCCTCCTTGCTGCCGAAGGCCGCGTACAGCGAACCGCGCCCCACGCCGGTGGCGTCGACCAGGTCCTGCACCGACGTGCCCTCGTAGCCCTTGCTGCGGAAGGCGTTCATCGCGGCCTCCACGGCCCTGTCGGTGTCGAACTCCCTCACGCGTGCCATGAGCCGGAGTATACGCCTATCAGGAACGAACGGTCCAGTTTCTGCACGGACCGCGCCGACCGCCGGAGCGCACGGGCCACCCGGGGCACCCCTGCCGCCCGGGGCGGTGCTCGCCCTGTACACCGACGGTCTCGTCGGGACACCGGGCGCCGACATCGAGGACGGCATCGCCGCTCGCCGGGCGCCTCGCACGCGCCGGGGCAGGGGCCGGGGCCGGGGACGAACTCGCCGACGCCCTCGTCCAGCACGCCGAGCAGTCCGCCGCCCGCAGTGACGACGTCGCCCTGTTGCTCATCCAGGCGCGGCGGAACGGCGGTTGACACCGCCCGGGGCATCACCGGCCGGCTCGCTCAGGTGATGCCCCGGGTCCCTCCCGGCGGGAGGAGTGACGGCCTTCAGCCGACGCGCCGGGCCCTGACGCCGCTGGCCTCGAAGTCGTAGACGTACCGGTTGATCCGGAGGCCGTCGACCGCGCCGACCCAGATGTTGTCGCGGCCCTTGCCGACGGCGACGGTGTAGACGGTGGCCTGCGGGAGCGCGTTCTTCAGCGTCGTGAAGTTGCACGGGCTGGACTGGGTGCACAGGGGCGCGAGTTCGTTGCCCGACAGGAACCACTCGCCGCTCACGGTGGTGGCGTCGAGGAACCCGCTCCACTGGTTCACCGGCGCGACGGCGGGCGGGACCCACACCATGGTGGAGTAGGTGTCGCCGGCCGTCAGCCTCGGATTGATCTCGATCCTGATGTTCGGCAGGTTCCGTGTGCCGCCGTAGCCGACGTTCTCCTGGGTCTGGAAGACGTGGAACCCGAGCGCGGTCAGGTCACGGACGCGGCTGCCGTAGAAGTCGACCTCGTTGCCGAAGTCGACCTTCTCGCTGGGGGGACTCAGCGTGGTGGACTCGTTCGCCACCGCGATTCCGAGGCTGCCGTTGCCGTAGGGCGGCCTGGAGGGGGATCCCGTCACACCGTACGAGCCGAACGGGCCCTCCCTGAGGTCGGCGACGGGGGAACCGATCGTGTTGCGGGCGATGACGCCCCAGTGGCCGGAGTCTATGGTGCCTCCGGAGTGTCCGTCCGCGACGGCGGACACCGATCCCGTGAGGGCCGAGGTGACGATCGTGGCGAGCGCAACGGCCACGAGCGTCCTTCCCCGGCTCAAGCCAAGACGAGCCTTCACAGCCCATTCCTTCCGGGTAGCCGAAGGGCCCGCTGCGCCGCCCGTGCCGGTGCGCCGCGCGGCGCACGGCAGCGCGGCACGACACGGCGGCCGCCGAGTCGTGACCCTTCGCGTTTCAGCAGAACTTCGTGAGTGGTGGTGGATCGTGCAGGGGATGCGTTCGAGGTCACTGCCTCCCGTACGACAGGAGTCGTTCCCGGGGGAGTTGACCTCGACGTCGTGGGCGAGGCGGACGGTCATGCGACGGCCGGAGCCGCCCACGAGTCCCCTGGTCCCAGCCGAACCCGAAATGCACATGACGACCGTTACATGCGGTGACGTGGGCCGCATCCTGGGTGGGCCGTTCGTAGCGGAGCGTGCGCACCTTGGGTTCCAATGCTAGGCGTTTGCCTAATCAGTTTAGGTATGCGCATAATCGCTTACGGAGGAAGGGAGCCACACCGTGCCACGCGTAGGACTCACCGCGGAACGCCTGACCCGGGCGGGGGCGGAACTCGCCGACGAGGTCGGCTTCGCCCAGGTGACCGTCTCGGCGCTCGCCGAGCGGTTCGGCGTCAAGGTCGCGAGCCTGTACTCGCACGTCAGGAACTCGCAGGACCTGAAGACCCGGATCGCCCTGCTCGCCCTGGAGGAACTCGCCGACCGGGCGGCCGAGGCCCTCGCCGGCCGCGCGGGCAAGGACGCCCTGGTCGCCTTCGCGAACGTGTACCGCGCGTACGCCCGGGAGCACCCCGGCCGCTACGCGGCGGCGCAGCTGAGGCTCGACCCGCAGACGGCCGCCGCCAGCGCCGGCGTCCGGCACGCCCAGATGACGCGGGCCATCCTGCGCGGCTACGACCTCCCGGAACCGGACCAGACGCACGCCGTCCGTCTCCTGGGCAGCGTCTTCCACGGCTACGTCAGCCTCGAACTGGCGGGGGGCTTCGACCACACACCCGTGGCCGCCGAGGAGTCGTGGTCGTGGGCCTTGGACTCCCTGGACGCCCTGCTGCGGCAGCGGTCGACGTCCTGAGGGCGCGCCCCGGCACCTCCCACCGAACGGACGGGCACCCAGCCCACGGACAGCCATCGGACAGGCAACGCACCATGCACACGCACCGGAACCTGATCACCACCCCCGTCACCGAGGAACTGCTGCGCGGTGCCCTCGACGTGGAGCGCACCCGCCACGGGCTGCTCCCGCACCGCCTGCCCGCCGCGGCGCGCCGGCAGATCCCCGACGGGCAACTGGCCGTGGCGGAGGCCCAGCCGTCCGGCGTGCGGCTGGTGTTCCGCACCCGGGCCACCACGGTCGAACTGGACACGCTGCCCACCAAACGGGTCTACCGGGGCTTCGCGGCCCCGCCGGACGGCGTCTACGACCTGCTGGCCGACGGGCGTCTCGCCGCCCAGGCCACCGTGGCCGGCGGCAACGTCCGCGAGATCGTCGACATGGTCACCCAAGCCGCCGAGCTGCGGGAGGGGCCGCCCGGCACGGCCCGGTTCGGCGAACTGCCCCCGGGGGACAAGGACGTCGAGATCTGGCTCCCGCACTCGGAGATCACCGAGCTGATCGCCCTGCGCACCGACGCCCCCGTCGAGCCGCCCGCGCCGCGGGGCCGCAAGGTGTGGCTGCACCACGGCAGTTCCATCAGCCACGGCTCCAACGCCGCGCACCCGACCGGCATCTGGCCCGCACTGGCAGCCGCCGCAGGCGGAGTGGAGCTGGTCAACCTGGGGTTCAGCGGCAGCGCGCTGCTCGACCCGTTCACCGCCCGCGCGATGCGCGACACTCCGGCGGACCTGCTCAGCCTCAAGATCGGCATCAACATCGTCAACACCGACGCGATGCGGCTGCGGGCCTTCACCCCGGCGGTGCACGGCTTCCTCGACATCGTCCGCGAGGGCCATCCCACGGCACCGCTGCTGGTCGTCTCCCCCATCCTGTGCCCCGTCCAGGAGGACACCCCGGGCCCGCTCGCCCCGGACTTCGAGGGCGGCAGGCTGCGCTTCAAGGCCACCGGCGACCCGGCGGAACGCGCCGCGGGCCGGCTGACCCTCAACGTCATCCGCGAGGAGCTGGCCCGGATCGTCGCACAGCGGGCGGCCGACGACCCCAACCTCCACCACCTCGACGGGCGCGCGCTCTACGGTGCGGCCGACTACGCCGAACTGCCGCTGCCCGACGAGGTCCACCCCGATCCCGCGGGACACCGGCGCATCGGCGGGAACTTCGCCCGGCTGGTGTTCGCGGGCACCGGCCCCTTCGCCTCGGCGAGTCGCTGACCCGCAGCCGCTGACCCGCAGCAACTCAGCTGCGGGTCAGCGGCCCTGTTCATCGGCTCGCCGCATCACGGCATGAGATCCATCGATCTGCTTCACCTCATGCGCGGATCCACCATGGCAGCGCACCTCAGGTCGCCCCCCGCGGAGTTCCGGCAGGCAGTACGGCGTGTCGCGCGGAGGACACATGCCGCTGCGGTACACCGTGGAGGACATCGACCTCGGCGAGGGCGTGCTGATCCGCCGCGGGCGGCCGCGACCCGCGCAGGCACCCTGACGACGTGGACGCCTTCGACGTCCGCCGGCGCGACAAGGACCACGTCGCGTTCGGCCACGGCGTCCACCGTTGCGTCGGCGAACCACTGGAACGGCTGGAGGCGGAGGCCGCCCTCCCCGACCTGTTCGGGCGCTTCCCCGGCCTGCGGCCGGCGGTGCCGCTGGAGGACCTGCGGCCCCTGCCCGCGTTCGTCTTCAACGGGAGGACGGAGCTTCCTGTCCACCTCGAGAGCGGGCCCGGCGCGGTCCGCGCGGTCCCCGGCGCACGCGGGCCCGTGGCGACGGTTCCCAGCGCAGGCGGACTCCGGTGAGGCGGGCGATGGCCCGCAGGTGCGGGCCGGTGTTGCCGACGTACCAGATCCGCCGGTCCGCGTGCGGCCACGCGTAGGCCGGGACGCCGTCGTCCAGCAGGGTGGTCAGCCGGGGTTGTTCCAGCGAGGCGGCCGAGAACGCGTAGAGCTCGGACAGCCGCGGGGCGATCACCCCGGAGTCCAGCATGCGGGCGAGGGCGTGTTCGTCGAGGACGGTGTCCTCGACGGGTGTGCTGACCGGGTATTCGGGCGGGAAGGACTGGCCCAGGTCGAGGTACATCTGGACGGCCCGGTGCCGGGGGTCGGCCATGAGCGGGCCGAACGCGGCCAGCGGGCCGAGCGCGAGCCGGGGCCGCGTGAGCATCGCGTGCGTGAACAGGACGCGCAGCAGCGCGACGTTCATCATGAACCGCTCCACCTTCAGCTCGGCGGCGGCCAGTTCCTCGTGCTGCAGGTAGCCGGCGACGATGCTGGCGTTGTGCGCGCGGTACCAGCGTCGGGGTTCCGGCGTGCGGATGAAGTCCAGCCAGAACTCGACGCTGCGGGCACCTGGGGTGCCCGCGGCTCCGGCGGACAGCAGCTGGGCCTCGGTCTTGTCGCGCAGCAACCGTTCGTTGACGGCCCGCCACCAGGGGCTGCCGGGTGGCAAGGCGGTCTCCGGCGCCAGTACGCCGCGGCCCAGCGACCATCGCCCGTGACCTGCGACGACAGGCACTGGCGGGCCGCTCCGCGGTCAGACGTCCGCCGGGGACCCGGGCCCGCGGGCCGGACCGGAGACCGCGGCGGTCACGGCGGTCGCGGTCAGCCGGCGGGTGGCGGCGGCCGGCTCCTGCGCGGGCGGGGCCGCCGCCGGCACCACGACGGGGGGCCTGCGGACGACGGCTCCCGAAACGACCGCCAGCAGCGCGAGCACGACCACCCCGGCGCCGTACACCGTCGCCGTGGCGTGCAGACCGAAGGACGGCACGGCGAGCCCGGCCAGTACGGCGGGAACGCTCAGGGCCAGGTAGCTCACGACGTAGACCGAGGCGAACAGTTCCGCCCGCTCGGTGGGCCGGGCCAGTGCCGCCAGGGAGCGGAAGGCACCCAGGAAGGCGGCGCCGAAGCCGAACCCGGCGAGGCCGGTCCCGAGGAAGAACAGCGCCGTCGAGGGCCCGGCGAGGGCGAGCAGCGTGAGTCCGGTGCCCACGGCGAGAACCGCCGAGCCGCCGGTCATCATCCGCCGCGGCGTCACGTCGCGCACCACCAGCGAGGCGACGGCCGCCACGCCGAAGAGGGTGGTCACCACCAGGCCGCCGACCAGGTGGCTGCCGATGTGCAGCACCCCGGCGGTCAGGGAGGGGCCGAGCGCGAGGTAGAGACCGCCCATCGCCCAGGTGGCGACGAGGCAGGGCGTCGCCGCCAGGAAGGTCCGGCGGGCCTGGACCGGCACGGCCGCCCGGGGCCGCAGCGAGGCCCAGGCCCCCGGGCGCGGCGAGACGGGGTCGGGCAGGAACAGCACCAGCGCCGCCAGCACCACGAACACGGCGGTCAGCACGACGAAGACCAGCCGCGTGGGGGCCGGGGCGTACTGCACCAGCAGACCCGCACCCAGCGCCCCGGCGGCCAGCCCGGTGGCCGGCGCCACGGTGTTCAGCAGGGAGCCGAGGGGCGAGGTGGGCGAGGGCTGCAGGTCGATCAGCCCCGCGCTGATGGCGCCGGCTGCCGCGCCCGTCGCCACGCCCTGCAGGATGCGGGCCAGGAACAGCGGTCCGACGCCGTCCGCGGTGAGGAACACGACCATGGCCGCGGCCTCGACAACCAGCGCCGCCAGGAGCACCGGCCGCCGGCCGACGTGGTCGGACAGCCCTCCGACGGTGAGCAGCGCCACCAGCAGCGCCAGTACGTAGACCGCGAAGACCGTGGTGAGCACGATCGGCGAGAAGCCCCATTGGTGCTGGTAGACCACGTAGAGCGGGGAGGGCGCACTGGAGGCGGCCAGGAAGGCGAGCAGGGTGGCGGCCAGCAGCCAGAAGCCGGCCGGACGCGGCATCCGCCTCGCGGTGCGCTGGGTGTGCATATCGGTACTCCCGAACGGTTCCAAAAATATCGAACCATTCGAGGGTAAGCACACACGCGCCGATTGTTCAACTATTATCGAACCATGACTGGAGCCCCCCGGGAGCTGCCGCACCCCGACGCCGCGGACCTGGTGCTGACCGACGTGCTCTTCGCCCTGAGCGACCCCTCACGGCTGGAGCTGGTGCGCCGGCTGGCGGACCGTCCCCTGGAGGGGTCGGCCTGCCAGCCCGTCAACGGGGAGATCCCCAAGTCCACGCTCTCCCACCACCTCAAGACGCTCCGCGAGGCCGGCGTCGTCCGCAACGACCCGCACGGCCGGCAGCGCCTGGTCAGCCTGCGCCGCGAGGACCTGGAGCGCCGCTTCCCCGGGTTGATCACCGCCGTCCTCGACGAGCCGGGCGCCGCACCGCCCGGGCCGGTCGGGTCCTGACCGGGCGGCTCAGCCGGCCACCGGGGCCGTACGCGACGCGGGCCGTGCGTCCCGGTAGAAGATGTCGATGTCGACCTCCTCGCCGCCGACGGTGACGGTGTCCCACGGACCGCTGTCCCGCAGGGTGCGCAGCGTCTCGCTCCCCAGGGTCTCCAGGTGCTCCCTCAGGGTGGCGTCGTCCGGCATCCCGGCGATGCGCGGGGCGAGCCGTTCCCGGATCACGCGGAACTGCTCCATGAGGGCGTCCAGGTCGGCCTCGCGGTCCGGCTTCCCGGCGGCGGACTCCTCGATGCTCCGCGCGATCTTGTCCTTGATCGCCTGGCCCACCCCGTTCTCGTCCGTGGTGATCATCGCGTTCCAGGCGCGGCTCTTGTGCCGGTACTGGAGCATCGACATCGCCGCCTCGTGCCGTACGAAGTCCGCGTCGCGCAACGGCCTGCCGCGCCAGGTGCCGCTGAGCGTACGGGCGAGCGAGACCGCCGAGGCCAGGCCGCTGTTCAGGCCGCGCCCGGGCCAGAAGTGGATGGCGTTGGCGGCGTCCCCGAGCAGGAACCCGTACGTCCCCGGGGTGGCCGCGGTCGCCGGGTGGAGGCGGGCCGTGAAACGCGGCCGCTGCACCATGTCCAGGCGGAAGGCGGTGATCGCGGTCAGGTCCTGCTCGTCGACGTCGAAGAGCGTCAGGCCCTCCTTGACGCGCTGCCAGAGCGCCGAACCCTTGATGAGGGCGGGCAGGAAGAACGTGCTGTGGGTGGAGCAGTGGAAGTCCCCGTGCCCGTCGCGGCTCATCACGCAGGGGCGGGAGGCGATGCACTGCTCGAAGACCTGCCGCACGGGGTCGATCCCGACGACCTCCTGCGCCTCGGCGTCGGTCAGGCGCATGTTCAGGAAGCCCTCGCCGCGCAGGGAGTTGAGGAGGAACCGATTCTGCGCGACGGTCAGCAGGACCGTCATGGGGTCGGAGAGCCCCGACTTCACGCGCAGGCCCAGCACCACGTCCTGGAGGTGCTCGCCGTCCAGCGAGTAGATGGACGTGTCGGCGGTCCCGAACCTGGCGGCGAAGTGCTCGCGCGTGCGGGACCGGCCGCCCTCGCAGATCGCCAGGACGTGGTCCTGGCTCGACTCCTGCCGCTCGGCCGCGTCGAACCGGGCGGGCACCAGGCGGATGCGGTCGCGCTTGGCGTTGGCGAGGTCCAGCAGCGTGTCCTCGACGTAGGCGATGCGTATGTTGCGCGGGTTGAAACCGCGGATCGAGTCGGGCCCCGCGGGCCACATCTCGGTGTACGTGCCCTCCGTGAACAGCCGGGCCTGCACTTCCTCGGGCAGGTTCAGGTACTGCCGGCTCTGCACCGTCACGACCTGCTGCCGGCGGACGTTGCCCTGCCCCTCGTCCTTCCAGACGACGCGGTCCCCGTCCTGCGCCCAGCGGGCGTCGTAGACGGTGACGCAGACCCGCCGGCCCATCAGGTTCTCCAGCAGCAGGGCGAACGCCAGCCCCACCGGGCCGCCGCCCGCCACCGTCACCTTCAGCACCGGCCCGGGTTCCTCCGGTTCCGCCGGCGGCATCAGCGCCTCCAGCAGGGAGAGGTCCAGGATGGTCTCCATCGCGTCGGCGGCCTCGAAGCCGAAGGTCTCGTCGCCGATGGAGATCTCGTCGCCCGGCTGCAGCACGTGCGACGTCACGCGCTCCCCGTTGACCCGCGTCCCGTTGCTGCTCGCCCGGTCGTAGAGCACGAACCCGTGGCCCTCCCGGCGCACCTCCGCGTGCAGACGGGAGACGCTGACGCTGGCGATCACCACCGTGTTCCCGGCCTTGCGCCCGAACGTCAGGGGCTTGTCGCCGATCCCGAACCTCTCCCCTGCCAACGAGCCTCGACGCCCGACTATCTCAGGAGGCATTGGTCCCTCATCTCCACGTGTCAACGAACCCCGGGGAACGCACGCACAGTTGCTGGCTGCCCAACCCGCCCACCGTGGGAAACACCCCCGGCGCAAGACGGCGCGGAACCACCCCCCGCGCGGCCGTCACCTACGACCGCCGGGGTCGGCCGCCTCCGTCATCCGTCGGATTGACGGGCCCCGGGAACCCGCCGCCGGGACAGGTGGAGCCTGCGGCCCGGGCGGTCGACCTCGATGACGACGACGGTGATCCCGTCGCCCGTCCTGACGACCTCCTCCGGCGCCTCCACGGCCGTGTCCGCGAGCTCCCGGAGGTGCACCAGCCCCACGACCCCGTCGGCGACCTCGACGAAGGCACCGAACGGGACCAGCTTGGTGACCCGTCCGCGCAGCGTCCGGCCCACCTCCGTGCGGTCCGCGAACTCCCCGAAGGGGTCCGGCAGGGTGGCCCGCAGGGAGAGCCGGGCCTCCCCGTTCGTCGTGTCGAACTGGAGGAACTCACACGTGACGCGCTCTCCGACCCGGACGACCTCCGAAGGGTCCTCGAAGTGGCGCCAGGAGAGTTCGGGAAAGGTGATGAACCCCACGCCGGGGAAGACCGGGTGGCCCGGGCCCTCGTCCAGCGCCACGAACACCCCGAACCGCTCGATCGACGCGATCGTGCCGGTCATGCGCTCGCCCGGGTGCAACGACGCCAGGAACGCCCACAGTTCGGAGTGCGCGGTGGCTGCCGTCGACAGGAAGACCCTTGCCCTGTCCACGTCGACGGACAGCACCCGGGCGGTGATCCGTTGCCCGGGCTCGAGGTTGGGACGCCGGATCCAGGACGCGTCCAGCGACCCCACCGTCCCCAGCGGACGCCCCGGGAAACCGTCCAGCGTCACCGACACACCATGGCCGGTGACCTCCGCCGCCGTCCCGCCGCAGACGTCGCCCACGCGGATCCCGGCCAGGAACTTCCTGCAGGCCCGGTCGTCGGAAGATTCGCTCACGCGGGACAGTCTCACCCCGGGGTGGGGCAGTTGGCGAGCCAGTCCGCACGTTCGCCGCGGCCGCCTCCGCCGTCGCCGTCCACGAGGTAGGCCAGGCCTCGGAGAAGGTCGCGCCCAGGTGCCACAGGACGTTCGGGCCCCGCGGCGATGACGTGGCCGCCGGCCGCGAGGCAGCAGCGGAACCGGGACGACCACATCCCCCAGCGGGGTGTGGTCCTCCCCGCGATGCCGCCACGGCGTGGACGCCTCCTCGGCGGGTGTCGACGCAGGCGTCGACGGGGTCCACGTGCAGGGAGGAACCGGGGCGACGAACCGGGGAGCTCCTGATCGTCAGCCCGCCGAACTCGGCCCGGACGGCGACCGCCGCGTCGTCGGGTGCGAACCCGGCGGCGGTCAGTTGGCGCCGCCAGTGCTCCGTGGCGACCGCGCGTCCGTGCCGACCGCGACCGCGTTCGCGGCGACGATCACGAACGTGGCGAGCCAGGCGGCCGGGTCGAGGTGCTGGTCGAGGACGACCAGGCCGACGAGCGCGGCGAAGACCGGGTTCACGCTCATGAAGACGCCGAAGAAGTGCGCCGGGACCCGGCGGAGCGCCAGCAGGTCGGACAGGAACGGTACGGCGGAGGAGAGAATCCCGGCGGTCACGGCGCAGGCCAGGGCGGTGAGCGTGGGCGGATGCCACCACAGGGCCAGCGCGCCGGCGGGGACGTAGGCGGCGCCGGAGACGGCAGCGGCGGCGGCCGGGCCCTGCAGTCCGGGCAGCCGTCCGCCGACGACGCGGTTGAGCGCGATGTAACAGGCCCAGCAGGCCGCGGCGAGCAGTGCGAGGCCGATGCCCGGGTAGTCGGTGGAGGGCTGGGGGCGGGTCAGGACGACCACCGCGGCCGCGACGGCCAGCGCGCACAGCACATGGGTGCGGCGGCGTGAGCCGATCAGGGCTACGGCCAGCGGCCCGAGGAACTCCAGGGTGACGGCGAGCCCCAGGCCGATGCGGTCGACGGCGGTGTACAGGGAGAGGTTCATCGCCGCGAACACCACCGCCAGGGCCAGGACCGGGCGCCACTGCGCGGCGGTGAAGGCGCCCATCCGGGGCCGGCCCGCCCCGCACAGCGCCGCCGCGGCCACCCACTGGCGGACCGCCACCACGCCCAGCGGCCCGATCACGGGGAACGCCAGGGCGGCGACGGACGCGCCGACCTGGTTGGACAGGCCGCTGCCCAGCATCAGCGCCACCCCGCCGAGGCGTCCCGCGGCCCCGGCCCCAGCCCCGGCCCCGGCCCCGGCCTGGGCCTGGGCCTGGGCGGCCGGCGCGAGGTCGCCGGAGGTCTCCATCGTCATGCGGACCACTGTCCCGCCGCGGGTGGCCATGCGCGAAATGCATACGACGCACCATCGATACGCTGGACGCATGGACGAGCATCGTGGAGGAGCCGCCGGACTCGAGCTGCGGCACCTGCGCTGCCTGGTCGCCATCCTCGACGCGGGCAGCTTCACCGACGCCGCCATCGACCTGGGGATCTCCCAGGCGGCGGTCTCCCGCAACCTGCTGGCGCTGGAGCGCGTCCTCGGGGTGCGACTGCTGCACCGCACCAGCCGTACGGTCGCCCCGACCACCGCGGGCGTGCAGGTCCTGGCCCGGGCCCGGGTCCTGCTGGGCGGTGCCGACGAACTCGTCAGGGAGGCCGCGACCGGTCACACCCGCCTGCACATCGGCCACGCCTGGTCCGCCTTCGGCCGCCGCACCACCGAGTTCCAGCGCGTCTGGCGGGACCGCCACCCCGGCGTGGAGCTCCAGCTCATCCGCCACAACACCCCCACCGCCGGTCTTGCCGAGGGCCTCTGCGACCTCGCGGTCGTCCGCGCCCCCATCGACCTGGACCGCTGGTCCCACGCGCTCATCGGTCACGAACCGCGCTACGTCGCCCTCGCCGCGGACGACCCCTGGGCGCGACGGCGCAGCGTCCGGCTCGCCGAGATCGCCGCCCGCACGCTGGTCGTCGACCGGCGGACGGGCACGACCAGCCCCGACCTGTGGCCCGAGGGCGACCGGCCGGCCGTCGAGCACACCCACGACATCGACGACTGGCTCGCCGCGATCGCCACCGGCCGCCGCGTCGGCGTCACCCCGCGGTCCACCTCCGCCCAGTACCGCCGCGACGGCATCGTCTACCGCCCGCTGCGGGACGCCGCCCCGGTGCCCGTGCGCCTCGTCTGGCGCCGCCACGACCCGCACCCGGCCACCCACGCCGCCGTCGCGCTGGCCATGGAGCTGTACCGGGCCGACGACCGCCGGACCTAGCCGGGCCGCGGGCCCCACAACCTGTGGCCAGGGGTCGTACCGCGTCATCCGTTCGGAGCATCGGGGCGTCGGGGCCGCGGCCCTCGTCGCGACCTCGCGGTGGCGGCGTGACCAGCAGTGGGACGGGCGGCGGCGGTTCACTCGATTTGCGTACGACACGTCCGGGAGGACGATAACGGACGGAGCCCGTTTCATCCGGTCCGGTCGGCGGACCAGCGTCCACCGACCGTTGTTCGCGCCACCGCCGGCGCGACGGCCGCACGGAAGGGAGCAGCCGTGTTGATATCCGCCGTGCTCGTCCCGCTGATCATGCTCGCCGCCGTCCTGGCGCCCAACTGGTACCAGGCGTGGAAGACGTACTGCGAATCGGTCAGGCTGCCCGTGTCCCCTCCGGAGGCTTCCGAAGCGGTGGACGACCGCCGGAGCCGGTGGTCCGCGGAACTCGCCCGGCTGCGGAGCCGCTGGACGCAGGACTGAGGGGCCGCGTCCTGCCTCGGTCCTGGTGCGCCGATGCGGTCCCGCCCGGGCTGAACCCGGGGCAGGACCGCGTCAGGCGGCAGGGGCGGGCGTGGTCACGCGCGGGGCGTCATGAACTCCGCCGGTGCCAGGGCGCGTTCGACGATGCGGGTGTCGCCGATCCAGCCGTAGAAGCCCTGCCCGAACTGCTCCGCGAACTGCGTCCCCCCGATGACGAAGGGCTTGCCCAGCGTCTCGATGCCGGTGGCCGGCTGGGACGGGTTGCGGGCGATCTTCGAGCCGTCGACGTACATCACCGTGCGACGGCCGTCGTTGACGACCGCGATGTGGGTCCAGCGGCCGACGGGCAGGGCGTGGCTCCACGAGGTCGGGTCGGCGTCCTGGACGTCCGGGTAGAGGACGAACTGCAGGAACCGCTCGGGCGTGACGTTGAGGCTGCACGTGGGCTCGTCGGTCGACCAGCCCGTGGTCTTCCCGGCGTCGCCGTTGCGGCCCTCCCAGCTGAGGATGCCCATCCAGGCGTGGTCGCCCTCGAAGGGCTCGGGCAGCCTGATGAAGGTCTCGATGGTGAAGCCCCTGCGGAACTTCATGCTGTTGAGCGGCGCCGTGGCCTTCGTGGTGAGGACCGCGCCCCGGTCGGGGCCCTTGCCGCCGTCGAACCGCAGGCTGGCGTGGGCCGGCTGGCCGGTGTGGTGCTCCGCCGACCAGGTGAGGACCTCGGCGGAGCTGTCGTGCAGGAGCCGCACCGCCAGGTCGTTGCCGTTGCCGCTCAGGTCGCGCGCCACGGTGCCCGCGGCGACGGTGGAACCGGGGCGGCCCGCGCCGGCCAGCCCCTCGGCGTCGAAACGCCAGTACGCCACCGTGCCCTTGGGTATCACGCGGTGCGCTGGACGGGGCTTCGGCGGGGTCACCTGGTCGAAGCCGCGGAAGCGCTCGGCGAAGTCGATCGCGAGGCTGAACCGGTCCACGTCGCCGGTCAGTTCGATGGTCTCCGCCTCCAGCGGCGTCCGCTTGGCGGGGTCGCGGGCGAGGAACCAGGGGGAGAAGGTCTCCACGTCGACGACGTTGCGCACCGTGTCGAAGGCGTAGAGCCGGACCATGCCGGCGCCGCCGTAGTAGCGGTCCTGGTAGTTGGTGATGTGGACGTGCACGTCGTGCCCGGCGTCGTTGGTGAGCACGGTCCGGCCGGGCGGCCAGTAGTGGCCGCCCAGCGCGAGGAAGATCTGGTCGTTGCCGCGGATGATGCGGTCCCACAGGCGCTGCCCGTTGTCGGACAGGTGCGCCTCGCCGTCGTCCTCGGCCCAGGCGATGTCGTGCGTGGTCAGGACGGCGGGCAGGGTCGGGTGGGCGTCGAGGACGCCCTGCGCCCACGCCAGGCCCTTGTCCGAGGCGCGCCAGTCCAGGGCGAGCACCAGCCACTCGCGGCCGGCCGCGCGCAGCACGTGGTAGCTGTTGTAGCCGTCGGGCGAGGAGCCGCCGAACGTCGGCATGGCGGTGAACCGCTCCGGCCCGAAGGCCCGCAGGTACGCGGTGTCGCCCCGCTGGTCGTCGGTGCCGCCGTTGATGTCGTGGTTGCCCGCGAGGACGCTGTAGGGGACCTTGCCGTGGATGGTGCGGAAGGTGTCGGCGGCGAGCTCGATCTCCTGCTCGGTGCCGTGCTCGGTGACGTCGCCGAGGTGGGTCATGAACGCGATGTTGACCTCCTCGCGCTCCGCCACCAGGTAGCGGAAGGTCGCCTTCAGCGGCTCGGGGTCGGCGCTGTCGGCGTCGAAGAGGTACTGCGTGTCGGGCAGCACCGCCAGGGCGAAGCGGGGGCTCTCCTCGTCGAAGCCGCGGTCCCGGGAGCCGGCCGTGCCGGGGACCTGGTGCCGGGGCGCGGCCTGCGCCGTGCCGGTGCCGAGGACCGACGCCGCGGCGCCCACCGCGGGCACCGCGACCGCCGCCTGCAGCAGCGATCGGCGTCCCGGGCTGGGGTGGCGGGGATTGCTCATGTACGTCTCCGTGCTGGGGGGAACTGCTGTCAGCACGGATCGTGCGCGGCCCGGGCGAGGACCCGGCAAAGCGATCTTGAACATCCGCCCTGAACTGGTCCGGACCACCAACTCGTCCTGGGATGCGAGCCCCGCTCCGGCCGTTCACGGCAGGTGGGCGGCTCGGCCTCTCAGAGGCGGACGACGACCACGGCCGTGTCGTCGGTGCCGGCGCTCAGGGCGATCAGGGTGTCCGCCAGGTCCTCGGGGCCCTGCCGGCGGTGTTCGGCGAGCCGGTCGGCGAGGCGCCGCAGGCCGAGGTCGATGTCCTCCCCGCGGCGTTCGATCAGCCCATCGGTGTACAGGACGAGGGTGGAGCCGTCCACGTAGGTGGTGGTGGCCTGGGGGCGGGGGGTGTGGTCGGAGGCGGCACCCAGCGGTGGGTCGGTCGCCCGGTCCAGGAAGCGCACGGTGCCGTCGGGGCCGGCCAGGGCCGGCGGCGGGTGGCCGGCACTGCTGTACGTGATGCGGTGGCCGGACCGGGCGACGACGGTCTGCACCGCGGTGGTCGACAGGGCCCCGTCGACGGAGCGGGCGTACAGGTCCAGCCCGTCGAGCGCCTTCGCTGGGCCGCCCACGACGCGGATCGCGGCACTGAGGGCGCTGCGCAGCTGACCCATGACCCCGGCGGCGGCCAGACCGTGACCGACGACGTCCCCGACCGCCACGGCGTCGTCGCCGGAGGGCAGTTCGGTCACGTCGTACCAGTCACCGCAGACGCCCAGGGCGTGGACCGCGGGCCGGTAGCGGACCGCTGCCCGGTGGTGGGCCAGTGCTTGCGGGGCGGGCAGCATCGCCTCCTGCAGGGCGAGGGCGACCTCGCGTTCGCGTGCGTGGGACTGGCGCAGCCGCTCGTTGACCTGCCGCAACTCGCGGGAGCGGGCGTACAGGTCGGCCTCCATCTGCAGCCGGCGGTCGTCGACGGCGGGACCGCCGGAGCGCACGAGGTCGGTGAGCTCGGCGAGCCGGTGCACGAGCAGGACGACGCGTCCCGCGGCGTCCAGGACGGGGGCGTTGATGGGGCTCCAGTAACGCTCGGCGAACTCCCCCGGCCGGGCCGGATCCTCGACGTCGTAGCGCAGGGGGCCGGCGGCGTCCGGGGCGCCGGTCTCCACCACCCGGCGCAACGACGCCTCCATGTCCCCGCGTCCGGCACCGTGCGGGTCGTCGGGGTTGTCGGGGTAGGCGTCGAAGACGTGACGGCCGACGAGCTGGTCCCGGCTACGGTCGAACAGCCGCCGGTAGGACGCGTTCGCGTCCACGATGACCAGCGCGAGGTCCAGCACCAGCATCGCGCTGGGTGACGCCTCGAAGACGGCCTGGTAGTCGATCCCCGGTCCTCTCACCGCGCTTCCCGCACCCGTTCCCGACCGGCCGGGCATCCCCGGTCCCTGCTCCCCCAGTATGCGCTCCGGCCGGCGGGTCACGGCTCGTCGAGGAAGTCGGCCACGACGCGGTTGAACAGGGCCGGGTTCTCCCGGAACATCAGGTGGCTGCCGCCCTCGGCCGCGGAGAGGACGCGTGCCCGCGCACCGGGGATCAGGGAGGCGACCCATGCGGCCGTGCCGGGCGGGAAGATGCTCAGCTCGCCGCCGATGATGAGGGTGGGGACGTCGATCCGCGGCAGGACGTCCCTCCAGTCGCCCCCGTAGTGGTCCAGGTGCAGCGCGGCGGCGTGCCGCGGCGGGAGGAGCCGGTTCTGCTCCACGAGCCACTCCACGTCCGCGTCCGGGAGGGACGGGCCGTGCAGCATGCCGACGATGGCGCGTGATGTGGCGGCGGCGCTGTCGGGCGTGCCGCGCAACCCGGCGACGATGCCCTGGGACATCTCCGGGGTGAACACCGCCGACGGCGGCGCCTCGTCCCCGGCGCCGGCGAGCGCCGAGGAGATCACGGGCGGCTGGTCGACGATGACGAGGCGGGCGATCCGCTCGCCGCCGAAGAGGTCCCAGTAGGACCACGCGACCGGGCAGCCGATGGAGTGGGCGAGCAGGGTGACGTCCCGCAGGGCCAGGGCCTCCAGGAGGTAGTGCAGGTCCGTCGCCAGCCGGGCGATCCGGTAGCCGTGGGCGGGTCTGGCGGACGGCCGTGCCCGCGGTGGTCCGGCGCGATCACGCGGCGGCGGCCGCTCAGCCCGTCGATCTGCGGGCCGAACTCGGCGGCGCTCTGCGCGAAACCCGGGACGAGGACGAGCGGCTCCCCGGCGCCCGCCTCCGTGTAGCGCAGGCGCACTCCGTCGTTGGTGACCACCTCGCCCGCACGGCGTTCCGCGGGCGGGGGGCCGGTCGTCGCGTCGTCCACGGCACCTCGTGCGCCGCGTGGGCGGCGCCTTCCCATGCTGGCGACGGGCACCCGAGGAGGTATGAAGGGAACCATGACCTTGCCATTCAGTGTGCTGACGCATCTGGAGTGCGCGCGGTGCGGCCGCCGCCACGACGCCGACCGGGTGCAGAACCTGTGCGCGTGCGGATCTCCGCTCCTCGCCCGCTACGACCTGGACCGGGTCCGGGACTCCCTCACGCCCGCGGACCTCGCGGGCCGCCCGCAGAACCTGTGGCGCTACCACGAACTGCTGCCCGTACGCGATCCGGCACACGTCGTCACCCTCGGCGAGGGCATGACGCCCCTGGTGCCGCTGCCGCGGTACGGCGCGGCGATCGGCGTGCCGGGACTGGTGATGAAGGACGAGGGGCTGATACCCACCGGCAGCTTCAAGGCGCGGGGCGCGGCCGTCGGCGTGGCCAGGGCCCTCGAACTGGGCGCACGCGGGATCGCCATGCCCACCAACGGCAACGCGGGGGCCGCGTGGGCGACCTATGCCGCACGGGCGGGCCTGGACGCGCTCGTCGCGATGCCGGCGGACGCGCCGTCGATCACCCGGGCCGAATGCGCTGCCGCCGGGGCCGACCTGTACCTGGTGAACGGCCTGATCGGCGACGCGGGCCGGCTGGTGGCGGAGAAGATCGCCGCCGAGCCCGGTGTCTGGATGGACGCGGCGACCCTGAAGGAGCCGTACCGCATCGAGGGCAAGAAGACCATGGGCCTGGAGATCGCCGAGCAGCTCGGCTGGCGCGCGCCGGACGTCATCGTCTACCCCACCGGCGGCGGCGTCGGCCTCATCGGCATCCACAAGGCCCTGGTCGAACTGCGGGCCCTGGGGTGGCTGCAGGGGCCGATGCCGCGGCTGGTGAGCGTGCAGGCCTCCGGCTGCGCCCCCATCGTGCGCGCCTTCGAGAAGGGCGAGCGCACCAGTGAGCCGTGGCAGGACGCGCGCACGGTCGCGTTCGGCATCACCGTGCCCAAGGCGCTGGGCGACTTCCTCGTCCTGGACGCGCTGTACGAGACCGACGGCCGGGCCGTCGCGGTCGACGACGAGGAGCTGCTCGCCGACCGCGACAGGTGCGCCGCCGCCGACGGTGCCCTGCTGTGCCCGGAGGGCGCGGCGACGCTGTCGGCGGTGCGGGTCCTTCGCGAGCAGGGCTGGCTGTCCGGCGACGAGGAGGTGGTGGTGCTGAACACCGGGGCGGCGGCCAAGTACCCGGAGACCTTCCGGGTCGACCCGCCGGTCCTGGAGCTCACCGACCGCATCCCGTAGGCCCGCGCCGCCGCCGGGCGCCCCCGCCCTGCGGCGTCCGGCGCGCGGACGGTCTCTGTCGTGCGGGGGGACGGTCCGGCGCACGCAGGAGCCGGCCGGTGGGTGCGCAGCCGAGGAGGGTCAGCCTCTCCCGGAACGCGGCCCGGTCCGCGAACAGTCCTTCGGCGTCGACGCACCGCGCCCATACCGTCCGCTCCGCGTCCCCCTCCTCGTGGACGAGCGCGAACCGCAGGGGCAGCTCTCGCCCCCCAGACGACCTCGCGCACCGACCCGTGCCCGTCCACGAGCCACACCCCTCCCCCGGCCCCGACGGCCGGCGACGATCACAGGGGTCGGGGCTCCTCGTACGGGATGCGGTTCAGGTGCCGGATCTCGCCGAGCGTGCCCCATTCGTCGGCGCCGAGTTTGGTGAGCGGCCGCAGCAGCGGGGCGCTCGGGCGGCCGTCCGCCAGGACCTCCTGGTCCGCGACGGCGTGCACCACCCGCCCGAAGACCAGCGTCGAATTGCCCATCCGCACGGTGGTGTGCGAGCGGCACTCCAGGGCGACCGGCGAGGCCGCCACCCTGGGCGGACGCACCCTCAGGCTCGGTTCGCGCTCGATGCCCGCGTGGTCGAACTCGCTGACGTGCCGCGGGAAGTCGGTGGCCGTGACGTTGACCAGCGGCATCAGGACCTCGGAGGCGAAGTTCACCACGAACTCCCCGGTGTCCTCGACATTGCGCAGCGAGTCCTTGCGGCCGATCGAGGTGAACTGCACGATCGGCGGATCCGTGCTCGCGATGCTGAAGAAGGAGTGCGGCGCGAGGTTCTCGTACCGGCCGTCCGGGGTGACGGTGGAGATCCACGCGATCGGCCGGGGCACGACCACGGAGGTCAGGAAGCGGTAGAAGGCGAAGCCGCCCATGGCCTCGGGATCGAAGTCGACGCGCATGGCCGCAGTATCCACGGCCGCGCCCGCCGTCCCGCCCCCGCGGCGGCCCCGGCGTGTCGGCTCCCGGGGGTGCCGTGGCCGCAGCGGTGACTTGGGCATGTGCGCGCACGCGGCTGAGTACGCGTACTCAAGCGCCCCGCGCCGCCCGGTCCGAGGCTGTCCGCATGACACGAACTCCCGCACTCGCGATGGCGGTTCTGACCGCCCTGACGCTTGCCGCCTGCGGCACCGAGCACACGAACGCCGCCGACGCCGTCAAGGTGCGGCCCGCCGGGGCGCCGTCGGCTGCGGAGGATCCGGAGCGGGCGTTCATCGAGAGGGTGAACACGGTCGCGCGGCCCTGCGCCCTGGAGGTCCCGTCCGGGGAGGACGAGCCCGTCGCCCCGGGCGAGAAGCCGCGGACCGGTCCGGCGGAGGCACTGCCGACCGGTGACGGCGCGCCCGCGCTGCCGACCGCGGGCCCGGAGGTGGAGCCGAACGCCGTGGAGTGGTGCGCGGGGCACCTCCACGTCGAGCGAATCACGCAGGCGCTGATGGGTGTGGCGGACCCGACCCCCGACAAGGTGAGGCGGGTCCTGAACGGTCTCGGGTACATCGACGAGCGCATCCACGGCCTGAAGCGGTCCGGTGCGACCACACGGTTCTCCATCGACCTGCGGGTCATGGGCGGCGCGCTCGGCCTGAAGGGCACGGCGGCCGGCGCGTACACCGACGTCGAGTTCGTCGCGGCCCCCGAGACCGGCCCGTTCGAGCCCGGCGCCGCGGGCCGCTGATCCCGCGGGCGCCCGGTGCCGGACCGAGGTCGGCATCGGCCGGCAAGGTGCTCCTGGTCACAAACGGCCGGTCGGTGTCATAGCGGCGGGCACTGTCCGGTCGTGGTGGGTGAGGGCTCCCCCAGGGGAGCCGGAGACACCCCCGCAAGAGGAGAACGTCCATGACCACACCCGTCGTCGCGATCGCGTACCACTCCGGCTACGGCCACACGACCGTCCTCGCCGAGGCCGTGCGTGACGGCGCCGCGGAAGCCGGCGCCGTCGTCCACCTGGTCAAGGTCGACGAGATCACCGAGGAGCAGTGGGAGCTGCTCGACGCCGCCGACGCGATCGTCTTCGGTTCGCCGACCTACATGGGCACGGCCTCGGGTGCCTTCCACCAGTTCGCCGAGACGACCTCCAAGCGCTGGTTCGTCCACTCCTGGAAGGACAAGCTGGCCGCCGGCTTCAGCAACTCCGGTGCCAAGAGCGGCGACAAGCTCCACACGCTGCAGTACTTCTCCATCCTCGCGGCCCAGCACGGCATGACCTGGGTCAACCTCGGCCTGCACCCGGGCTGGAACAGCTCCACCGCCTCCGAGGACGACCTCAACCGCCTCGGCATCTACCTCGGCGCGGGTGCCCAGACGCACACCGACGTCGGCGCGGACGAGGTCCACAAGGCCGACATCGCGACCGCCGCGCACCTCGGCCGCCGGGTCGCCGAGCAGGCCCGCATCTACGCCGCGGGACGCTCGGTCGTCGGCGCCTGAGCCGGTCCCGCCCCACCACGCGGCCGGTGCGCCCCCGGGTGTGCCGGCCGTCGTGCCCCGCGCGGGACGCAGACCCGCGCCACGCTCACCGCGCTGTCACATTCCGCGGGGCAGCCCGGTCATCACTGCGTATCGCACCCCACAGCAGAGGAGATCACCATGGAAGCCCGCGTGAACTACTTCGGCCACCCGCTCGCCGGCAAGGTCATGAGGCACCTGAACTCGGCGAGCAAGGTGCTGGCGGAGTCCACGCTGCCGGTCCTCACCCAGGAGCTGGTGAAGATCCGCGCCAGCCAGATCAACGGCTGCGGCTTCTGCACCGACATGCACACCAAGGAGGCCGCCGCCGCCGGTGAGACCTCGGTGCGCCTGAACCTGATCGCCGCCTGGCGCGAGGCCACGGTCTTCACCGACGCCGAGCGTGCCGCCCTGGAGCTCGCGGAGGAGGCCACCCGTGTCGCCGACGCCGCCGGTGGCGTCTCGGACGCGGTCTGGGGGAACGCCGCCAAGCACTTCGACGAGGACCAGCTGGTCGCCCTGATCTCGCTCATCGCCGTGATCAACGCCTACAACAGGATCAACGTGATCAACCAGCAGCCTGCGGGCGGCTACCAGCTCGGCATGTTCGGCTGATCCGCGGTTCCCGCCGCCGGCGCCGCACAGGCCAGGCCGTCCGTCCCCCTCCCGCTCCCGACCGCGGGGCGGGGACGGACGGCGTTTCCCGGCCGTCCCCGACGGCGCCGGCGGCGGTTCAGCGCGTACGAAGGTACTCCAGCCCCCTCTCGCGCAGCGACCGGTGCAGGCCGTCGTACGCGGGCGAGCCGTCCAGCACGGTCTTCGGCAGCTTGGCGACCACGGTGTAGTTGGTGTCGACCACGTTCCCGATGGGCGCCAGTCCGGCCTGGCTGACCAGCTGGTACGCGTCCAGCTGGTGCAGACCGGTCAGGGAGGACGTCCAGCCGACCAGGTCGTGCTGGCTGATCCGGTAGGCGTCCTCGAGCGGCCGGACCGACCCGGCCGACATCAGGAAGCGGTCGTCCTCCAGGCGCGGCCAGGCGGGCGCGCCGCCCTTGAGCAGGTCGATCACGACCACGGTGTGCATCGCTGCCTCGACCGCGGTGCCGCACACCTCGCCCTCGCCCTGCCGGCAGTGCCCGTCGCCGATCGCCAGCTGCGCCCCGGGCACGTTGACGCCCAGGTAGAGGGTGGTGCCGGCGCGCATCTCCGGGGTGTCCATGTTCCCGCCGTGCGCGCCCGGGGTGATGCTCATGACGACCTCGCCGGCGGCGGGGGCGACCCCCACGGTGCCGTGCATCGGGTCGAGGGGCAGCTCGACCGTGTGGTCGGAGAAGCGGGCCTGGAACCGGCAGCTGTTGCGCTCGCGGTCGATCCCGTACCGCCAGACGACCTCCTCCAGCGGGTCGTGCAGCATCGCCGTGGCGTGCGTCGTGGTCAGCGCGCCGAAGTGCGGGAAGGTGGTGGACACCGCCCAGTCCCGGGCCGGCGCGATGTCGACGAAGTGGACGGCCAGGGTGTCGCCCGGCTCGGCCCCATCGACGTGGATCGGGCCGGTGACCGGGTTGAGGTACGGGAACTCGCACACCTTGCTCGGGAGGTCCTCGGGACCCCGGACCAGGCCGCCGAAGCAGTCCTCCGTGAAGAGCTCCACGATCGTCCCCGGCCGCACGCGCAGCAGGGGCTCGCGGCCGCCGAAGGCGTAGGCGTACTGCTCGGGCGTCGGGTGGAGGCGTACCACTTCGAGGTCGCTCATGACGGTTCGGCCTCCTCGGCCAGGGTGGTCTCGGAAGGCTCGGCGGGCAGTTCCGGGCGCCGGCCCGCGATCAGCAGCCCCACCAGCAGGGCCGCACCGATCGCCAGCCACAGGAAGCCGAGCCGCTGGGCGGTGACCTTCGCGTTGACGACGACGAAGGTGAGGATCCCGAAGCCGATCAGCGGCGCGATCAGGTGGCGCCACCAGTCGCGGCTGCCCTGCCGGACGACGTAGTGGACGACGACCGAGACGTGCAGCACCAGGAACGCGGTCATCGCCCCGAAGTTGACCAGCGAGCTGAGCAGGGTGATGCCGTCGTCGCGGGAGTTCATGTACAGGCCCAGCCCCAGCGAGACCACGGCGACCAGCAGCGTCGCGTTGACCGGGACACGGCGACGGGGGTCGATCTCCGCCAGGAAACGGGGTAGTTGACGGTCGCGGGCCATCGCGAACAGCAGCCGGGAGGTCGCCGCCTGCGCGACCAGGGAGTTGGCGAAGCCCCAGGCGATCGCGGTGGCCAGTGCGCTCAGGGTGCTCAGCCAGCGGCCTCCGGCGACCTGGGCCGCGTCGTAGAAGGCGGTGCCGTCCGGGTCCCCCTCCTTGATCAGCGTCGGCGCCTCGGGCACCAGCATCGCCGCGATCCAGGTCTGGACGATGAACAGCGCACCGGCGAGCAGCAGCGCGGCCATCATGGCCCTGCCGATCGCCCGGGCGGATTCGCGGTTCTCCTCGGCGAGGGTGGAGATGCCGTCGAAGCCGAGGAAGCTGAGCACGGCGATCGACACCGCCCCGAAGATCAGGGACCAGGAGAAGGTGCCGGAGTCGTAGAAGGCGTGCAGGCTGAAGCTGCCCTTGCCCTGGGCGAGCGCGGCGGTCCCGAAGGCCAGGAAGATCGCGAGGACGACCAGTTCGGCCACGAGCATGATCTTGTTGATCCTGGCGGTCATCTCGATGCCGAGCCAGTTCACGACGGTGTTGAGGACGACGAACCCGATCAGCCAGATCCACACGGGCACCGACTCGACCTGCGAGTTCATCGCCACCGCGGCGATCAGGTAGAGCAGCGCCGGGACCAGGATGTAGTCCAGCAGGATCATCCAGCCGGAGAGAAAGCCGAACGGCCTGCCGATGCCCCGCCCCGCGTAGGAGTAGACCGACCCGGCCATCGGGAAGGCCCGGGACATCTGCGCGTAGGAGTGCGCGGTGAACATCATCGCCAGCATGCCGATGGCGTAGGCGAGGGCGACCATGCCGCCCGAGCCCTGGAAGACACCGCCGAAGATGCCGAAGGGCGCGATCGGCACCATGAAGACCAGGCCGTAGACCACCAGGTCCCGGAAGCCGAGTGACCGCGCCAACTGCTGGGTGTAGCCGTACTTCTCGAGATCTTGCCCTTGAGGTGCGCTGTCGCTCACGTCGCCTCCCCGGCGGCCGCGGTCCCCTGACTGGCGGGGTGATCTTAGGGTCCGCGGCCGACGCAGGGGAACGCCTGTGCACAGGGATTCTGACGGAACATGACATGTTCCCGGGCACCGTCACCCGGCGGGGCCGGACGACCCGATGACGACCACGCGCGCCCAGTCGGGCGGCGTGTCCGGCACGTAGTCGGGATCGTGCTCGCGCCACGAGCGGCGCCCGCCCTGGCGGGGGAACAGGCCCACGACCGTGCGGCAGGCCGGGCGCGCGTCGGGCCAGGGCGTCTGACCGTCGGTCAGCACCACGACGACGTCCGGCCGGGGCCGTGTGCGCAGCGCCCGCGCGAAGCCGCTGCGCAGGTCCGTACCGCCACCGCCCACCAGCGGGATGTCCTCGGCACGGCACAGCGGGTGGGCGATCCGGGCCGCGGCGTCGCACGGCACCACGGTGACCAGGTCGCGACGGCCGCCCACGGCGCGGGCGATGGCGGCCACTTCGAGGAGCGCGCTGCCCAGTTCGGCGTCACTGACCGAGCCGGACGTGTCGATGACCACGCAGACCCTGGGCGGTCTGCGCCGCAGGCTCGGCAGGACGACGCCGGGCACACCGGCCGACCGGCGCGAGGGCCGTCCGTAGCTGTAGTCCTGGCCCGCGCCGGAACCGGAGGCCGCCGAGCGCACCGCCGCGCCCAGCAGTTCCCGCCACTGCTGCGGCGGATGGAACGCCTCCTCCGCCCACCGCCGCCAGCTCTTCGGCGCATGGCCCGGGCGGCCGTTGATGGCCTGCGCCACGCGGAAGCGGACGCCGTCCCGTTCCTGCTCGCTCAGGCCGTGGGCGCCCTCCGGGCCCAGGTCCCACTCGCGTTCGAGGCCGTCCGCGCCGCTGCCGCAGTCCAGCCAGACGAAGTCCTGCGTGAGCGGGCCGATCCCGAACCGCCCGAGGTAGTCCTCCATGAGCTGCCCGTCGGGGAGTCCCAGGGTCCTGGGGAGGACGGCGCCCTGAGGCGTGTCCAGCCCGTCCCCGAAGGCGTCGTCGTTGACCTCGCAGTCCGCGGCGATGTTCATCCGCAGCCGCTCCGCCGGGCCTTCCAGTCCCTGCTCCCGTGCGACGCGGTCACCGCGCCCGTGGTGGTCGCGCAGCAGGTGCGACACCTCGTGCACCCACACCCCGGCCAGTTCTTCGAGCGGCGTGCGGTCCACGAACCCCGGTGAGACGTAGCACCGCCAGTGCGCGTCGACGGCCATCGTCGGCACCCGCCGGGACTCCACGACGTGCAGCGCGAACAGGGCCGTCGCCAGATAGGGGCGCACCCGGGCGGCGTACAGCCGGGCGGCGAAGAGCTTCTCGAGGTCCAGCGCCACCGGCGCCTGCGCGTTCACCGGCCGGCCTTCGCGACGAGCCCGGCCCCGGTCCGGTCGGCGGCCCGGTCGGCGCGCCGGGACAGGGACACCACTGCGGCCAGCCGCTCGATGGCCGCGGGGACGTCCCATTCCTCGCGGCGCAGCGAGGCGAGCGTGGTGGCCGGGACGACGACCAGATCCGGGGCCCCGGTCTCCAGGGCCCGGACCAGCAGGGCCCACGCCGCGTCCCAGCGCGACTTCTCCGGCCGGTTGCGGACGGCGTCCACCACACCGTCCAGGACGGCCTGGCGCAGGTCCCCGCGCTCGGGCAGGACGGCGCCGGCCGGGTCGGCGAGCAGTTCCTCGGGGTCGGGGAGGTCCATGCGGTCCATGCTCGCCAGCAGCTCCAGCCCCGGACCGTCCCCGACGGCACCTCTGACGAGCAGGGAGAGCACGTCCCGGGAGGCGTCGGCCGCGGTCGCGAAGGCGATCAGGCACAGCGTCATCTCCCAGCTCCGGGGGGACGGCCAGGCGCCGCCGCGGCGGGTCTCGTTGGTGGGGAGGCGGTGGACGAGGCCTGGGCGGGCGGCGAGGAGCCCGCACACCGCGCGGCGGGCGAAGTCCACGGCACCGGGCAGCTTCCCGGGGTCGAGCCGTGGCAGCGTCGCCCGGGGCCAGGTGCCGCCGAGGCCGCGGACCACCACGTCGTGGTCGTGCGTCCACTGCAGGTGGACGAAGCGGTTGGCCAGCGGCGCGCTCAGTTCCCAGCCGTCGGCCGCCGAGGAGCGGGGGTTCGCGGCGGCCACGATCCGGACCCCGGGCGGCAGCCGCAGGGCGCCGATCCGCCGTTCGAGCACGAGACGGAGCAGGGCCGCCTGCACCGCGGGCGGCGCGGTGGACAGCTCGTCGAGGAAGAGCAGGCCCCGGCCGGCCCGGACCAGCCGGACCGCCCAGTCCGGCGGGGCCATCGGGACGCCCTGTTCGGCGGGGTCGTCCCCGACGACGGGCAGCCCGGAGAAGTCGGACGGCTCGTGGACGCTGGCGATCACCGTGGTCAGCGGGAGGTCGAGGGCGGCGGCGAGCTGGGTGAGCGCCGCGGTCTTGCCGACCCCGGGCTCGCCCCACAGGAGCACGGGCAGGTCGGCGGCGACGGCCAGAGTGAGGGCCTCCAGCTGGGTGTCGGGGCGCGGTTCGGTGGTGGTGTCGCGCAGCAGGGTCAAAAGGGCGTCTGCGACGTCGAGTTGGGGGGCGGAGTCCGGGTCGGCGGGCAGGGTGGACAGGGCGGACGTGGGCATGGGTGATCACCTCGGGGGTCTGAGAAGCCGAAAGCCGAAAAGGGGTACGGGAGCGTGCGCGGGGACACCGCGCACGCCCCGGGGTCAGCGGGAGGCGCGCTGCCGCGGGTGCGGCCGACCGGGGCGGGAACGGGTGCGGGGTGCCGGGAAGCGGTCGCGCGGCGGCACCCGCCCGGGGGCGGGCCCGGCGAGACCTGCCCTGAACAGGCCGTAGACGATGCGCCGTTGGGCGGCCGCCTCCAGTTCGTCCCGCAGCGGTCCGTCGCGGAGCACCGCGCCGGGACCGAGCAGTCCCTCGACGACGGCCAGCGCGCCGGCGGTGTCGCCGTGGTCGAGGCGTGCCCTTACGTCGGCGAGGGATTCCGGACGCCGGTGCGCCCGGTCGATCGCCTGCAGGCAGGGCAGCGGGGTACCGGTCAGCGCGACCAGCAGTTCCTCGCGGCGGATCTCTTCCGGGTCATGGTCCAGCGCGGTCAGGACGCCGTCGACCAGGCCGATCCGGTGCGGTGCGCCCCGGCACTCCACGACGCGCGGTCGTCCCGGCCGCCCCCGCGGCAGGGACGGACCGGACGGCGTGTGATCCGGTACGAGCGCGGCGGCGACCAGCGGGTGCAGCCCGTCGGCGCCGATCAGTCCGGCGTCGAGCAGTTCGAGGTCCGGCGGCACCCAGGTCGCCGCGTCCGGCAGCACCGGCAGCGCCCGGGCGCCGCCACGGTCCGCGGGCGCCGCCGAGATCCACGCGATGGGCGCTCCTGTGCCGTCACCGTCGCCGGTCACCTCCACCAGCAGCCGGTGGCGGGAGCCCAGGCGCACGGTGACGGCACCGCTGGTGCGGCCCTCGGCACGCAGCACCCTCCGCGCCTCGTCCGCCCACCGGTCGACCGCGCAGCGCTGGTACGGCGGCAGTGGCCCGGGCGGTTCCGGGTCCGGGAGGGGAGGCAGGTCGGCGGACCCGCGGCCGGTTCCGGCGCGCAGCGGCAGTTCACCGGTTCTGCGCGCGTCCCACAGGTGGCGGTGCAGGTCGAGACGGAACCGCCGGTGGGGACGGGCGTGCGGATGGTGGAGGGCACCCGCGCCGGGGTGGTCCGGGTCCCACAGGGCGAGGCTGATCCGCTGCCCGCCGTCCGCCCACGCCGGCGGGGTCCGGACGACGAGGTGCACCTGGTCGCCGCCCTCCGGCTCCGCGGCCCCGTACCCGGCCAGGGAGATGGTCAGGCCCGGACGCAGCAGACCGTCGGGGGCGACCCTGGGCATGTGCCAGCGCAGCAGGTCGGGGACCAGATGCCGGAGGTCGGCCCGGACCCGGGCCGCGAGTTCCCGGCCGTGGGTACGGGCGAGGGAACGCAGGTTGAGGTCGACGTCGATGCCGGCGGCGGCACAGGCCCCGGCCCAGTCACCGCCTCGGCGGCGGGCGGTCGCGGTCTCGACCATGGAGGGCGGCACGGCGAACTCGCGCACGCGCAGCCAGAAGGAGAGGCGGGAATCCTCGTTCGCGGTCTGAGTGAGCATCAGCACTCACCTTGCGCGGACGGGGCCCCCAATCTGGAAGGAGAGTCAGTTGTCATCGCGGGGAGCATAGCGTTCCCGTCACGATCTGTCAGGCCCTCACCCGGCACCGACGCCCCGGCACCGGGCGCCGCCAGGCTCCGCGGGGGCCCGGGTCACGTCACGGAGCGGATGGTGCCGCCGTCCACGCGGATCGTGGCGCCGCTGACGTAGTCCGCGTAGGGGCTCGCCAGGTAGGCGACGGCGCCCGCGATCTCCTCGGGCCGGCCGAAGCGGCCGATGTCGTTGGGCACGAAGTCCCGCGCGGCGTTGCGTTCGATCTCCTGCCACGACCGGCCCCAGCCGCGCTCCGGCGCGAGTCCGGTGATCAGGTCCTGCACCGCGTCGACGAGGATCGCCCCGGGGGAGACCACGTTGGAGGTCACCCCGGTGTCCTTCAGCTCCCGCGCCAGGGAGACGGCCAGGTTGTGCCGCGCGGCGAGCGACGCGTTGTAGTGGGGCTGCATCGCGATCGGCTGCGAGGCGAGCCCGCCGCCGATCTGGATCACCCGGCCCCAGCCGCGCTCGCGCATTCCGGGCACCAGCCGCTGGATCATGCGGACGCCCGAGACCACGTTGACCTCGTACGTCCGCAGCCACTCCACCGCGGTGGCCTCGGCCCAGCCGACGTGGTCGTACGAACCGGCGTTGTTGACCAGGACGTCGACCTCGCCGGCGACCCGGGCCACCGCGTCGGCGCCCTCGTCCGTGGCGAGGTCGCCGATCGCCGCGGCGACGGCCCCGGTCCTCTCCGCCACCTCGCGCGTGCGCGCCTCGTCCCGTCCGTGCACCACGACGTCGGCGCCCTCCGCGGCGAGCAGCGCGGCGATCGCCGCGCCGAGGCCGGAGCTGGAACCGGTCACCAGGGCCCGGCGGCCGGTCAGGTTCAGATCCATCGCAGTGTCCTTCCGATCATGTATACACCCGTAGACATGACTCCAGTCTACACTCGTCAACATGACGACTCCGCGACGCCGCGACGCGGCCGCCACCAAGGAGGCCATCCTGCGTGCGGGCATCGAGGCCTTCACCCGGCACGGCTACGACGGCGTCGGAGTGCGGGAGATCGCCAAGGCCGCCGGGGTCACCGCGATGCTGGTGGGCCGCTACTTCGGCTCCAAGGAAGGGCTCTTCGCCGAGGTGGTGGAGGCGTCCATGACCGAGCGCACGGTCCTCACCAGCGACCCGGCCACCCTCGCCCGAGACGTGGCCGCCGCACTCGTCCGCCGGACCGCGCCGGAAGCCGACAGCCTCGACCCGTTCCTCCTCATGCTGCGCTCGGCACCCAACCCCCGCGCCGCGGAGATCCTGCGGGCCGGCATCGAGAACCACGTCGAGGCCCATCTGCTCGACGCCGCACCGCAGCTGCGGGGGACCGACCGCGCCGCCATGGCCCTCTCGGTCGTCGCGGGCTTCTGGCTGATGCGCACGATCATCGGCAGCACCGCGATCAACGGCACCGACGAGGCGGCCCTCGCCCGGAGGCTGGAACAGGTGTTCGCCCTGCTCCTCGACGGCTGACCACACTCCCGTTTTGCCCGGTCTTTGCGGCTCCGCGGAAACAGAATCGCGGGGTCCGGGGTTGCGACCTACATGGCGACTCTTGGACTGATCGGCAGCGGATCCATCGGCGGCACCCTGGCGCGGCTCGCCGTGGACGCGGGCCTGGACGTGGTGCTCAGCAACTCACGCGGACCGGAGACCCTCGACGGCCTGGTGGCCGATCTGGGCCCCCGGGCACGCGCGGCGACCCCGGCGGAGGCCGCCGCGGCGGGCGACTGGGTCGTGGTGACGATCCCGCTCAGGGCCTTCGACCAGGTCCCCGCGGCCCCGCTGACCGGGAAGACGGTCATCGACACCGGCAACTACTACCCCCAGCGCGACGGCCGGATCGCCGCGCTCGAGGACGGGACCAGCACGGAGAGCGAACTGCTCCAGGGCCACCTGCCCGACGCCCACGTGGTGAAGGCGTTCAACAACATCTTCTTCCGTCACCTCGCCGCACTCGCCCGCCCGAAGGGCTCGCCCGACCGGACCGCCCTGCCGATCGCCGGCGACGACCCGGTCGCCGTCGCGCACGCCACGGAACTCCTCGACGTGCTCGGCTACGACGCGGTCGGCTACGGCACCCTCGCCGACAGTTGGCGTTCGCAGCCCGGCACCCCCGTGTACGGCCTGCCCTACGCGGGCGGCGAGGCGGACTTCTCGAAGGCCACGGCGACCCCAACGTCCGCCGACACGATCCGGGCCGCTCTCGCCGCCGCCACCCGCTGAAGGACGGACCCCGCGGCAGCGCCGACAGCGCCGGAGGACACGTGACCGATCCGCTGACCGACGTCCTGGGCCTGCTCGACCTGCGCAGCGCACACTTCGCCCGGCTGGAGGCCCAGGAGCCGTGGGCCGTCGGCTTCCCCGGCTACCGGCACATCAAGTTCGGCGCCGTGCTCCTCGGCAGCTGCCGGATCGCGGTGACCGGCTCCGGGGCCCCGGAGCCGGTCACCCTGAAGGAGGGCGACTGCTACCTGATCGGCGGTGGCCGTGGCTACGAACTGGCGGGCGGTCCCGAGGTCCCGGCGGTGCCGAGCGACGAGGTCTTCGCCGGCTTCAGGCCCGGGAACACGGTCCGGATCGGCACGGCGCCCGACGCGGTCCTGGTGGGCTGCGGATTCGACCTCGACGAGGCCAACGCCGCCGTACTCCTGGACGTGCTGCCGCCCCTGATCCACGTCGGCGCCGGGTCCACCGCGGCGGAGGGCATCCGGGCGGCGCTCGAACTGCTCCGCGTGGAGACCGGCGAGCCCGCGCTCGGCACCCCCTTCGTGACCGAGCGGCTGGCGCACGTCCTGCTGGTCCACCTGCTCAGGGCGCACGTCGCCGAGCACGGGCCAGAGGGCGGCGCCTGGCTCACCGCGCTCGCCGACCGGCACGTCGGGGCCGCGCTGGGGCTGATGCACGACCGGCCCGCACACCCCTGGACCGTCGCCGAACTCGCCGGGAAGAGCGGGATGTCGAGGTCCCGGTTCGCCGACAGGTTCACCAGGACCGTGGGCGTCCCGCCGCTGGAGTACCTCGCGGGCTGGCGCATCCGCTCCGCGGCGCGGGAGCTGAGGACGGGCGACCGCACCGTCGCCTCGATCGCGGCGCGCTGGGGCTACGGCTCCGAGAGTTCGTTCAGCCACGCCTTCAAGCGCGTCATGGGGTCCTCGCCCGGACGCTACCGCGCGGCGGGACCGCACCGCCCCGAAGGGGCGCGGTGAGGGCCCCGGAGATCTCCGGGGCCCTCACCGGCCGGGGCGCGCCGGTCAGTGGCCGGCGTCGGTGGTGATCAGCTTGGCCAGCTCCCCGGGCATGGACAGGAAGGGCGAGTGGCCCGAGGGCAGCCGGTGGGTGCGCTGCGCGCGGGCCGCCATGGTCTCCTGGAACTCCGGGGCGAGCGCCGTGTCCCGCTCGGTGAGGACGTAGGTGGAGGGCACCGTCTTCCAGGCGGCGGCGGTGAGGGGTTCGCAGAAGGACCTGGCCGTCTGGAGGACCAGGCGCGCGGTGGCGTCCTCCGCGTCCTGCGGTGCGGCGTCCCCGTAGAAGGCGGCCTTGGCGTCCTCGTAGTGCCCGTGCGCGGACAGCGAGGCGACGCCGGCGCCGGAGATCTTGCCACCGCTCATGCCGTCGATGGACTCGCCCTCGTCGAGCACGAAGGCGGAGAGGTAGACGATCCGGGACACGTTCGGCGCGTCCGCGGCGGCCTGCGTGACGGGGATGCCCGCGTAGGAGTGGGCGAGGACGGTCACCGGGCCGGCGACGGCGTCCAGGCGCTCGCGGACGGCCCGCGCGTCGTCGTGCATCCCGGCCGTGTTCCCTTCGTCGGCCGAGGCGCTCGGCAGGTCGACGGTCTCGACCCGCCAGCCCAGCGCGGTGAGTTCGGGGACGAGCCTGTCGAAGCACCAGGCGCCGTGCCAGGCGCCGTGGACGAGGAGGATGGCGGGCCGGCTGTTGTCTGCAGTGGTCATGTGAGGCCTTTGGTACACGGTCGGGAACGCGGACGTCGGTGACGCCCTCCGTCACCGACCGTAGTTCCGGGGCCTGCGGCGGACCATGCGCGTCCGTCCGGCGTTCTTGAGCGCGCGTCCCGCGTACGCGCGCGGGGCGGGGCGGCACCCGGCACCGGGGGGCCGGTGTCCGGGCGCCGCCGAGGAGCGCGGCGAGCGTCAGCTTGCGTCGTGTGCCGCGTCCCCGTTCCCGTAGCGGCGCCGGAACCGCTCGACGCGGCCGGCGGTGTCCACCACGCGGGCGGTGCCGGTGTAGAACGGGTGGCTCGCGGAGGAGATCTCCACGTCCACGACGGGGTAGACGTTGCCGTCCTCCCAGACGACGGTCTTCCCGCTGGTCATCGTGGAGCGGGTGAGGAAGGCGAAGTCCGCCGCCCGGTCGCGGAAGACGACGGGACGGTAGTCGGGGTGGATGCCGGGTTTCACGGGTTCTCCGAGACGTGTCGTGCGGCCCGCGGGGGCCGGTGGTGGGGCGTGCCGGGGGTGGGGCGTGCCGAGGGCGGTGTCACCAGGAGGCCTTGCGCACGCCGGGGAGGTGGCCCACGTGGGCCTGGGCGCGCACGTTGATCCGGGAGAGGCCGAACGCCCGCAGGTGACCGCGGGGCCGCCCGTCGAGGGCGTCCCGGTTGCGGACCCGGGTGGCGCTGGCGTCGCGGGGCTGCCGGTCCAGCACCCGCCGCGCCGCGGCCTTCTCCTGCGGGGTGGCCGTGGGCCGGCGCAGGACGTCCTTCAGCTCGGCGCGGCGTGCGGCGAACCGCGCGACGACGGCCTTGCGCCGCTCGTTCTTCGCGATCTTGCCGGTCCTGGCCATCAGACCTTCCCTCCCCGCGCGCGGATGACGGCGACGGCCTTCTCGATGCCGATGCGGTCCACGGTCCTGATGCCCTTGGCGCTCAGCGTGAGCCGGACGGTGCGGCCCTCGCCGGGCAGCCAGTAGCGCTTGTGCTGGACGTTCGGGTCGAAGCGGCGCCTGGTGCGCCGGTGCGAGTGCGAGACGGAGTTGCCGAAGCCGGGCTTGCGGCCGGTGAGTTGGCAGTGTGCGGGCATGACGGTCCGTTCTGTCGTCCGGTGGGCCGGCGGAGCACCCACCGAGCTTATTGGAAATGAAAACCAGTTCTGTATAGTATCCGCCATGGACCCTGGTGTGGCGCGCCGCCCGCCCCTTCCACCCTGGCCGGCTGCACGCGGCGCTGGAGGATCTCAGCTGCGCCGCCGCCCGCAGCCGCGGCCGCTTCTGGCTGGCCGACCACCCCGACACCCTGTTCTCCTGGGAGGCGGCCGGTGGTGCGCTGTGCATCGAGGACGTCGGGCCGTGGCTCGCCGCACTGCCCGACACGGCATGGGAGACCGTGCCGGCCGAACGGCGCGTGGCGGCCGCCCTGGACTGGCATCCCGAACACGGCGACCGCGGCCAGCACCTCGCCTTCACCTCGCCCGGCCTCGACCGCGAAGGGCTGACGGCCACCCTCGACCGCTGCCTGCTCACGGACGCCGAGTACGCGATCGGACCGGCCGGCTGGCGCCGCCTCCCCCACGCCTTCGACGACTTCCTCGACCACGCGGCCTGAACCGCACGCCGCCACGACCACCGGAGACAGCACCATGACGACCGTCCACACCCCACGGCCACGGCCAAGGGCAGGGGCAGGGGCCGGGGCAAGGACGCCCGCAAGCCCCGCCCCAATCCGCTCATCGCCGCGGGCATCGAGTACGTCGACTACAAGGACACCGACCTGCTGCGGAAGTTCGTCTCCGACCGGGGCAAGATCCGCAGCCGGCGGGTCACCCACGTCACGGCCCGGCAGCAGCGGGCCCTCGCGCGGGCGGTGAAGAACGCCCGCGAGATGGCCCTGCTGCCGTACGCCTCCCGCTGACCGCACGCCCACCACCCGTACAGGAGACTCCGATGGCCGTACCCAAACGCAAGACCTCCCGCAGCAACACCCGTCACCGCCGGGCCGGGTGGAAGGCGGCGGCTCCCCACCTGGTCCCGGTCACCGCCGACGGCCGTGAACAGCTGGTGCCGGTCCACCTCGTCGCAGCGTTCCGGCGCGGCCTGCTGCCCGGGCGGGACTGACCGCGCCGCGCCGGACCGTCAGCGGCGGTGCCACTCCTCGGCCAGGAGCCGGTGGGAACGGACCCGGTCCTCGTGGTCGTGGGTGATGGTGGTCACGATCAACTCGTCGGCGCCGGTGGCCTCCTGGAGCTGCTCCAGCTGGTCGGCGACACGCTGCGGCGACCCGACGAACTGGGTCTCGACCCGGTCGGCCACCAGCGCCCGGTCCGCTTCCGTCCACGGGTGCGCCCGGGCCTGTCCGGGGGTGGGGAACTCGATGGCGCCCTCGGCGGTCCGGATGCTGCGGACCCAGGGGGCGTAGCCGGTGGCGAGCTCACGGGCCCTCGCGTCGTCCTGCGCGACGACGACGTCGGCGGAGACGCTGACGTAGGGCTTGTCGAGCACGCCGCCCGGCTGGAAGGCGGCACGGTAGCCGTCGACCGCCTCCAGGACGCTGCCCGGGCTGACGTGGTAGTTCGCGGCGAAGTGCAGTCCGTGGCGGCCGGCGACCTCGGCGCTCTGGCCGCCGCTGCTGCCGAGGATCCACACCTGGACGTCGGCACCCTCCCCCGGCACGACGTGCGCCTCGACGCCGTCCGCCGAGCGGTAGGTGCCGCGCAGCAGCGCCAGGATGTCGTCGACCTGCTCGCCGTAGTCCTGGGAGCGGGCGCCCGGCTGCTGGAGGAGGTGCCGCTGGAGCGCGATGCGCGGTGAGCCGAGCAGGTGCTCGAAGGAGAACTTCGGCGGGATCCGCAGCCCGCCCGGCGTCCGGCCGTCCACGACGGGTGTCGTGGTCGGCACCGGGTCCGGCGTACCGCCCGGCGGGCGTCCGCCGGAGCGGCCGAGCCCCAGGTCGAGCCGCCCCGGGTGCAGGGCGTCGATGAGGCCGAACTCCTCGACCGTGGACAGGGCGGTGCGGTGGCCGAGCTGGACGGCCCCCGAGCCGAGCCGGATCGTGGAGGTCGCGGCCGCGGTGAGGGCCAGCAGGACGGCGGGCGAGGTGCCGGCGACACCGGGGTTGAGGTGGTGCTCGGCGAACCAGTAGCGGGCGTAGCCGGACTCCTCGGCCCGCCGCGCGAGGTCGATGCTGTTACGCAGGGCGTCGGCGGCGGTGGAGCCGGACGATATCGGGACGAGGTCGAGGACTCCGAGCGGTGTGCGGGACACGATGGGCGTTCTCCTCAGCGATGGGCGGGTTCGGGCGAGGACGGGGCCGGGGCCGGGGCCGGGGCCGGGGCCGGGCCCCAGGCGAACGGCGGGTCCGGGATGGCGCGCCGCAGCACCGGGGCGACCTCGGACTGGAAGAGCTCGAGCGAGCGGCGGTGCCGGTCGGGGGACAGCCCGCCCGCGTCCGCGTGGACGTGCAGCACCGTGTGGCCGAACCGCTCGTGGTAACGGTGGACCTTGTCGACGACCTGCTGCGGGCTGCCGACCAGCGCCGAACTGCGCGCCACGAAGTCCTCCAGCGTCGGGAAGACCGGTTCCAGGCCGAGCCGCTTCTGGAACGCCGACTGCGCCTCGAACACCCGGCGGTAGGCGGCGACCGCCTCCTGGGAGGTGCGGGCGACGTACAGGCCGGCCGTCCCGGCGCCGACCGCGATGCGGGCCGGGTCGTGGCCGTGGTGGGCCCAGCGTTCGCGGTAGTGGCGGATCAGTTCCGCGTACGGCTCGACGGGGTGGGTGACGTTCGCCGAGAACAGGGGGTCCCCGTAGCGCGCGGCGAGGTCCACCGACTCCTTGCTGGTGGCGCTGCCGTGCCACACCCGGATCGGCTGCTGCAGCGGCCGCGGCCATGCCTGCGCGTCCTTCAGCGCGGGACGGAACCGGGTGTCGGCGGTCACCTTCCCCTCCCGCCAGAGCCGGCGGAACACCTCGTAGCTCTCGGCGTTGCGGTCCCACTGGTCCTCGGGGGTGACGTGGAACAGCTCGCGCTGCGCCGTGCCGTTGCCCTTGCCGATGATCAGCTCCAGGCGGCCGCCGGACAGGTGGTCCAGCGTCGCGTAGTCCTCGTAGGCCCGCACCGGGTCGAGGAGGCTGAGCGTGGTCACCGCGGTGAACAGCCGGATCCGGGAGGTGAGGGCGGCGATGTGGCTGAGCACGACGGGCGGTGAGGAGGAGAGGAACGGCCGCTCGTGGCGCTCCCCCACGCCGAAGCCGTCGAAGCCCAGTTCCTCGGCCAGCAGCGCGTTGTCGAGCACCTCGCGGAACCGCGCGGCGGTCGGCTTCAGCGCCCCGGTCACCGGGTCCGGGGCGTGCACGATCAGGGTGATGGCCAGGAACCTCACGACGCGTCCCGCTCCGCCGCGGCGCCGGCGTCGGGGTGGGCGAGACCGAGGTGGTCGCGCAGCGTCGTCCCCTCGTAGTCGGCGCGGAACGCACCCCGCTCCTGGAGCAGCGGGACGACGGTGTCGGCGAAGCCGTCCAGGCCACCCGGGGTGACGTGCGGGACGAGGATGAAGCCGTCGGCGGCGTCGCCCTGTACGAAGTCGTCGATGGTCGCGGCGACGGTGGCCGGGGATCCCACGAAGGACTGGCGGTTGCCGGTCTCGATGACCAGGTCGCGGATCGACCACTTGTTGGCGGCGGCGAGCTCCCGCCACTCGCGGGCGGTGGTCAGCGGGTCGCGGTACATGCGCACCTGGGCACGGCCGCGGGCGACGGTGTGCTCTCCGGGATCGGGGTCGACGTCCGGGAGCGGGCCGTCCGGGTCGTAGGCGGACAGGTCGCGGTTCCAGACGAACTCCAGGTGCTTGATCGCGGTGGCCCCGCTGACCTGCTGCCGCCGCACCTCGCGGGCCAGTTCGGCGGCCTCGGCGTCGGTGTCGCCGAGGACGAAGGTCGCGGCGGGCAGGATGAGCAACTGGCCGGGACTGCGGCCGTACTTGGGCAGGCGGCCCTTGACGTCGCGGTAGAAGGCCCGGCCCTCCTCGAAGGTGCTGTACCGGCTGAAGATGGCGTCGGCGTCGGCTGCCGCGAACTCCCGGCCCTCCTCGGAGTCGCCGGCCTGGAAGATCACGGGGCGCCCCTGCGGGCTGCGCGGGACGTTGAACTGCCCGTGGATGTCGAAGTGGTGCCCCTTGTGCACGAAGGATCCGGCCCGCGCGTCGCGCAGGAAGGTGCCGGTCGCCCGGTCGGCGACGATCTCGTCGCCCCGCCAGGAGTCGAGGAGCTCGCCCGCGGTGGCCAGGAACTCCTTCGCGCGGGAGTAGCGCTCCTCCTGCGGGAGGAAGCCGCCGCGGCGGAAGTTCTCCCCGGTGAAGGCGTCCCAGGAGGTGACGACGTTCCAGGCGGAGCGCCCGCCGGAGAGGTGGTCGAGGCTGGCGAACTGCCGGGCCACCTCGTAGGGCTCGTTGAAGGTGGAGTTGATGGTGCCGGTGAGCCCGATGCGCTCGGTGACGGCGGCGAGCGCGGCGAGGACGGTGAAGGTGTCGGGGCGGCCGACCACGTCCAGGTCGTAGATCCTGCCGCCCTGTTCGCGCAGGCGCAGGCCCTCGGCGAGGAACAGGAAGTCGAACTTGGCGCGTTCGGCGGTCCGGGCGAAGTGCGCGAAGGAGCCGAACTCGATGTGGCTGCCGGCCTGCGGGTCACTCCACACGGTGGTGTTGTTGACACCGGGGAAGTGGGCGGCCAGGTGGATCTGCTTGCGCGGCTTGCTCATGGCGTACGGTTCCTCCGGCTCAGGCGGTCGCGCTGGTGGCGGCGTAGCGGTTGGCGGGGCGGGCCAGACCGAGCAGGCCGCGCAGGGTGCGGGCCTCGTAGGCGTCCCGGAACGCGCCGCGGCGCCGCAGTTCGGGCACGAGCCCCCGGGTGATGGCCGGCAGGTCGTGGCCGATCACCCCCGGGCGCAGCCGGAAGCCCGTGAGCCCGGCCCGCCGCCACTCCAGCAGGAGGTCCGCGAGGCCTGCGGGCGTGCCGGCGAAGACCTTCGCGTCGCTGGTGTACGACGTGCCGGCGAGGCCGTCCAGTCGCTCCAGGCGGGCCCGCGCCGCTCCGGCGTCGTCGTCGAGGAGGACCACGAGGTCGCCGAAGATGTGCAGGGGCTCGCGCTCCCGGCCGGCCGCCTCCTGGGCGGCACGTATCCCGGTGACGATCGAGCGGGCCTGGTCGCCGTCGTGCGGGGTCACGTATCCGATGTCCGCGGAGCGGGCCACGAGCCGGAACGGCACGTCGCTGTGGGCGAGGGCGCTGACGACGGGCTGGCCCTGGGGCGGCCGCGGCGTGATGGAGGGGCCCTTGACGCTGAAGTGCCGGCCCTCGAAGTCGACGTAGTGGAGCTTGTCGCGGTCGATGAAGCGGCCGGTGGCGACGTCGCGGATCTCGGCGTCGTCCTCCCAGCTGTCCCAGAGGCGGCGCACCACCTCGACGTAGTCGGCCGCCTCGTCGAAGAGGTCGGTGACCAGCTCCCGTACCGCCGGGGTGTCCAGGTCCTCGATGCCGAACGGGGGGATGGCGCGCCTGCCGAAGTGCGCGGCCTCGTTCCGCCGGGCCGAGACCTGGACGCGCAGTCCGGCCCGGCCGGTGCTCACGTAGTCGAGGGTGGCGATGGCCTTGGAGAGGTGGAACGGCTCGGTGTGGGTGGCGACCACCGTCGGCACGAGACCGATGTGCCGGGTCAGCGGGGCCACGCGCGCGGCGATCAGGACGGCGTCGAGACGACCGCGCACCTGGTCGGTGCGTCCGTCGGGTTCGGTGAAGTGGGACGACTGCGGACCGAGGGAGTCCTCGATCGTCACGAAGTCGAGCAGCCCCCGCTCGGCCTCGGTGACCACGTCCTGCCAGTAGCGGGCGGTGAGCAGTTCACGGGGCCGGGCCGTCGGCTCGCGCCAGGCGGCCGGGTGCCAGCCGGCCCCGTCGAGGGCCACGGCCAGGTGCAGCGGGGCGTTCGGCGAGGAAGCGGGAAGAGGGTACGGCGAAGGGATGTCCGAGGACATGGGAGGGGCCTTCCTGATCGACCACGGGTCTCAGCGGCCCTCGTCGGGAGGGCCGGCGGCGGGAACGGGGGTCAGGAACGACAGAGGGAGGCGGCCACGCGCTGCAGGTCGATGTGCGCGCGGGAGTAGAGCAGGGGAGCGCGGTGTGGGGCGGGGACCACGAGGGACACGCGGGACGGCGTCGGCACGGACCTCACCTCCGCTCTGTCCGGATGCGGCGGGCGGCACGGCGCGCCCGTACTTCTCCTGTCGACGGAAACGCCTTCCCTAGCCGGTCTGTTCCCCCGGGCCGCCCGGGGTTCGCAGGAAGAGGAAGGTCGTCCGGCGGCGCAGGGTGAACCCGATCGACTCGTAGAGCCGGATCGCACCGGTGTTGACGGCGGCGGCATGCAGGAACGGGGTCTCCCGGCGGTCCCTGATCCCCGCGGCTACGGCCCGTACCAGCCGGGTCGCCAGGCCCCGGCCACGGTGACCGGGGTGGGTGCACACCGCGCTGATCTCCGTCCATCCCGGGGTCCGCAGTCGTTCCCCGGCCATGGCGACCAGGCGTCCGCCGTCCCGGATGCCGAGGTAGGTGCCGAGTTCGACGGTCCTGGGGAGGAAGGGGCCCGGCTTGGTGAGGGCGATGAGTTCCAGGATCTCGGGGACCTCGGCGGCGCCCAGTCGCACCGCCTCCGGGGCGTGTTCGGCGCGCAGTGAGGTGTCGACGAGCTGCACCCCCATCCCGCCCTCGACGAGTTCCCATCCGTCCGGCGGCTGCTGGGCGCCGGTGACCGCGACGGCCGCCCCCGGCCCGGCGAGCACGGTCAGGTCCGCCCAGGCCCGCGGATCGGCCGGGTCGGACAGCGCGGTGAACGGGGAGACGTCGGCGGGGTAGCGGGCGGCGAGGCCGACGCGCTCGGCGAACCGGGCGTGCGGACCGGTGAGCGCCGCCCAGGCGGGGTTGTCCAGGACGTGCGGTGCCGCCGGGCTGTGCGGGCGGTCCGCGGGGATGCTGAGGGACATGGCTGCCGGATCTCCGTACGGTCGTGCGGCGGACGGGGCGTCAGGAGTTGTCGAGCGGCAGTCCGGGCGGGTTGACCTCCGAGGTGCCGACGGCCTCGTTGGACAGGTTCCAGGCGGCGAGCCACTTGGCGTACTGCCCGTTCTCGATCAGGTGGTTGACCGCGGCCGCGACCGGCTTCGCGAGCCCGCTGTCCTTCTTCGCGGTCGCGGCGATCAGGCCCTGCAGGCTCGCACCGGCGCCGGAGAACTTGCCCGCGTTGCGGGTGGGGTGGGGGGTCGTGGCGACCTGGGTGACGTGGTAGGCGATGCCGGGGTTGGGGCCGAAGTAGGCGTCGATCTTCCCGCCGCTGAGCGCCAGATAGGTGCTGTTGTTGTCGGGGAAGTACTTGACGGTCAGCTCCTTGCCCTCCGTCTGGAGCTTCTTCCGCCACTCCAGGAGGATCTTCTCCTGGTTGGTGCCGGACCCGACCGCGACGGTCTTCCCGGCGAGGTTCCGGTAGTCGTCGGCGAAGTTCCAGGTGCTGTCCTTGAGGACCTCGAAGGCCAGGTTGTCCTCCCGGTAGGAGGCGAACTCGTACTTCCGCTTGCGTTCCTCGGTGTCGGTGACGTTGGAGAAGGCCACGTCGACCTTGCCGCTGTCGATGCCGACGAAGAGGTTCTCCCACGTCGAGTTCTTGAGCCGGGGCTTGAGCCCCAGCACCGCCGCGACCAGACGGCCGAGGTCGGGCTCGGCGCCGGTGAGGGTCTTCTGGTCGCTGCCGACGTACGCCAGCGGCGCGAAGCCGGCGGGCAGCGCGCCGACGCCGATGACCAGCTCACCTTTGTCGGCGACGGCCTTGGGCAGTCCGGCGCTGATGGACTTCACCTCCGTCACCTTCAGCGTGGTCTCCTTGGCCGCGCCGTTGGACAGGCTGCCCACGGTGACCGTTCCGGTGGAGGATCCCGCGCCGATGGTGGCGGAGGCCTCGCTGTCGCTCCCGCAGGCGGCGAGTCCGCCGGCGAGGAGGGTGAGGGCGGCGGTGGCCGTCAGGGTACGGATGAGTCTGCCGCGAGGGCGAAGAGTGCGCATGGCCGTCCTTGTCCGTTGTCTGTCGTTCGTCGTTCGTCGTTCGTCGTTCGTCGTTCGGTGGTCCGTGGAGCGCGGGGAAGCGGTCAGAGGACCTTGCTGAGGAATTCCTTCGTCCGCTCGTGTTCGGGGTGGTTCAGCACCCGGTCGGGCAGGCCCTGTTCGACGATCCGGCCCTCGTCGAGGAAGACGACGCGGTCGGCGACCTCCCGGGCGAAGCCGATCTCGTGGGTGACGATCACGAGGGTGGTGCCGCTGGTGGCCAGGTCCTTGATGACGGACAGCACCTCGCCGACGAGCTCCGGGTCGAGGGCGGAGGTGGGTTCGTCGAAGAGGATCACGCCGGGGCGCAGGGCGAGGGCCCGGGCGATGGCCACGCGCTGCTGCTGGCCACCGGACAACTGCCGGGGATAGGCCGCGGTCCGGTCGGCCAGCCCCACCCGGCCAAGCAGGGTGCGGGCCAGCTCGCGCGCCTCCGGCTTGCGCAACCGGCCGGTCGCCACCGGGGCGGCGGCCACGTTGTCGAGCACGGTGAGGTGCGGGAAGAGGTTGAAGTTCTGGAAGACGAAGCCGATCCGGCTGCGCTGGATGAGGATCACCCGCTCGCTCAGTTCCCTGAGGCGGGTGCCGTGCCGGCGTACGCCGATGAGCTCCCCGTCCAGGCTGACGTGACCGGCCTCGGGCTTCTCCAGGTGGTTGATGACCCGCAGCAGCGTGGACTTGCCGGAACCGGACGGCCCGATGACGACGGTGACCTCCCCGGGCCGGACCGTCAGGCTGATCCCGTCCAGCACCCGGTGGGCGCCGTACCACTTGTGCACGTCGTGGACCTCGACGGCGGCCGGCCGTATGTCGGTGGTCATGTCGCGGTCTCCGTCCGGACGCGGGCCCGCAGGTCGCCCAGGGCGATCCGCAGTTTCTGCAGGGGGGTCGGCGGGACGGTGCGCAGCGCGCCGCGCGAGTAGTGCCGCTCGACGTAAAACTGGACGACGGAGACGACGCTGGTGAGGATCACGTACCAGACGGTGGCGACCAGCAGCAGCGGCACGATGTCGCCGGGGTAGGTGCTGCCCATGCTCTGGACCGAGCCGAACAGGTCGAGCAGCGAGACGTAGAAGACCAGCGAGGTCCCCTTGATCAGCCCGATGAGCTGGTTGACGTAGTTGGGGACGACGGACCGCAATGCCTGCGGAAGCACGATCCTGGCGAACTGGTAGCGCTTCGGCAGGCCGAGTGCGGCGGCCGCCTCGTGCTGGCCCTGGTCCACCGAGAGGATTCCGGCCCTCACCACCTCGGAGGCGTAGGCCGCCTCGTTCAGGCTCAGACCCACGACGGCCACCACCAGGTCGGTGGCGAGCCTGGACTCGTCGAAGGTGAGGAAGGCCGGCCCGAAGGGCACGCCCAGGCTCAACGTCCGGTACAGCGCACTGAAGTTGTACAGGAACAGCAGCACGACGATGAGCGGCACCGAGCGGAACAGCCAGGTGTACGTCCAGCTGACGGCGCGCAGCACGGGGCTGCCGGAGAGCCTGGCCAGTGCGAGCGCGATCCCGCCGAGCAGGCCGAGCACAGCGCTGTACGCGGCCACCTCCAGGGTGATGAGCAGCCCGTCCAGGATCACCGGCCGGACGAACCAGTACGCGAAGCGGTCCCACTGGTAGAAGGGGTTGGTCACCAGGCCGTGGGCGATCTGGGCGACGAACACGAGCACGACCGCGGTGGCGATCCAGCGTCCGCGCCGCCGCAGCGGCAACACCCGCTGTGCGGTGGGGGGTCGTGGTGCGGGGAGCGTTCCGCCGGCGGGCGTTCCGGGCGGGGGCGGCGCCGGCCGGGAGGACACGGCGATGCCGGATGGTTCGGTCATGGGGGACTCCAGCGGTTCGGTACGCCCCGGTCGCGCACGCGGCAGCGGCCCCGCCGGGATCGGGTGTCCGGCGGGCGTGGCGATGGGACGGGGAGGCGGGCGGAGCGGGCCCGGGCGGGCCCGGGCGGGAGGGCACGCCCCCGCGTCAGCGGCGGGGGCCGGGGTTCAGGAAGCCGTCAGCCTTGACAGAGGGCGCGACAGTGCGCGGTACACGCGCAACAGGAGGCGCCGGGGACGTGGTGCGCGGCGACGGGGAGCCGCGGGTGCGACGGGACGCGGCCGTGGGGCCGCTGTGCGGCCGTCCCCGGGGCTGCGTGCATCGTCGTCACCGTTCCGCCCCGCGGGGCCTCGCGTCCGCCGTCGTCATCGGACCGTCCGGTCCGGTCGTCATCCGGGGCGTCCCACCGCGACACGGGGGCCGCCGGCCGGCGAGCCGGGCTCGCGCCGGAGCTCATGACCGATCTGCGGCGTAAGTTAGGCACGGCCCACTGGGAATGTCAACGACGCCGTCTCACATCGTGAACGGTCCGATGAGACGCGTACGCGTCCCTTGACGCACGGGGTTTGACGACTCGACACTGATGGGCAGGTCACGATCGTCAGCGCCCACCACACCGCCCCGCGGCACGGTGGGTCATCGGCCCCGGCCCGCTGACCGGCAACCCTCACATCGCGGTGGGGTGCCCCGGGTGACGACCTGGTCCCGCCGGCGCGGCGGGGCAAGCGCGGTCCCGCGTCCTGCGGGCCCCGAGCCGGGGAGGTGGACATGCCCAGGGCACGCGCCCTCCTCCTCACCCGACGTCTGCACATCGACTTCCTGCGCGTCTGCAGCTCGTTCGGCGCGGCCGGCTGACCTCCACCCAGGACCTTCAGCCGTCCCGCCGCCGGTGCCCCCAGGGGTCGACCGGCGGCCCGCCACGCCTTGGAGAGGGCATGACCGAGACGATCCCGCTCGACCCCGCACTCCACGTCTCCTGTTCGGCGCTGCCGCGCGCGTCCCGTCCCGACCGCTTCCGCAGCCGCATCGGTGTCGACCTCGCCGGCGGCTTCTACCCCGCGCCACGCCGGTACGAGCTGTTCCTGTCGCCGGGGTGCCCGCTCTCGCAACGGGTCGCCATCACCCTCGACCTGCTGGGGCTGCGCGACTCCGTCGTCACGACGCCCGTCCCCGCGGGGGCCGCCGGCGACACCGCCCTCGCCGCGCTGCGCGCGGCCTACGAGGCCACGTGGCACCACTACGACGGACCGCTCACCGTGCCCGCGCTGTGCGACCGGTGGACCGGGCGGGTCGTCAGCAACCACACCCCGGACATCCTCGGCGACCTCGCGGGCCGCCTCGGCGCCGAGGGCTGCGCCTCCGTACCCCCGCTGTGTTCCCCGGCCCTCCTGCCCGACATCGAGGCCCTCCGGCACACGGTCGACACGGGCGTGACGAGAGCCGCCCAACTGGCCGCGGACGGGGCACCGGCCGACCGTGACGCAACCCTGCGGACCCTGCACGCCACCCTCGACCTGCTGGACCGCCGGCTGGCCTGCGGGCCCTACGTCCTGGGTGGCCACCTGACCGCCGCCGACGTCGACGTGTGGGTGGCCCTCTCCCACCTCGCGAGCGGTCTGCTCTGCTCCTACGGCCGCCTCACGGCGTACGTCGCCCGTCTCGGCGGGCACCCGGCGTTCCGTGCGCAGCGGACGGCCGCCGATCTCGCGTCCGCACCCTGACGCACACAGCCGTCCCCGCCCTCGCCACGGGGGCGGAGGTCGGGGACGGCTGCGTGCGTCCGCGGGTCCGGCCGCTCAGGCGTCCTCGGCCGGAAGGGCGTACAGACCGGGGAGGTTGACCACGACGGCCTCCTGGGTGCTGCGGGCGATGACGACCACGGCCTCCTGCGCGGGGTCCGGGTTCTCCTCGCGGTGCGGCACGAACGGGGGGACGAAGACGTAGTCGCCGGGCGAGGTGCGCAGGCGCACCTCCTCGGGCGCGTCGCCCGAGTCGTCCAGGAAGACGAACTCGGGGTGCCCGCTCACCACGTAGATCGCGGTCTCGGACGCGCCGTGGTGGTGGTCGGAGGACGCCGTCGCCGGGGCCACGTGGGTCTGGCCCATCCACAGCTTCTCGGAGCCCACGGTCCGTCCGCTGACGGCGGCGAACCTGCGCATCCCGCCGGTCTGCGCCGTCCCGCCGTCCAGGGCCCCCGCGCGGATGTGGTGCAGCCGGGTCCGCAGGGGCGCAGCCGCCTGCCCGGGCGCGTCGTGGAGATGGGGGTGGAAGCCTTCACCGGGGTTCGTCAGGGGCTCGCTCATGGCCGGGACGCTAGAGCGGCCCCGAAAAGGATGTCAAGAAGTGTCCTTTGTGCTTCACCTGCGGCAATGCTGCCGCAATGTACGGAGCACGGCGGCCGAACCCCCGGGCCGGGCGGGCCGGTTGGGGCATGATGGGCCCATGCATATCTCCGCGAAGGCGGACTACGCCACGCGGGCTCTGCTGGAGCTCGCCTGTGAGCCTGCCCGCCCCCTGACCTGCGAGGCCATCGCCTCCGCGCAGCAGATCCCGTTCCGCTTCCTGAAGTCCGTGGTGAGCGAACTGCGCAAGGCCGGCCTGGTGCGCAGTCAGCGCGGCTGCGAGGGCGGCTACTGGCTCGGCCGGCCCGCCGGCGAGATCACCCTGCTGGACGTGGCGCGCGCGGTGGACGGCGAGTTGATCACCCTGCGGGGGGAGTCGCTGGCCGGGCTCGGATACCCCGGTCCGGCCGCCGGACTACCCGGGGTGTGGCGCCAGGTCGAGGCGGGCGCGGCGGCGGTCCTCGGCGGGGTGACCCTCGCCTCGCTCCTGCCCGCGGCCGCCGCGGAGCGGCTGGACCGGAAGGGAGCCGCGTGACGGCCCCGCCTGCCCCGCCCGCCGTGGAGGTGGTGGAGTACACCGATCCGCTGTGCCCCTGGGCCTGGGGTTCGGAACCGGTGTTCCGCAGGCTGCGGGCCGCGCTGGGCGGCCGGGTGCGCTGGCGCCGCGTGCACGGCGTCCTGTTCGACGCCGACGACGACCCAGCCCCCGACCCGGCCGCGGAGACCGCCTGGTACGCGCGGCACGTCGAGGAGATCAGCGCGCACACCCGGGCGCCGCGGGCGCGGCGGCTGAGCCGGGTGGCGGCCAGCTCCTGGCCCGCCTCGCTGGCCGCCAAGGCGGCCGAGCTGCAGGGCGAGGAGGTGGCCGGGCGGGTGCTGCGCCGGCTCCGGGAGACCGTGTTCGTGCTCGGGGAGCCGGCCGACACGCCCGCGCTCGCACTGGCCGCGGTACGGGGCGCGCCGGGACTGGACCCGGTACGGCTCGCGGCCGACGCGGCGGCCGACGACGTCCTGGCGCGGGTACGGGCCGACCGGGCGGAGGCACGGCGCCCTGTGCGCGAGGCGCTGGCGGCGCGCGGCCCGTCGCCGCACCCCGGAGCGGCGAAGGAGACCGGCGGCGGCGGGTACCGGTACGCGCTGCCGACGCTGCTCGTACGCGCCCCGGCCGGGCAGCGCGTGGTGCCCGGCTGGCGGCCCTACGAGGAGTACGCCTCCGCCGTCGAGGAGTTGTGCCCGGGACTGCTGCGGACCCCGGATCCGCTGCCGCCGGACGAGGCGCTGCGGCGCTACCGGAGCCTCACCGATCCCGAGCGGGCCCTGCTGGTCACCGGGGCCTGGCCGCCACCGGAGGCGGTCCGGGTGGACACCGGGAGCGGCCCCCTGTGGCTGCACCCCGAGGAGGCCGCGACGCACCCGGCCACCGCTCGCGGTGCTCGCGCCGTGCGCTGACGGGGCTCTGATCCGCCGTCACGGACCCGTCCCGCCAAATGAGACACCAATTGGTGTCTATTGACAGCCGCTCGCGGCGCTCGCCAGGATGAGCAGCATGCTCACGACGCACCCCGGTGTGGTGTGCCGCTACGTGGACCTGCGGCGCACCTGCAGCGCCCTCTGTCGCTGACCGGCCGCCCACCACGGCCCACAGGCGCCTGACCGCATCCGTCAGCACCGGCCGCGCCGCCGCCCCGTCGAGCCGCGCCCGCCGTCCGCGCCGCCCCTTCCGCGCTTCGCCGCCTTCTCCCACCGCATCCCGGTGAGCCCCCGCGTACCCCCGAACGCCCTGCCCTGAGCGCGGCGTGCCCGGCGTCTGCCCGCCAGACCCCGTCGGCACGGCCGTACCGGCACGGGACGGCCTCGGGCGCGGGTGCGCGCCGTGCCCGCCGCCACGCCCCCGCCTGCCCTGAGCCGGTCCGGGGGCCCTCGAAGAAAGCACTCACATGCCCGGACGACTCACGCCCAGCCGCCCCGGACCCGCCTCCCCTGCCGCCCGGCGCCCGGGCCGGCTGCGCACCGCGGCCCTCGGAACCGCCCTCGCCTCCGTCCTCGTCCCCGCCCTCGGCGCGTGCGGCGGCGGCGCCGGCGCGTCGACGGGGAGCGCCACACTGAAGTGGGCCTCCTCCTACTTCCCCGCCCACTGGGACCCGGTGGTCTCCGGCAGCGGCGCCCAGTTCCGCGAACTCGCCCTGGTCTATGCCTCGTTGACGCGTACCGACGAGAACGGCAAGGCCGTCCCCGACCTCGCGAAGAGCTGGGAGTACAACGACAAGGGTGACGAGATCACCTTCCACCTCCGCCCCGGCCTGAAGTTCAGCGACGGCGAGCCGGTCGACGCGGCGGCGGTCAAGGCGGCGATCGAGCGGGCCAAGAAGCAGAAGAACTCGGCGCTCTTCGGCGACCTGACCTCGATCGCGTCGGTGGACGCCAACGGTCTGGACGCGGTCGTCCACCTGACCCAGGTCGACTACCAGATACCCCAGTTGCTCGGTGAGCGCGTCCTGCAGATCGCCAGCCCCAAGGCGGCCGCGGCCCCGCAGAAGCTGGACCAGCACCCCGTCGGCGCCGGTCCGTTCGTGGTGGAGCAGCTGATCCCCGGCACCAAGGTGCTGCTCAAGAAGAACCCGGACTACTGGGACGCGAAGAACATCCACATCGACGACGTGGAGCTCACCTCCGCCCCCGACGCGTCGACGGTCGTCTCCGGCCTCCAGACCGGCGTCTACAACTTCGCCGACCTCGAACCGAGTCAGGCGGAGGCCGCCGAGAAGGCCGGCCTGGACGTCTTCGTGCAACCCGGCTTCAACGCCTCGAACCTCAGCCTCAACGTCAACAAGGCGCCGTTCGACGACGACAGGGTCGTCGACGCCGTCCGCCACGCGGTCGACCGCAAGGAGTTCGTCGACAAGCTGACCTTCGGCTACGGCGAGGCGACCGACCAGCCCTTCCCGCCGGGGTACCTGGCCTACGACCCGACGTCCCGGGACCCGTACCCGTACGACCCGGCGACGTCCCGCAAGCTGCTCGCCGAGGCCGGCCACAAGGCGGGCGACGTCAAGCTCGACCTCGTCATCCCGGCGGAGGACCCGCAGGCCGAGATCGTGCAGGCGCAGCTGGCCGCGGTCGGCATCACCGTCCGCATCAAGGTCGACAAGAACTGGGCCACCCCGTTCTTCGCCAAGGACCTGACGTTCTCGCTCTACGGCACCACGGGGCGGGACTCAGCGGTGCAGACCCTCACCGCGCACTTCGGCCCCAACGGCCCGCTGAACCTGAGCACTCCGTACGAGCCGGCCGGCTTCGACACTGCAGTGGCGAAGGTCCGCCGCACGCCGCTGGACTCCCCCGACTACGTGGGGAACCTCCAGGCGGCGACCCGCGCCGGGCTGAAGAGCAAGGCCCTGGTCTTCACCTACTCCTCGCCCAACCTCTTCGCCAAGAGCAAGGCGATCTCGGACCTGCCGAAGAACCCGGCCCACATCGACTGGACCGGCGTGACCATCGCCGGCGGCAGCTGACCACCGTCCACCACCGAAGGGGAGGCAACCTCATGACGACGACCGCCGCGCCGGTCGCCCTCACCCCCCGTCGCGGCGTCGCCGCGGCCAGGGCCCGGCACGCCGCGGGCCGGGTCCTGGCCGCCCTCGCCCGGTCCGTCGCGATCATCGTGCCCGTGTTCCTGGTCGCGACCTTCGTGACTTTCGCGCTGCGGGCGCTGAGCGGGCTCAGCCCCGCACGGATCCAGCTGGGCGAGGACGCGACACCGCAGGCCATCGCCCGGGTCGAGGCCCAGTGGGGGCTCGACCGGCCGTTCCTGGTCCAGTACGGGGACTGGCTCGACGGCATCCTGCACGGGCGGCTCGGCACCAGCTGGGCCAACGGCGCCGACATCTCCACCCTCATCGGGCTCGGCCTGGGCGTCAGCCTCTCGGTCGCGACGCTGGCCCTGCTCATCGGGGTGGTCGTGGGCTTCGCGCTGGGCACGGTGGCGGCGCTGCGCAGCACCACCTGGATCGACCGTGCGATCACCGGATTCGTCACGGTCATCTCGGTGATGCCGGCGTTCGTGGTGGGCATCGTGCTGGTCGTCGTCTTCGCCGTCGGTCTCCACTGGTTCCCCTCCGGCGGCTACGTCCCGGCGGAGCAGGGCGTCGGGCCGTGGCTGGCGCACATCACCCTCCCGGCGATCGCGCTGAGCTTCGACGTGGTCGCCGACGTCGCCCGCCAGCTGCGCGCGGGCCTCGTGGCGGCCCACCGCGAGAACTACGTCACGGGCGCGGTGGTGCGCGGCCTGAGCCCGCGGCGGATCTTCTTCGGTCACGTCCTGCGCAACGGCCTCGGACCGGCGCTCGCCACCCTCGGACTGAAGTTCCCGGCCCTGGTGGGTGCCTCCGTCGTCACCGAATGGATCTTCGGTCTGCAGGGCTTCGGCAGGTTCGCCAACGACGCCGCCCAGGCCGGGGACGTACCCGCCGTCCAGGGCGTCCTCGTGGTGTCGATCGTCCTGGTCGTCTCCTTCAACCTGATCGTCAACCTGGTGCTGGCGCGCGTGACGCCGGCGTCCCAGCGGGGGGTCTGACCATGGTGCGCCGCGTCCTCTCCCTCACCTCCGGCCGGATCGCCGCGGTCGTCCTGACCGTGATCGCGCTGCTGGCGCTGCTCGGTCCCTGGCTCGCACCGCACGATCCCCTGGCCACCAGCGACAACACCCTGGCCGCCGCCTCGGGCTCGCACTGGCTGGGCACGGACTACCTCGGCCGTGACGTCCTCAGCCGGCTCCTGGACGGCTCGCGCGTCAGCGTGCTCGGTTCGCTCGAAGTCGCCCTGACGGCCCTGGTCGTCGGCGCGGTGCCCGGCATCCTGTCCGTCTACTGGGGCCGGGTCTTCGAGTGGGCGACCCTGCGCCTGGCCGACACGCTGGTCGCCCTGCCCTTCCTGCTGTTCGCCGTCGCCGTGGTCGCGCTCCTCGGCAACGGCCTCACCCAGGCCATGCTGGTCACCGGCGTGCTGGTGTCACCGCTGTTCTACCGGGTGGCCCGCGCCGCCACCCTGGCCGTGGCGCGCTCGCCGTACGTGGAGGCGGCGCTCGTCTCCGGTGCCTCGACGGGCTGGATCGTACGCCGCCACGTGTGGGGCAAGATCCTCCCGCCGGTCGCGGTCGCGCTCGCCCAGACCATCGGCGTGGGTTTCGTGATCGTCTCCAGCCTGACCTTCCTCGGCATCGGCGTGCAGCCGCCGGCGCCCACCTGGGGCGGCCTGCTCGCCTCGGACCTGGGCTACCTCAGCCACCAGCCGTGGGCCCCGGTGGCCCCCGCCCTGCTCATCATGGCCACCGTCTGGGCGAGCAACCTGCTCGCCGACGCGATCCGCGACGTCTCCGGCGAGGCGGGACGCGCACTGCTCGACCGCCGCAGGGCCCGCGCCAACCGCCTCGACAAGCCCGACCCCGCCCCCGCCGGAGGTGCGTGATGACGACCGTGTCCGAAGGACTGCTCCCCTTGCCTGCCCCGGACGCCGCGCCGGGCACCCCGGCACCGCCGGTGCTGTCCCTCCGCGGCGTGCGCATCGGCGACCGCGCGGGCGACCGCGAGATCGTCCACGGGGTGAGCTTCGAGCTCGCACCCGGTAAGGCGGTCGGCATCGTCGGGGAGTCCGGCAGCGGCAAGACCCTCACCTGCCGCGCGGCACTCGGCATCCTGCCCGCGCACTTCGAGGTCACCGGTGGGTCGATCGAGATCGACGGCACCGACATCGCCACCCTGACACGGGCTCGGTGGACGGCCCTGCGGGGCGCCACGATCAGCGCGGTCTTCCAGGACCCGGCCTCCTACCTCAACCCCTCGATCCGGGTCGGCCCGCAGATCGCCGAGGTCGTGCGCGCCAAGAAGGGGCAGCGGCGCCGCGAGGCCCGCCGGCGGGCCGTCGAGCTGCTGCGGACGGTGCAACTGCGCGATCCGGAGCTGGTCTACGGCAGTTACCCCCACGAGCTGTCCGGGGGCATGCTCCAGCGCGTCCTGATCGCGGCGGCGATCGCCGCCGGCCCGCGGATCCTCATCGCCGACGAGGCCACCACCGCCCTCGACGTCACCGTCCAGGCCGGGATCCTCGACATGCTCGCCGAACTGCGCGAACAGGCGGGGCTGGCCCTCGTCGTCGTCTCCCACGACCTCGCGGTCGTCGCCCAGCTCTGCGACGAGGTCGTCGTCCTGCGGGAGGGCGTGGTGGTCGAGCAGGGCCCGACCCGCGCGGTGCTGCACGACCCGCGGCACGAGTACACCCGTCTGCTGATCGCCGAACACGAGCAGTACGGCCTGGACACGTTCCTCACCGTGAAGGAGGACGCATGACGACCGGCGAACCGCCGCGGACGGCGCCGGCCGACGGTGCGGACCCCGCCGGTCCCGTGCTGGAGATCACCGGCCTCGACGTGCACTACGGCCTGCGCCGCCGGCGCCGCCAGGCACTGCGCGGGGTGTCCCTGACCGTCGCGCCCGGCGAGGCCGTCGGCCTCATCGGCGAGACGGGATCCGGGAAGTCCACCCTGGCCCGGGCCGTGCTGGGCCTGGTGCGCGCCTCGGCCGGGTCGGTCGTCGTCGGCGGGGAGGACGTCGCCCGGCACGGCCCACGCCGGTGGCGCGCCCTGCGCCGCCGAGGCGTCGTCCAGTACGTCTTCCAGGACCCCCTGCGCAGCCTCGACCCGGACCTCACCGTCGAGGAGTCCCTCACCGAACCGCTGCTCCTGCAGGGCGTCCCACGCGAGGAGGCGGCCGACCGGGCGCGGGCGTTCCTCCCCCGCGTCCGCCTGCACGAGGAGCTCCTCGGCCGGCTGCCCGGGGAGCTCTCCGGCGGGCAGCGCCAACGGGTCTCGGTGGCCCGGGCGCTGGTCACCGGACCGCGCCTGGTCATCCTCGACGAACCGGTGAGCGCCCTCGACGCGGCCAACCGCGTGCAGGTCCTGGAGATCCTCAAGGAGCTGCGCGCTTCCGGAGTGGCCCTGGTCTTCATCTCCCACGACCTCGGCTCCGTGGCCGGGGTCTGCGACCGCCTCGCCGTGCTCTACCAGGGCGAACTGGTCGAGGTCGGCACCACGCACGACGTCGTCAACCACCCCCGCCATCCCTACACGCGCCTGCTCGTCGGCTCGGCGCCCACCCTGCGTTCCGCCCCGGCGGACCGGGCCGAACGCGAAGCGCTGCGCGCGCTGCTGCGTACCTGACCCCACGACAGACAGGAACAGCCACCATGTCCCGCAGGATCCACCTCGCGCTCCACCCCTACGGCGTCGGCGGCCCCGGCCAGCACGGCCTGTGGAAGGACGCCCGCGTCGCCAAGAACGCCAGCACCGACATCAACTACTACATTGCTCAGGCCAAGGCGGCCGAACACGCCCTCTTCGACGCCCTGTTCATCGTCGACAGCCAGTTCATCAACGCCACCTACCCCGCCCACTACCTCAACCGGCTGGAGCCGCTGACCCTGCTGTCGGCGGTCGCCACGCACACCCGTCACGTCGGGCTGGTCGGCACGGCCAGTTCGACGTACAACTCGCCGTTCAACCTCGCCCGCCGCTTCGCCTCGCTGGACCACATCAGCGGCGGCCGCGCCGGCTGGAACGTCGTGACCAGCTTCGACACGGGCACCTCCAGGAACTTCGGGTTCGACGAGCACCTGGACTACGCCTCCCGTTACGGCCGCGCCCTGGAGTTCGTCAAGGTCGCCCGCGGCCTGTGGGACTCCTACGAGGACGACGCCTTCCCGGCCGACGTGGAACGGGGCGTCTTCCTCGACCCGGCCAAGCTGCACGCGCTCGACCACGAGGGCGAGCACTTCAGGGTCGCCGGCCCCCTCAACCTGTCCCGGTCCCCGCAGGGCCAGCCCGTGATCTTCCAGGCCGGCGTCTCCGAGGAGGGCCGCGACCTGGCCGCCCAGGTGGCCGAGGGCATCTACGCGCCCGGGGGCACCCTCCGGCAGGCGCAGGAGTACTACGCCGACATCAAGCAGCGCACCGCTTCCTACGGCCGCGACCCCGACCACATCAAGATCTTCATCCACGGCGGTCCGGTGGTCGCCGCCACGGACGAGGCGGCCCGGCGCCGCGAGCGGGAGATCTTCGAGGAGGACAACGACTTCGACCGCAACCTCGCGCTGCTGGGACGTTCCTTCGGCGCCTACGACTTCAGCGTGCACGACCTGGACGCGCCCTTCCCCGACGTCGCGCACCTCGCCGAGAAGGGCGGACGCACGGGCGCGGCCAGGATCATCGAGCGGGCCCGGGCGGAGAACCTGACCCTGCGCCAGGTCGCCCAGTCGGCCAACGAGTTCCGCACCTCCCCCTTCGTCGGGTCGCCGCGGACCGTCGCCGGCACCATCGAGCAGTGGTTCGACGCCGGCACCTTCGACGGCATCAACCTCGCCTTCCGCACCACCGACGAGCTCGAACTCTTCGTGGACGGCGTCGTGCCCCTCCTCCAGCAGCGCGGCCTGTTCCGCACCGCGTACGAGGCCGACACCCTGCGCGGCAACCTCGGCCTGCCGGTCCCCGCCAACCGCCACACCCACGAGCGCCTGCTCGTGGCAGACTGAGCACGGGACGGGACGGACAAGGCCATGACCACCGAGCACCCGCGCCTGCGACTCGGCTTCCTCACCCACGTGCAGGGCCGCGACGACGACCCGGTCCGCACCTACCGCAACGCCCTGGAACTCTTCGTCGCCGCCGACGAACTCGGCTTCGACGCCGGCTGGGTGGCCCAGCACCACGTCTCCCTGGGCGGCGGGGGGCTGTCCTCGCCCTGGACGTTCCTCGCCCACGCCGCGGCACGCACCACCCGGATCCGGCTCGGCACCGCCGTCACGATCCTCCCGCTGGAGGACCCGATCCGGCTCGCCGAGGACGTCGCCACCGTCGACACCCTCAGCGGCGGCCGCGTCGAGATCGGCGTGGGCAGCGGCTACAACGGCCTGGAGTACGCCGCCTTCGGCCGGGACGTCGCCCGCAAGCGCGAACTGACCAGCGAACACCTCGACGTACTGCGCAGCGCGCTGGCACGTGAGGAGGTCGGCGCGCCCGGCTTCCGCATCCAGCCGGCCGCCGGCGACTTCGGCGACCGCATCTGGCAGGGCGCCTTCAGCACGCAGGGCGCCGCGTACGCGGCGGCCGCCGGGTCGAACCTCCTGCTCAACCGGGCGGCGTACGGCTTCGACTCCCCGACCGACGCGGTGCAGCGCCCATGGGCGGACGCGTACCTCGACGCCTGGGACCGGCCGCGCCGCCCGCGGATCGGGCTGTCACGGTTCGTGTTCCCGGCCAAGGACCGGCGGACGGCGCTGGGGCAGATCGGCGAGGACGTCCACCGGGCGGCGCTGCGCATGGCGGAGGGCGGCGCCTTCCCGAAGGGCCTGCAGCTGGACGAGGCGCTACGCCGCTTCCACTCCTTCTTCGGGCATCCCGAGGAGATCGTCGCGGCGCTGCGGCGGGAGCGGGTCCTGCCGGTCGCGACCGACCTGATCACCCAGTTCAACCCCGCCGTCCCCGACCACGACGCGGCGTTGCGCGCCCTGGAGCTCATCGCGACCGAAGTGGCGCCGGCGCTGGGCTGGCGGCGCGCGTCCGAACCCGAGCCCCGGCCCGAGCCGGCAGGAGTCTGAGATGACCGAGCAGACCGACCGCATCGACCACGCCGACCACACCGACCACCACGGCCCCGAGGGCCTGCTCGTCCGCGGCACGGTCGTCGTGGTGCCGGGCCGCGGCGAGACACGGGCGACCTACGCCCGCTTCGCGCGGCGGCTGGCCGCCGACGCCTACCGCGTACGGGTCGTCGACCCCCCGGAGCCGGACGCGGACGACCCGGCCGGTTCCCTGACCCGGTTCGACGAGCGCCTCGCGCACGCCGTCGAGGGCACCGCCGCCGAGGGCGCGCCGGCCACCCCCGTCGTCCTGGTGGGCGCCGACTCCGGCGCCGTCGCCGTCGCCGCGCTCCTGGGCCGCCCCGGCCGGGCCGGCGTCCGGCCGGACGGCGTCGTCCTCGCAGGGCTTCCCGGCCGTGCGGCCCCTGCCGAGGACAGCGGCTGGGACGGGGAGCTCGACGTGCGCACGTCCTGCCCCACCCACCGCGACACGCTCACCCGGGACCCGCGCGTACGCCGGGGCTCGCTGGGCGAGGCGGTGCCCGACGCCCTGCTCACAGCCGCGTACGAGGCCGAACTCGCCCCGCCCGCGCTCTTCCTCGCCGGTGACGCCGACCCGCTCGCCGATCACGACGCGCTCGCACGCGCCGCCAAGTCCCAGCGCCGCGCCCGGCTTTCGGTCGTCCGAGGCGCCCACCACGACGTGCTCAACGACGTACAGCACCGCTCGGTGGCAGCCGAGGTCGTCACCTTCCTGGAGACGCTGCGCAACGGTCTGGTGCCCGTCGTGGCCGTCGAATCCAGCACCTGGTGACCGCGCCGAGGTCCCCGCTCGCCCCCACCCCGCCCGCCCGAACCCGGAAGGTCCCCATGGCCGTCATCCTGTCCGTCTCCGGAAGCCCCTCCGCCACCTCCCGCACCGCACGGCTGCTGCGCCACCTGGACGACCGGCTGCGGCTCCAGGGCCACGAGGTGGTCCCCCTGGACGTGCGTACGCTGCCCGCCGACGCCCTGCTCGGCGCCGACGTCCACCACCCGGCCATCACCGGGGCCGCGGCCCTGTTCCAGCGGGCGGACGGGGTGGTGATCGGCACGCCCGTCTACAAGGCCGCCTACTCGGGCCTGCTGAAGTCGCTGCTCGACCTGCTCCCGCAGTTCGCCCTCGCCGACAAGACCGTGCTGCCGCTGGCCACCGGCGGCACCACGGCCCACGTCCTGGCCATCGACTACGCGCTGCGCCCGGTGCTGAGCTCCATGGGCGCCGCCCACATCGTCCCGGGGTGGTTCACGCTCGACAAGGACCTCACCGTGGCCGACGACGGCACGCTGACCGTCGCGCCCGCCACGGCCGAGGCCCTGACACAGGTCACCGACCGCTTCTCCGCCGCGTTGGGAGGCCGTACGACCGTGCTCGCGCCCACGGGGTGAGCCCCTGTCCGCCGTACGCCGCGCGCGGGGTCACATCACGGGGCCGGTCCCCTGGCACAGGTCCCGGATCGCGGTCACGTGCGGGTGCCAGGGGCGCGTGGCCGGCCCGGTGAGGAGCAACCGCCGTTCCACGCGCGGCAGTACGGGGACGAGGGTGAGGCCGCCGGGCAGCATGCTCCCCGCCAGGGAGGGGACGACCGCGACGCCGAGGCCGGCCTCGACCATGCAGAGCAGCGTGCCCAGTTCACGGATGTGCTGGGTGGGGCGATACGGAACCCCGGCCCGTGCGTGGAGCTCCCTGAGCGGATCCGGCCCCCTACCGGGCGGCCGGGCCCGGGCGGGACACTGACTGCGCGGTCGTGCCGGGCGGGGGGCGGGTGGGTCCCGCGGCGCGGAGGGGGAAGGGGGACGGGATGGCGGTCGGCTCCACCGAGGTGACGGCTCTGGCGGGATCCCTGACGGCACTCGGCCTGGAAGCGGGCGGGGTCGTCCTGGTGCACGCCTCGCTGCGCGGCGCGGGCGGCACCCGCGCGGGAACGATGCTCGACGCGCTGCTACGGGTGCTGGGACCGCGCGGCACGCTGGTGACGCCCAGTTTCACACCCGAGAACTCCGACTCCTCCTCCGCCCACCGGGCGCGTGTGGCGGGGCTGGACCCGCGGGAGGCCGCCGCCGTGCGGGGCGCGATGCCGCCCTTCGATCCGGCGTCCACACCAGCGCCCGGGATGGGGGTGCTCTCGGAGACCCTGCGCACCGTGGAGGGTGCGGTGCGCAGCGCCCATCCGCAGACCTCCTTCGTGGCGTACGGCCCGGCCGGGGACGCCATCACGGCGGAGCACGGCGCCGACTGCCACCTCGGCGAGCGGTCCCCCTTGGCGGCGCTCTACCGGGCCCGTGCCCGGGTCCTGCTCCTCGGTGTCGGGTTCGACGTGTGCAGCGCGTTCCACCTGGCCGAGTACCGGGTGCCCCGGCCGCCCCTGCGCACCTACCGCTGCGTGGTCGTCAGGGGCGGGCGGCGTTCCTGGTGGAGCTACGAGGACGTGGCCCTGGACGACTCGGACTTCGCCGCCCTGGGCGCGGCGTACGAGGCCGAGGGCACGACCAGGACCGGCACCGTGAGCGGGCTCCGGTGCCGGTTGCTCGACCTGCGGGAGGCCGTCGACTTCGCGGTGCGCTGGATGCCTGTGAACCGGCCGCGACGGGCGGGCACCGGGGCCCGGACCGGTCCCGGTGCCGGGCCCGGGCTCACCTGACGCGGTCGAGGACCCTGCCGGCCCGCAGGAGGTGCAGGTCGTGCCGTACGGCCGCGGGGAGCGCGGCCTCGTCGTACGGCACGCCGTCCAGGAAGTCGCGCAGGCCGACGTCGCCCACGCGCGACATCGTGTACGGCGGAACGGAGTGCCGGGTGAGCACGAGGGGCCCTGGTCCGGCGTGCCCGAGCGCCTCGGCGAAGATCGCGCGCACCCGGTGGAAATGACGTTCCTGGACGCCGCCGATGTCGATGACGCCGACGGCTTCCGCGTCGGAGGGCGTCGTGCCGCCGATTCTTCGCAGCGGCAGCCGGCCGAGGTCGTGCAGCAGCACGTGGGCGGCCGCGTACGCGAGGGTCTGCCGGTCGGAGAGGCTGCCGCCCTTCCCCTGGAGCCGCCGGGCGATCTCCTCGCGCGGCTCCTCCCCGAGCCGGGCGATGGTGTCCTCGATCGGATCCTCGCCCGCGGGCAGGGGGAGGTCGGCGAACAGCCCGTAGTGGCCCGCCATCGGCCCCCGGTCCAGGACGCGGCACAGGTGCTCGGCGAGGAGCCGGCCCTCCTCCGCGACGACCGCGGCGGGCAGGGCGTTGATCCGCGCGCCCAGTTCGCCCACGTAGAGCACCTGCAGGTAGGGCAGCCGGCCCGTGACCGCCTGGACCCGTTCCGCCATGAGCACGGCGGGCAGCACGTAGCTCAGGGCACGCAGCGGCATGCGCACCGACGCACCGAACACCACCCGCAGGGCCGGAGGTCCGTACACGGCGGCCTTGCCCACCACGTCCAGGAGCGGCTCCACTCCCCCCTCCGGCAGCCCGCGGACGTACCCCTGCAGCCGGGCCGTACGGCCGACGACGGCGTCGAGGAGGGCCGGGCGCACCCGGTTGACCACCCCCGCGGCGGCTCCGTACTCCGAGGGCCGGAACCGGGCCAGGCACGAACGGACGTCCGCCTCGGCGAACGGGACCATGGTGTCCTGTCCCATCAGCGGGATTCCGCGCAGGACCGCGGTCAGCAGGTTCTCCTGCCGCTTGCCCAGGCCCGGGGGCGCGGAAGGGGAGGGCGCCGGCCGCGGGCCGGGACGGGAGAGCGTCGCGGGGTCGACCCCACCCATCAATGAGTCGTACATATAAAGTGATAGCCAGTCATACGTGTGCTGCGGAACGGGTCATGACGAGACGTCAGCGGATTCTTCCATGATGACGCCAGTGCGGGCGTCCGTGACCGCGCCCGTTCGTACCGGTTCGGACGGGTGGGGGATGAAGAATACGTACACCTACGCCGTGAGTTACCTGCATGGCAGGGACGAGGCCTGGGTGGCGCGCTTCCTGGACGACCTGGACCGGCGGCTGGGCACCTCCCCGGTCCGTTTCGTCAGGGCGGCCACCGACGGCGGCCGGGGCCCGGCCTCGCCCGGGGTGGCGACGGCGGACCGCGTCCTCGTCCTGTGCTCACCGGCCTACTTCAGCGAGGGCCCCGCGGACGCGGACTGGGCGATGCTGGCCCACCGCACGAGCCTGGACCGGGCCCGCGGAGCGGCGGAGAACGGCATCGTGCTGCCCCTGCTCTGGGAACCCGTGCTCCAGCGGATGCCGGCGGTGGTCGCCGAGGCGGACACGTTCACGGCGGGGCAGCCGCCCGAGTACCGGACCCACGGACTCGCGTTGATGACGATGCAGGCCGCGCGCCACCGGGCCGCCCTCGACGAGGTTCTCGGCAACCTCACCCGATGGCTCACCACCGCTCCCCCCACCGGAAGCGGCCCCGCCCCGCAGGACATCCCCGCCGAACTCCCCCCGGCCCTGACCTCGGACGACACCCGGTTCACCGCCCTGTACCGCGGCCAGCTGACCGGCACCGCGCCCGGACTCACCGGCGGGCGCCCCCTGGGCCGGCGACTGAGCTGGCAGGACGGTCCGTCGCGACGGCACACCCCGTCCGGGGAGCCGGCGGCCGCGGGACGGCGGCTGCTGCTGGTCGGCCCGGCGGGTTCCGGGCGCAGCGCCGTGCTCGGGCACCTGGCGGACCGCGTCGCGGCCGGCCCGAGCGGAGCGCCCTGGGGCTGCCAGGTGGCGTTCACCCTGCGGGCGGACACCGGCGGCCTGCCCTCCCCCGACGGGATCGTCCAGGCGGCCGCCCCCTCGCTGGCCGCCCGGGAGCCCGCGGGCTGGACCGCCCGGCAACTGCGCGGCGGGCGCGCGCTGCTGGCCGTCCACGGCCTGGACCGCGCGCCGGTCCACATGCGCCCCGCGGCCTGGGAATGGCTGCTGCGCACGGCCGAGCACTACCCCGACGCCGTGATCCTGGTGGAGGCCAACGGCAGTTCGGTGCCCTGGCACCGGATCGACGGTGTCTTCACCCCGGTCCTCCTCGACCCCCTCGACCCCGCGGAACGCGAAGCCCTCCTCGCCGGGGGCGATTCCCTCGCCGGCGCCCCCGGCGGCAGTTCCGCGCTCACGGCCCTGGCCGACGACCCGCTGCTCGCCGACGCCGTGCGCTGGCCGTCCGCCGCGGTCGCGGTCCGGCACGCGGCCCGAGCCGCCGGGGACCGCGGGCCGGACCGCATGGATCTGCTGCGCGCCGCGGTGGCCGCCGTCTGGCGTCCCGACCGGGAGGCCGCCAACGCGCGTACCAGAGTGCGCGACAGCGTCCTGCGGGCGGCGGCCGGCGGCCTGGCCGCCGCGACGCTCGGGTCCGGCGACGCCCCGCTCCCGGCCGACACGGCGCTCGACGCGCTGTACGGACTCAACGCGCCCGGCCTCACCGGCAGCGTTCCCCCCGCCCGGCTGCTGTCGCAACTGGCCGACGAGGCGGGCATCCTGTACGCGCCGGCTCCCGCGACGATCGCCTTCGCCGGCGAGTCCGTACGGCAGTACCTCGCGGCGGAGCACCTTGCCACCCACCCCGGCCCCGACGGCGACCGGATCCTCGCCGAGCACCTCGAACGGACGGGGTCCGCCGGGCTCGCCCGTCTGGTCGCCGAACTGAGCGCGGTCCGCAAGTCGCTCCCGGACGTCCCCGGTCTCCTGGAGCACGGTGCCACCGGCCGGCGCCTGACGGCATCGGCGGCGCCGGGGATGCGGGCCACCGGTCCCGTCGTCGTACGGTCCGCGGAGGAACTCTCGGGCCTGGCGGCGCGGCGGGACGCCGCGCCCGAGGTCTGGTGCCAGGGGCCGCTCGGGGAACTGGAGGCCGTGCTGCCCGGGATCCCCGGACTGCGGAACCTGGTGATCCTGGACCACCCGGAGATGACCGCGGTGCCGGACCTGAGCCGCTGCGCCGCGCTCCGGTCGCTGCGCCTGTCGAACTGCCCCCGGCTGCACGACCTGACCTCCCTCGGCGCCTCCCCGGTGATGTTCCTGACCATCGCGCCCTGGCTCCCGTCCCTGGACCTGAGCCCGCTTCGGCGTGCGCCCTGGCTACGGAGGATCGACCTGGTGACCGCCGCTCCGCGGGGCGGCGACGACGCCGTCCGCGCCCCGCGCGTCGGGCGGGCCGACGTGCGCGTGCTCGCGCCGCCGGGGCCCCCGGGAGGGCCTCCCGGCCTGTAGATCAGCCGCGACGCGGTCCGTTACAGTGGCGCCACAGCGTGTGGTGGCATGACGTTCTCGGGGGGCACATGCGGTACACCAAGGTCTTCGACCCGCAGGCGCCCGGCGCCGTCGGGGAGACCGGCGCCGACGCATCCTCGGGGCGTCAGGACGACCAGGTGTACCTGTTCGACGAGGACACGGTGCTCGCCGTCAACGTCGCGCTGGTGACGCGCCGTCCGCTGCTCGTCCTCGGCCCGCCCGGCTCCGGCAAGTCCACGCTCGCCCCCAACGTGGCACGCGTCCTGCGCTACCGCTTCTACGCGGAGGTCGTCACCGCCCGCACGGAGGCACCCGACCTGCTCTGGCGCGAGGAGGCGTTCCGTCAGCTCAACGACGCCTCCCGGGGCCAACTCGGCTCGCCCGGCGACCAGCCGTACCACCGGCCCGGCCCCTTGTGGAAGGCACTGGACCCCGCCCAGGACGACACGGCGCCCGACGGTCTGCGCGACCGTCCCGCCGTGGTCCTCATCGACGAGATCGACAAGGCGGACCCCGACCTCCCCAACGCGCTCCTCGACCCGCTGGACAACCTGCGCTTCGAGGGCCCGGACCGCTCCCGGGTCACGGTGCGCCCCGAGATCGGGCCGCCGCTGGTCGTCATCACCAGCAACGAGGAACGCGAGTTGTCGGCCGCGTTCCGGCGGCGCTGCATCCCGCTGCGGCTGCAGGTCCCCGGGCGCGCCCACCTGCTGGAGGTCGCCCGGCTGCACATGGGATCGGACTTCGATCCGGAACTCGGCGCCGAGGTGGCCGACCTCTTCCTCGCCCAGGGCTCCGGTACGGGACGTCTCGCGGCGGCGAGCACCGCGGAATACCTGGACACGCTGCGGGCGTGCCACGAGATGGGGCTGACCGCCGATTCCGAACTGTGGCGCAGCGTCGCGCGGTTCGCCATGGTCAAGGACACCTACGAGCCGACGGCCTTCGCGTGAGCCGCGGTCCGGTGCACGCCGGCGACGTCGTGCGCGCCGCCGCCGCGCTGGGCATCGCCGACCCCGCCGGCGTCCTCTCCCTGGTGCGCGCCATGGGTCTGCCCGGCCCCGGACCCCGGCCCCCGGAACCGGACGGCCCGGCGACGGAACCCCGGCGGGGCACCGAACCCGCGCCGCCGGCCCGTCCCGTCGGCCGGACGGTGCCCGGGGACGGCGGCGGCGTGCCGGAGCCGTCCCCGCGGACCGCCACCGGCGCCGACCCCGCGGGCCGGTCGGTCATCACCTTCGCGCCTCCGCGGACCCCGCCGGGACCCGGGCGACCGGCCGGTGAGCCGGCGGGTCCTGAGGAGCCGCTCTTCGCCGACCGCGGGGAGGTCACCGAGCAGCCGCCGTCGCCGCCGTGGAATCCGCGCACCCAGCAGGCGATCATGCTCACGGTGGCGGCCACCGAGGCGCTCGGCAGGGATCTGGACCACCGCAGGCTGATCGACCTGATGGTCCGGCGCCTGGGCGGCAGGCCGTCGTCCGGCCTTCGCCTCCCCTACCGGCCCCGCCCCACCACCCGGGCAGGGCTGCACGTGCTGCTGGACCGGAGCCCTTCCATGCGGCCGTTCCGCCACGACCACCAGTGGGTCGCCCGGCTGGCGCGGCAGGTACTCGCCCCCGACCAGCTGCGGATACTCGACTTCCGGCTGCCCCAGGGCGCCAGCGCGGACGGCGGCCGCACCTGGGGTGCGGCGGTCCGCCCGGCACCCGGCACTCCGGTGCTGCTCGTGTCCGACCTCGGCCGGCTGCGCCCTCCGGTGGCGGTGCGCAACCAGGCGTCACCGGCCGACTGGCTCGCCTTCCTCGGCCGGCTGAAGCACGCCGGCCACCCGGTGACCTGCCTGACCCCGTTCAGTCCTGACCTCTACCCGCCCGCCGTCCGCCGGTTGGTGGCCCTCGTCCCGCTGGACCGCCGTACCTCGGTGTGGTCGGCGCGCTCCCAGATCAGACGGCTGCGCCGCCGGAGGCAGGCATGGTGACGGCGGCGGCCGGACGGACCTCCGCGGCCAGGCTGATCCACGAACAGCGCCAGGAGGAACCGGACGTGGTCCGGCTGGCCCAGTCGCTGAGCCTGGCGGCCCAGGCCGAACCGTACGTCGTGCGTGCCGCGCGCCTGCGGTTCGTGCCGCGCAGCAGCGCCGGGCTGGAGGCCCAGCTGTGGTTCTCGCCCCTGGTCGAGGCCGCAGGCGGCCTGACCATGGTGCTCGACCCCGCGGTGGCTGCGGTCCTGCGCCGGGACCTCGCCACGAACGACCGCGCCCTGCTGGCCTCCGTCCGCAGCTTCACCGAACGCGCCCACCACGACGCGCCGCTGGCGGTGCGCACCTTCGAGACCCTCCTGTGGGCCGGCACGGCGCAGGCCGTGCCGGCGGAGGGCGACATCCGGCGGGAGCTCGAACCCTTCCTCGCCCAGGTGCTCTCCGACGGCCCCGAGGCCCTGGAGGCCGGCCGGTGGGCGATCCGTCACCTGCCCCGGCTGCCCGACGCCGTACGGGACTCGGCACCCGCGAGGCGCCTGCGCATCGCCGCGGCCGAGCGCCTGGGCCTGGAGCTGACGCCCGCCGCGGCGGGCCTGCTCCCGGAGGAGGTGACGGCCGTCCGCCGGATGGTCCACCGTGACGTCGACGTCGGGATCCGAGCCGAGCCCGGCGGCATCGTGCTGACCAGACCTCCCGAACGCGACGCCCAGGTGTGCCAGGTGAGCGGGGCCGCCCGGGTCAGGCTGCGCCTGCGCGCCGCGCTCCCCGGAGCGGCCTGGCACGAACTGGACCTGCACGACCGCAGACGGGCCGCCGCGCCCCTGGACGTGGTGGCTGCGGCCCGGCTCGACGGCAGCCTGGACGGCGCCCGGGCCGAACTGGGGGACGTGGTGCGCTGCGTCTGGGCCGGGGAGCACGGAGCGCTCGCGGTCAGCGCGGCGGGCCGTACCGAGATCCGGGTCGACGCGGCCGGACGGGTGCTGGTCGCGGACCTCCCGGTGCCCCCCGACCTGCTCGCGGTCGCCGACGCGGGCCCGCCGAGGGCGGCCGCGGCCGGCGGCTCCGGGCTCCAGGTGGTCGGAGCGGCCCTCGACGCCTCGGGCGAGGTGACCGCCCATCCGTGGTCCCCGGCGCCGACGGCCCTGGGCTGGGCGGCGCCGGGCGGGCCGGGCAGCGGCCCGGCGGTCCTCTGCGTGGCGGAGGGCCGGAAGGTGCACCTGCTGGACGACGGCGATCCGCGGCGCGTGGTGCTGACCCTCGATCACCCCGCCGACGTCACCCACATGTGGACCTCGGTCTCGGCGGCCCTGATCGCGGTCGCGGACGCCGAGGGAAGGGTCGTGGCACGTCACGCCGCTCCCGGGAACGGCATGGTCTCCCGCCGGTTCGCCACCGGGGGGTCCCCGGTGACCGCGCTCGCGGGCGACCCGCTGACCGGGGACGTCGTCTGGGCCACCGAGGACGGCCGGGTGTGGCTGGCCCGGAGCCCGGAGGACGACGCGCGCGATCCGGTGCCGCTCGGCCGGCTGCCCCGGCCGGCCACCTCACTGGCCGTCTCCTCCTCCGACGCCACGGTGGTCGCCGCGGACGGGGGACGCCACCTGCTGCGACTGCGTCGTCCCGCGGCCGGCGACCCGGAGGACCCCGGCTCCGCGCCGCTCCCCGGCGCCCGGCTGCCGTTCCAGGTGCGCGAGGTGTTCGCGGCCGGCCGGGGCCGCCTGATGCTCACCGGAACCGGCGGGCCGGTCGAGATACGGTCCGAAGACGGCAGGGTGCACCTCGTCCTGCCCTACCCCGCCGCCGCGTCCACTTCCGCGTCGCAGGCGCCGGGGCCGGGGCCCTCCTGGCTGCGCGCATCGGTCGGCGTCGCGCTTCCCGGCCCCGGTCCGGAGGCGCCGCCCGAGGATGTGCTGCGAGCCGCCCGCCGCTGCGGCATCGGCCACATCCGGCTCTCCGGGCCGCACCCGCATGACCCCCGTCGCACGGACCTCGTGGTCGAGCGGGCCGGGGAGGCCGGACTGCGCGTCGTCGCCGGCCTTCCCGCTCCCCCACCGGAAGCCGCGCCCGCCGACGTGCTGCTCGACGCGCAGCGTCTCCTCGACGCCCGCGTCGACGCACTGCTGCTGGAGGACCTGGCGGCCTGGCCCGCCCACCTGCTGGACGACCTGCGGCACCTGACGGACGCCTACACCGGTGCGGGCCTGATCGGCATCGCCGGCCCGGGGACCACCGGCGGGCCGGAGGAAGCGGCCCCGCGAAGCGCCGTCCATCTGACCGTGGGCCCTGCGCCGCTCCCGCGACCCGGGGCCTGGACGGTCCCGCCGGGCACGGCCTGGGTGCTCCCGGATCGGCCGCCGGCCGATCCGGGGGTCCTGCTGGCCCTGCCCGGCTGCCACGAGGTCCCCGCCGGTCTGCTGACGGCCACGGGGCACCGGGCGGAGGCGCTGCGCGTCCTGCTCTCCGTCCGGGCACGGCAGCAGGCCCTGGTCCACGGTTCCGTCGACGCGGCGCTGCCCGAACCGGTGCCCGGGGTGACGGCGTTGTGGCGGCGCCACGGCAGCGAGGCCATCCTGTGCCTGGGCAACGCCGGCGACGCGCCGGTCACGGTCACCGTACCGGCGCCGCCCGACGGGCCCGAGCTGGTCGGGATCGCGACGCTCGGCGCCGCCGCGGGGGAGCCGCGGCCGCTCTCCACCGTACGCCCGTCGGCCGGCGGGTACACGATCACCGTGGCCCCCGGTGCGACCCACTGGCTGAGCCTGTGGGAGAGCACCGACCCCGGATGGCGGCCGGGCGCATGAACGGGACGACGTCGCGCCCGCTGGTCTTCCTCAGCCGCAGCGAACCGCCCGGCTGCACCTGCACCTGCTGGCCGGCCAGGAGATCGGTGATCGGCCTGCTCGAGGCCGCCGGCTGCGAACCGATCGTGATCGACCGGCAGACCCTGGTGCCGGGCCAGGACTGGATGGAGGCCATATCCGACGGCATGGGCAACGCCCACGGCATGGTGCTGCTCGCGTCGCCGCACGCCGTCGAGTCACCGCACGTCCAGAACGAACTGGCCATGGCGGAGCTGCGCAACCGGCACGACGGCTTCCCGATCATCCTCGTGCTGCTCCCCGAGGTCGACCGGGAGGGCCTGGAGGCCAGCAGGCTCGGTTCGCTCAGTCCCACCCGGCGGCAGAACATCGACTGGCCCGTCGACGGGGACCTGGCCGACGTCGTCAGGGACATCACTCCCCAACTGGAGCTGATGCGGGCCCAGGTCAACGAGGACCGGGTGCACCAGCGGGTCGTCCAGCACCTGCGCGAGGTCGACGGGCCCGTCCTCAGCCGTGCCGGGGACCGGCTCGGTGTCTCGCGGGAGATCCTGCTGCCCCTGATGCACCACCGCGTCGCCGAGGGGCTGCTCACGGAACGCCGCAGTGAGCCCCAGGACGATCCGCTGCGCGCGGCCCTCACCGAACTCCTGCCGCTCCAGGCGACCTCCGGATCGCGCGAGGTGATCGAACTCAGCGTCACCCATGCCCGGGTCCCCGCATCGGACTCCCGGCGCATCAACGAGGTGCTCACGGCCCCGGCCGCCCCGCGGGCCGCGGTCCTGCCCGCACACTCCACCGAGACCGCCCGGCGCTTCGTCCACCGCGCCAGCGGACAGCCCGTGGCCTGGGACCACTTCGTCGTGCCCATCGACGTGGGTTCCGGCGTCGCGGAGAGCCTCATCGCCGGAGTCCGGGACCACCTGACCGAGGTCGACGTCCACGACCTGGAGACCCTGCTGCAGCACGAGCACGACTTCGGCCCGGTGGTGGTGATCGTGCCGCATCCCCCGGACCCCGACCTCGTGGCGCGGCTCGGCGAGGAGTTCCCGGCGGGCGTGCTCTTCCTCTTCGTGGTGGACGGCGACCTGCTCGGCACCGCGCCCGATCCGCTGCCGCGGCTGCAGGGGCTGCCCCGCCCGCACGAGGAGGAGATGAACCGCACCATACGCACCTTCGTGCGCCGCTACGCGGGCCGCAACTGACGACGAGCCGCCCCCGGGATCCGGGAGCGGCTCGTCGTGGCGGCGGTCCGGCCGCCGGGTCAGATCGGCGGCATCTCCAACTCGAAGTCGATGCGCCGCTGTTCCCTCATGGCGACGGTCGTGGGGTGGGTGTCCCCGAACCGGGCGGCGGACCGGCGCGTGATCTCCCGCACGCGGTCCTCCGCACCGGGGTCGCCGAGGCGCATCCGGTCGACCGCGAGGTTGTACTCACCGCAGAGCACGCGGGGGTGCCGGTCGCCGAAGAGGGACAGGAACTCCCGGTGCGCACGCTCGTCCTCCGCCACCGCCTCGTCGTACCGCTCCAGCTGGGCGAGGACCCCCGCCACGTCGGCCCGGCAGGCGACCGCCGCCGGATGCCCGCCGCTCACGCGCCGTTCGAGCGCGGCGAGCGTCGGACGTCCCAGGTCGAGGGCGGCCAGCGGTTCTCCGCCCAGCCTGCGGGCGATGATCAGGTTGGTCGCCGCGGCGAGCGTGAACGGGTGCTCGGCGCCCAGCGTCGTGTGGTAGTTCGCATGGTTGCGCTCGGCGATCTCCCGGCCCTCGTCGAAGGACGGGTCGCTCTGCGTGCCGGCCAGCGCGAGCAGGTCGCAACTGAGGTTCGCCGCGCAGGCCAGCGTCTCCGGGTGCCGATCGCCGTACCGGCGCCGGTACTGGTCGTACGTCGTGCGGGACAGGGCCTCCGCCGCCCGGAACTCGCCGAGCCGGCGACGGGTCACGGAGAGCGAGGCGTCGGTGCGCATCACCTCGGGAGAGTGCTCCCCGGACAGGGCGACGTAGTGCTGCCTGGTCTCCAGCAGCAGTTCGAGCGAGCCCTGGTAGTCGCCCATCTCGCGGCGGTCCAGCGCGGCACCGAGCGCGTAGCGCGAGCAGGCGGGGCTCCTGACCCCCAGCACCTGACGGGCCGTCTGGTAGGCCTCCTCGGCGAGTGCCAGCGCCTCACGGGGGCGTCCGATGAGGTTCAGCGACACGCCGTAGTTGTTGATGGCGCGGAGCGTGTCCGGGTGGTCGTTCCCCACCGACCGGCGGTACCGGTCCAGGGTGTCCGCGTCGGACTCGCAGGCCTCCGCGTAGCGGCCAAGTCCGTTCAGGTCGGCGCCGACGTTGCGGGCGGTGATGAGGGTGTGCGGGTGGGCGAGACCCAGCGCCGGGTGCTCACGCTGCCTGCGCAGGGTGTCCGAGTCCAGTTCGAAGGCCTCGGCGTAACGGCCCATCGAACGGAGCGGGTTGGCCAGCTGCGCCGCCAGGCGCAGGGTGAGCGGGTCGTCGGCGCCACGGTTCGCGGTCCACGCGTCCAGGGCCCGGCGCCCCAGACCGATCGCCGCCAGGTGGTCCTTGACCAGCCACAGGTTGCGGACCTGGCTCACCACCCACTCACCGACCTGCGGGTCGACGCTCTCGATGGCTCCGGACGGCTCGAGGTGCGGGCGGAGCTCCGCGAAACGCTGGAGCGACGCCGGGTGGTCCTCCCCCTGCGAGGGCGAGGGGAGCGCGCTGGCCAGCACGAGGTGGGCCTGGCTCCTGGTACGCGCCAGGGCGTCGGGGTCCACCGCCATCCACTCGCGGACGAGGGCCTGCAGGAGCCGGTGCACCTGCAGCGAGCGTCCCTCCAGGCGGGCGAGGGCGTACCTGCTCAGATCGCGGATGAGGTAGCCCATGATCATCGGGTCGCGGAGCGCGGAGTCGGACTGGGCCAGCTCGTTCCGCATGCCGTCGCTGTAGAGCAGCGAGTCCGCGATCGGCTCGGGTGAGAAGAACGAGCACAGTTCCAGCAGGCGGACGGCCGCGGGCCGCTCCGCGCGCAGCCGCTCCACGGACAGCCGCCAGACGGCGGGCAGTTGGGTCTGCCGCTCGAACTCCCCCGCGGGGCCGGCGCTCAGCACCTCACCGACGCGGCTGCGCACCTGTTCCAGGTAGGTGTCCACCGGCATCCCGGTCTCCCGGAGCCACGCCGCGGCGAGTTCCACGGCCATGGGCAGGTCGCCGAGTTCCTCGGCGATCCGGTCCGCGTCCTGACGGGTCAGGTTCTCCACGCGGCGCCGGAGCAGCGCGACGCTCTCCGCCCGCCGGAAGACGCCCACTTCGACGGTGGCGGGGCCGCTGTCGGACTCACGTGCGGTGATGATGACGTGCCCCGGCCCGTTGGAGGGCAGGTAGTCCTCGAGCCGGCGGCCGCTCTGGCGGGTCTCCTCGTCGTTCGCCGCATTGTCGTAGACCAGCAGCCACTTGCCCCGCCTGCCGCTCTCCAGCTCGGCCAGGGTCGCCATGGCCAGGTCCTCGGCGGTCTCGCCCTGGACGCCCAGCTGGACGCCCAGGTTCGCCAGGCTCTGCGGGATCAGGTCGGTCTGCTCCGCCGGGATCCAGTGCACCAGGTCGTACTGGGCACCGAAGCGGTGGACGTACTCCAGGGCGATCTGCGTCTTGCCCATGCCGCCGAGCCCGTAGAGGAAGAGCCGGTCCGCCGGCGTGTGCACGTCGTCCAGGGAGTCCTGGCCGAGGTCGTCCCAGAACTTGTCGAGCTCCTGGTCCCGGCCCGTGAACAGGTTGTACCGGGGCGGGGCCTTGAACGTCGAGGGGGCTTCGCCCGGGTACCGGGTGCGGCCCGCGACGGGCTCGTTGAGGGCCGGCACCCCGATGAGCGCGGTCACCCGCTCCAGCGCCGTCGCGGCCGTCATGCCGACCAGGGAGAACCCGGGGAGGCTCGCCAGCGCCGTCGGGGTCTGGAACTCGCGAGTCCGCAGGCCGAGGATCCGCGGACCGTCGCCGCGACGGTCGGCGGCCTCGACCAGGGTGACCAGTTCCTCGGCGACGTTGGTGTTCACGAAGTCCGGTGACAGCAGCGCCAGGACGGTGTCCGCGGCGGTCGCGGGGACGGGCGCCAGCGCGGTGGCGCTGCTGGGGCGCAGTGTCACCGCCACGCCCGCCGCCTTGAGCTGGTCGGCGATCCACTCGGCCCACAGCCGGTCGCGCAGGGCGTGGTCGATGCGGACCCGCGGGGTGGCCGCGCCGGCCACGGGCACCCGGTCGAACCGCTTGACCAGCGACGCCCGCTGTTCCTCCGCCATGTGCCCGATCGCGGTCACCTCGCCGCGCGTGATGACGGACGTGAGGCGTTCGTAGGCGGCGAGCAGCGTGCCCTGGTTGCGGATCGGGTCCTTCAGGGTCGCCAGGACCTCTTCGTAGGCGTAGTAGGGGCGGTAGGGGATCTCGATGTCACCCCAGTACCGGTCCGGGTCCGGGTGCGCGGATTCGTCGAGGAACTCCTGGAAGCGGCTGCGCGCGTGCTGCCGGGCGGTGTCCAGCCGGTCCTGCTCGGCGGGGTCGACGCGCATCGGCACCGGCAGGATCGTCACATGGGGGGCGAACCTGCGGACGTCGCGCGCGACGTTCGCGCCGCCGTCTACGGACTGGACGTTGAAGGTGAAGCAGTTCACGAGGACGTCGGGCAGCAGGAGCGTGGTGATGCCCGAGGTGTCGCTGAAGCCCGTACGGCTGTCGATCAGCGCGTAGTCGTAGCCCGCCTGCATGTCCTCGCGCAGGGCGTGCAGGAACGCCTTCCCGTTCCGGTTCTCGTAGAAGCCGCGCCAGTCGTAGGTGTTGACGTTCTCGGAGTACTCCGGGGTGCGGCGGCCCGAGGAGACGAACTCGATGAAGCCGCCGCCGGGGAAGGAGCACTCCAGCGAGTGCGCGTGACGGTCGACGCGTGCGTACGTCCGCAGGCCGTCCGTCAGGTGCGGGCTCATCCGCTCGAATTCGCGGACGAGGTCGATCACGCCCGGCGTGGAGCTCAGTTCGGGGTCCCGCAGGAAGGGGGCGAAGTAGCGGTGCAGACCCGGCGCCTCCAGGTCCCAGTCCATGACCAGGACCCGTTTGCCGTTCGTGGCCAGGATCCAGGCGACGTTCGCCATGGCCATGGTGCGGCCCGTACCGCCCTTGAACGAGTAGAACGTCACTACGGTGCCGGGCCCCTGGGCGCCGGGACCGCCCGAGTCGTGCGTCATGAGGAAGACCTTCCGAGCAGGGGGAACGAGTCGAGGCCACCTGTGGGCGTGGGCAGGCGCTGAGCGACCTGTGCGGACTTCATGGCGTCGTTCTGGGCGCGGACCAGGGCCTTGCGGAGCGCGGCGGTGAACTTCTCCTCGTCGGGCAGTCCCCAGCGCTCCAGTTCCGTGGCCTGGCCGCGCAGCGTGGGCAGCACCTCGTCGAGGGCGGCGTCCAGATCCTCGGCGTGCTGCCACGACTGGGTGTCGTCCTGGTTGCGCGGTTCCAGCACGGCCGTGCCCTCGGGCACGGCGGCGTCGAGCGAGGTCAGCAGGCGCTGCTGCCGCTCGGCCTTGGCCGCCCAGGCGTCGACCAGCAGGACGACCAGTTCCTCCGGCCGCGGTCCTGAGCCCACCTGTTCCACGGTGCTCTCCTCGAGCGCCAGGACGTCGGGGGCGAGGTCCAGTTCCGCCGCCGTGTCGCAGAGCAGGGAGGCCAGCTCACCGGGCCGCCCGGGTGCGTACGGGGACCAGTCGACGGGCGTGGTGCCGTAGTACTCGCGAGCGGTCCGCTCGCCCGGCAGGTCGTCGGCGGCCGCTGCGGCCACGACGAAGCTCACCGTCTGGTGTCCCGGGTACGGCGGGAGCGGCGGGGCACCCTGTCGCCTGCCGGTGGCGTCGAAACCGGCGGCGTCCGGGAGGTGCTGCCCGAGGGCGGCCGCCACCCGGTCCGCGAGGGCCGCCACCACCAGCCGGTAGTCCTCGGCGTACCGGGCCTTCAGCCGCAGGAGGTGGAGCAGTCCTTCACGGGCGTAGGCGGCCGAGTCGGCGGTCAGCGGACCCTTCCGCCGGACGACGGGCGGCAGCGGCTCGGTGGCCGGCGCCCAGACCACCGGGATGATGGCGTCCGCGCTGCGTCCCGTCCGGGACCACAGCACCTCGGCCCGGTGTTCGAAGTAGGACCATTCGGTGGCGCAGTAGGACTGGCCGAAATACGCCGGTGTATAGAGCGCCACCATGGTGGTCGCACCGCGCATGCGCTCCACCGTGGCCTCGGGTGACCGGGGTGTGCCGCTCACTCCGACCGACTCGGGCGACTCACCGGTCCGGGCGGCGACCGCGTTGCGGAGGTCCCGGAATAAGGTCGCCGTCCACTCGTCGTCGACCCCGCGGATATGGCTCATGTAGAACCGGCTCATGGTGACTCCGTCGCGCGTGTCGGGACGCCCCGCAACGAGCGCGGCAGCGGGGACGACTCGATAGGGACCAACGGCTCGCCGTAGGCATCACTATTCGAGCAATAGCGGATAAATACCACATCCGGGCACCGCAGACGGGCGCGCATCGGGACCGTCACCCCTTCCTGATCAGGCTTTCCGCACCGTCCGTCGGGGAGCCTGCTCGGCGTGCCCGTGCGCTGCGGGGACAAGGGGAACACACCCGGCGGGCGGCCCGGCCGGCCGCGGGGGCTGCGGGGCGCGCGACCACCGGCGCGGTGCGCCGGAGGTTCATCCGGACGGGTACCCGCCATGGACCGTTCGGCCATCCCGGCGGACGGTGGAGGGGCGCTCATGACGCCCCTCCGATCAGAGCGCGGACGTCGGCGGTCACCCGGTCCCTGATGTGCTCGGTCAGCAGTTTGAGATCGGCGCAGTAGACGCTCGGATTGGCGAACCCGCTCGAGGGGCGGTAGCGGTGCGCCCGCAGCCCGCCCCCGCACAGCCGCACCACGCCGCAGGCCCGGCACTCCGGGGAGAGGGAGCTCAGCCCGCGGCCCTGCTCCCGCAGCAGCGGATGGTCGGCGGCGGTGTCGAAGTCGTCCGCGCCGATGTCCAGGCCCATGGCGGTGGCGCCTTCGTACGCCGCCTTGAGCGAGTCCGGCTGTTCGATCGACCCATCGGTGTCGACGACCACAAACGGCGGGCGGTCGAGCCCGACGGCTTCGGCGGTCGCCTTGCCGCCGAGCACCAGATCCATGATCGTCTCGAACAGCCGGATCCGGGTCTCGCGGACCGGCGCCGCGTACCAGCGGTCGAAGACCGCGAGCAGCCACCGGCCGTAGGGGGCCGTCGCGGGGTCGTGGCCCGGTGGCGGGAACTCCCAGGTCGCGTGCGGGAGCAGCAGGTCGATGACCGGGGGCCGGTGGCTCAGCAGCGATTCGTAGACACCGAGGGGTTCATTGGCGAGGTCGACCGTACACAGCAGGCCGCCGTATAAGCCGGCGTTCTCCGCGCGCCGCAACAGCCCGATCCCCCTCTCGGCAGCAACGTGGCTGCTCTGCCCCCCACGTGTGCGCCGGTGGCGGTCGCTGGCGTCCCTGCCTCCGTCGAGGCTCACCCCCACGCGCACACCGTAGCGGCGGAACAGGTCCATCCAACCAGGGTTCAGCAGCGTCCCGTTGGTCTGTGCGGCAAATTCCACGGACGTGATTCCGTGCGCCGCCTCGCGCACCGATTGCAGCAGGTGCTCGACCCGTCGCCGTCCCGCCAGCAGGGGCTCACCGCCGTGCAGGACGACCCGGACGGACGGCAGCCGGTGACGCCCGGCGTGCTCGGCTATCCGTGTGGCCAGGCGCTCGGCGAGGGCACGCGAGAGCACGGCGGGCTTGCGCTGCCAGCTGCTGTCGCGGAGTTCGTAGACGTAGCAGTACGAGCAGGCGAGGTTGCACAGGCCGTGCACCTTCACCACGAACTCGTGGATGGGCCGCGTCCCCTCCATCACCGACCTCCCGCCGGGCCCTCACCCCCGTCCCGGGGTCACAACGAGGAATCGAATCCGGTGTGCGGGTCGGGAACGTGCTCCGACCGGTCCTCCGCGACGCGGAGCAGCGATTCCACCAGTGCGCACGGTGGGAGCGCGCGGAGGCGCTCCGGCTCGATGCGCAGGTGCATGACATCGCCGTGCGCGTCACGTGGTGCCGTTTCCATCGACCAATGCCCCCGGTACCCCTTGCCGCCCACGGTGGCTCGACCCTGCCGACGCGTGCGTGATCGGACGTGGCTGGAGCCCTCGGGTGTCACCGCCGGCTCCCCCGTGCTGACTGCTGAAGTGTCCCTCCCAGGGAAGCACAGCGCCACGGACCAGGCCAGACCGCCTCCCGGACAGCTTCACGCCCTCTCGCGCGGCATCGGACGCCACGCCCGGAACGGAGGACCGGTCCGCCGTACGATGCGAGCCGGTCCCGTTCTCCGGCCGATGTCACCGCGTGCCACCGCCGCCGCGGCTCCCACCGCACCGGCGCGCGGCCGGACCTGACGGTGCGTCATCACCGTGCGGATCGCGCCGCATCGGGGCCGGCCCCGCACCCGCACCCGTACGGACCGGGGCGATCCGGTCACTACGTCCGGACGATCTTCGTCGTTTGTTCATCTGCGCGCCCGATTACGCTGGTCCGGCGGCGAGATGATCGGCATTCCGACCGTAGCGCAACGGAGAGACGATGCTCCCCAAGAGAACCTACGCCGCGCTCACGACCGCGGCTGTCGCTGCCGGCACGCTGGTGGCCGCGAGCCCCGCGAGTGCCCACCACCCGCACGTGACGCCGGCCTTCCAGCGCACCGCCACCTACCCGGTCTTCCAGAACCGCCCGGCGGGCGAGGACCCGGCAACGGCGACCGTCGCCGAGATCTCGGCGGTCAGCGAGGACGGCCGCACCCTGGTCTACACCGACGCCCTGGCGCGCCGGATCGGCTTCCTCGACATCAGCAGGCCGGGCAGCCCGCGCGGCCTCGGCACCCTGTCGCTGGCCGGGCTCGGCGACGCCGAGGACGAGCCCACCTCCGTGGCCGTGGTCGGCCGGTACGTGCTGGTCGTGGTCAACACCAGCAGCGGCTACTCCACCCCCTCCGGACGTCTCGACGTCATATCCCTGCGCGACCGCAAGCGGGTCACCAGCATCGACCTGGGCGGCCAGCCGGACTCCATCGCCATCACCAAGGACAAGCGGTACGCCGCAATCGCGATCGAGAACGAGCGCGACGAGGAGGCGACCCCGCCCGGCGGCGAGGAGGGCGACCTGCCCCAGGCCCCGGCCGGCTTCGTGCAGATCGTCGACCTCAAGGGCAGCTCGCCGCAGCACTGGCGCACCCGGCCCGTACCGCTGACCCGGCCCGACGGCGGCGCGCTGCCCGTGCTGACCGCCGCCGGGATCGTGGAGCCCACCGACCCGGAGCCGGAGTACGTCGCCGTCAACGGCCGCAACCAGCTGGTCGTGACGCTGCAGGAGAACAACGGGCTCGTCCTGGTGGACCTGCCGACGGGCCGCATCACCAAGGCCTTCAGCGCCGGCACGGCCACCGTGCACGGCATCGACACCGTCAAGGACGGCGTCATCGACCAGACCGGCTCGATCACCGACGTGCGGCGCGAGCCCGACGCCGTCAACTGGATCGACGACCGCTACTTCGCCACCGCCAACGAGGGCGACTGGAAGGGCGGCACGCGCGGCTGGACCGTCTTCGACAGCCGCACCGGCAAGGTCGTGTGGGACGCGGGCAACAGCTTCGAGCGCCTCGCCGTCCGCTACGGCCTGCACAACGAGGACCGCGCGGGCAAGAAGGGCACCGAGCCGGAGGGCGTGGTCGTCGCCTCCTTCCACGGCGTGCGGTACGCCTTCGTCGGCTCCGAGCGCAGCAACTTCGTCGCCGTCTACGACGTCAGCCGGCCGACCGCCCCGGTCTTCCGCCAGATGCTGGCCACCACCAACGGCCCCGAGGGACTGCTGCCGATCCCGTCGCGCGACCTGCTCGCGGTCTCCAGCGAGGAGGACGACGCCTCGGTCAACGTGCGGGCCTCGGTGAGCCTGTTCCAGCTGAGCAAGGGCACCCCGTCCTTCCCCGGCATCGTCTCGGCCTCGGACTCCACCGGCGCGCCGATCGGCTGGGGCGCGCTCGGCGCGCTGTCCGCCGTCCCCGGCCGGCCGCACGAGCTGTACACGGTCACCGACGCGGCGTACTCCGTCACCAAGATCATGACCATCGACACCTCGCGGAAGCCTGCGGTCATCACCCGGGCCCTGACCGTCAAGGGCGCCGACGGCAAGCCGGTCGGCTACGACGCCGAGGGCATCCACGCCCGTCCCCAGGGCGGCTTCTGGCTCGCCGTCGAGGGTGCGACCGGCGACGGCAACAAGCTCGTCCGGCTCGACCGCGACGGCGTGACCCGCCAGGTCGTCACGCTCCCGGCGGACGTCGCCGCGGGCCTGGCGAAGCAGGGCTTCGAGGGTGTCACCGCCACCACCGACCGGGGCGGCCGCGAGGTCGTGTGGGCCACACTGCAGCGCGAGGTCAAGGGCGACCCTGCCGGGGTCGTCCGGATCGGCCGCTACGACGTCCAGTCGGGCACCTGGAGCTGGTTCGGCTACCGGATCGGCACCACGGACACCCCGGGCGACTGGATCGGCCTGTCCGAGATCACGGCGGTCGGCGACAAGCTCGCCCTGATCGAGCGGGACAAGCTGAACGGCCCGGCCGCGAAGCTCAAGCGGGTGTACACGGTCGACATGCCGAAGTCCGCCGCCCCGTCGGGCCCGCTCCAGGTGCTGCCCAAGAAGCTCGCCCACGACGTGCTGCCCGACCTCCGGTCGACGAACGGGTGGACCCAGGAGAAGCTCGAGGGGCTCACCGTGGGCGGTGACGGCCACGTCTACGCCGTGACCGACAACGACGCCCTGGCCGACGCCACCGGCGAGACGGTCTTCCTGGACCTCGGTTCCGGCAGGAAGGTCTTCGGGCAGCGCTGATCCTCCGCGACGCCCTCCCCCGTACGGCCGCCGGTCCGCCGGCGGCCGTACGGGGCGGGCCCGTACGCATCGGGCCCGTGCGAGCCCGGCCGGTCACGCCTCCGGACGGCGCGCGAGGAAGACGAACTCCCGGCCGGGCCGGTCCGGGGCGTCCCGCACCTCGTCGAGGTCGTACCCCTGCGCGGTGAGCGCCGCCTCGACCTCCTCCCGCTCCCGGAACCGGAGGGTGGAGGTCGAGGTCAGCACCTCCCGGCCGGCGGCCAGGACGTAGGTCCAACGGAACGTCACCAGCGGCCCGCTGACGTCGAGCAGGTCGACCCAGTGCTCGACCGGTCCTGTGCCCGGCACGTCCACCACCCGGTGCGAGGCCTCGCGGTTCCAGCCCTCCCATGCGCGCTTCGCCGGGTCCCGGGTCTCGAACACCAGGCGGCCGCCCGGCCGCAGCGCCTCGTACGCCCCCCGCAGGGTGTCCCGCCACGCCGCGGGGTCGTCGATCGCCTGGGCGACGTTGGCCGTCATCGTCGCCAGGTCCACGCGCAGCGGCGGTAGCGCCGTCGCGTCACCGCGGATCCACCGGACCCGCCCACCCCCCGGCTTGGCCCGGGCGACGTCGAGGGCCGCCCCAGCCGGGTCGACGGCGACGACCTCGATGCCGAGGCCGGCCAGGCGCAGGGCGAACACCCCCGTTCCGCAGCCGATGTCCAGGACCCGGCGCGCGTCGTACTCCCGCACCAACGCGGTGTACGCGTCGAGGTCGCCGCGACCGGGATCGTCGAGGGCGTCGTACAGCGCGGCGAGCCGCGGGTCCCGGAATTCCTCGTCAGCCATGGGGGCGACGCTACCCGCGGTGGGACCCACGTCACATCCGTACCCGCGTCACGTTTCCACCGGCCCGTCCGTCATGGCTGCGTATCCGTCACCACGCAAGAGGAGCCCATCATGGAAGCCCGCGTGAACCTGTTCGGCAACGACCTCGCGCTCAGGTTCTTCAAGCACCTCAACTCGGCGGGCAAGGTGCCCGCAGAGTCGGGGCTGCCGACCGCGACGCAGGAGCTGGTGAAGATCCGCGCCAGTCAGATCAACGGCTGTGCCTTCTGCGCCGACATGCACACCAAGGAGGCCGCCGCGGCCGGTGAGACCTCGGTGCGCCTGAACCTCGTCGCCACCTGGCGCGAGGCCACGGTCTTCTCCGAGGCCGAGCGCGCCGCCCTCGAACTCACCGAGCAGGGCACGCGCATCGCGGACGCCGCCGGGGGCGTCACGGACGAGGTCTGGGCGAACGCCGCCAAGCACTACGACGAGGACCAGCTCGTCGCCCTGATCGGCCTCATCGCCGTCATCAACGCCTACAACCGGGTCAACGTCATCAACCGCCAACCCGCGGGCGACTACCGGCCCGGCCAGTTCGGCTGAGGGCGGGCGCCCCGGCCCGTGCCCACGGGCCGGGGCGCCGCTGCACCCTCCGGGCGATCCCAAGTGCCGCTGCCACGGGCCGCGGACGCCGGGTTGTAGCGTGATGCGGCATGAGGACCAGTTCGCCGCTCTCCGCGGTCCCCCGGCTGTCAGGCGCGATCGTCGTCGGCGCGGTGACCGGCGTGGTCGTCGGTGTCCTGACCGACGCGTCGCTGGGCGTCCTCGCCGGGATCGCGGCGACGGAGACGGTCTTCGTCGTGACGGGCTGGCTCGTGCTGTGGCCGATGGACGCGACCGCCACCCACCGCAACGCCCGGCGGGAGGACTTCCGGCCCGTCGTCGAGGAGCTGGTCGTCGTCGCCGCGGCCCTGTGCGGGCTGCTGGCCATCGTCGTCCTGCTCCTGCGCGGTGGCACCGACAAGGATCACGCCGCGGCGGCGACCGCGCTGGGCGGGGTGTTCATGGCCTGGGCGGCGCTCCACCTGATGTACGCCGCGCGCTACGGGTACCTCTACTATGCGGCCGCGGCGGGCGGGATCGACTTCAACTCCCCGCACCCGCCGACGTACCGGGACTTCTTCTACTTCAGCTACAACCTGGGCATGACCTACCAGGTCTCCGACACGGACGTCTCGAGCCCGGCGATCCGTGCGACGGTGCTGCGGCACTCGCTGCTGTCGTACGTCTTCGGCACCAGCATCCTGGCCACGACCATCAACCTGGTCGCCGGGATGGTCACGGGCTGAGAGCGGACCGGGCGTGCAGCTTATATCCCGAGCCGAAAATTCCTGTCAAGTCCCGAATTGCAGCGACATGACGCCGGAGGCCGTACCCGGCTTACTGGAGACATCGGGTTCCACCCCCCAGGGGCGGCCCACCGGACCACCACCGGAACCCCCTCCACACCCGCTCACGAAGGACGACAACCATGACCCCCACCCTCCGCACGAAGCGCCTCGTCACCCTCACCGCCGTGGCCACCCTGGCCGCGGGAGGGGCGCTGCTCCCCACCACCGCGTTCGCCGCCACCGCGCCGGCCGAGGCGCACGCGGCCACCGCGAAGGAGTCCGGCCGGGGTGGCGGTCACGGCGGAGGCCGGGGCCACGACGACGATGGCTGGGGTCGCGGCGGCTGGGACCAGGGCGGCAACCGCCCGAACGCCAATGGCAACGGCAGCATCATCATCGTCGTCGGTGACAACAACTCCACCAACATCAACAACGGCACCGTCAACAACGGCGTGATCTTCGACTGAGCGTCGCGTCCGTCCCGCCGACCCGAAACCACCAGCACCTCCGGCCACCGGGGGTGCTGTTCCCGTCCCCGTGCACGGACAGGCGCCGGCCGGGCCCACGGGTCACTCCTCGGCGCAGAGCTCGTCGCCCGGCGAGGTGCGCACCCGGGCCAGGAGACCGCGGAGCGCCGTGACCTCCTCCGGGGACAAGTCCCCGAAGAGCCCCCGCTCGACCTCTTCCACCGCCGCCTGGGCCTCGGCCAGCACGCCCCGCCCCCGGTCCGTGATGGCGACGATGTGCCGACGGCGGTCGGACGGGTCGCGACGGCGCTCGACGAGCTCCGCGGACTCGAGGTCGTTGAGGATCGCGACCATGATGCTGGGATCCACCTCGAGCGCCGCGACGAGACCCTGCTGCCCCATGGATCCGCACCCGCCGAGCAGCATCAGCGTGGCTCCGGCCCGCGGCGCCAGGCCGCAGGAGGCGAAGGCGCGCTGGACGCGGCCGTTCGCGATGGCGCCGTGCCGGGCCAGCAGGAAACCGAGCTGCTCCAGCGGGTCGCCGCCGGCAGCACCCTCAACCGCGATCTCGTTCACTGCCATGCCTGCATGATAGCGCGCCACCAACCATCGTGATCGATGGGTAATCCATGACCTTCAACGATTTCGCGACCACGACCCCACCACGACCCCCACGGACGAGGTCGCTCCCAGCGGTCGTTCGTGCCCCGTTATTCCACTTCTCCCGATTCCTTGCGCGAGGCGATGGTCACATCCCATAAATGATTGACCCTCCTCAATCATCTGTTAGGTTCCATTCACCAGCGATCCACAGCGACGCCGGCCCCGCGGAACCAGCACCTGCGAACCAGGCGCCCCGCCCCGGCGGCACCACGGAATCGCCCCCGCACGACGGGGACCGGCCCACCCGGCCGGACCGTCGTCCGACGCCCCGCACACCGGGGCACAGCTAGGAGACACCAGTCATGAACAAGTGGACGCGCATCATCGCCACCTCCACCGCCTCGGTGGCACTCGCCGGCACCGCCCTGCTCGGAGCCACGGGCTCCGCCTCCGCCGCCCCCCGGCCCGCCGGGGACCAGCACGCCGTGAGCGTCAGCAGCACGGCGTGGGACAGGTACGCCGACCGCACCGGGAACGACGACCGGCGCTGGAACGACGAGATCACCCGCCACCACTACGACTACGGCCACCACCAGGTGCAGTACTGGTACGGGTACGACGGCAAGCTCTACCGGTACGACGGCCACCGCCTGGCCCGCTGGTCCCACGGTCACTGGGTGACCGTCTGGCAGTCCCACGGCCACGGGCCCGTCCGCTGAGGCGCGACCGGATCCGGCGCACCCCGCCGGGCCGCGCACGCCCCGCCGACAGGCAGGAAGCCACGCCGGTGCCGAGCCGCCCCGTCCTCGCACGGCCCGGCACCGGCACCGGCCCCCGCCCCTCCCCCACCCGTGCCGCCAGCGGCACACCGAAAGACCCGGAGACCACCATGCCCATCCCGACGACGAAGTCCGGCGGCCTGCTCAACAACGCCTTCGTGGCGGTACGGCGCCTGCAGACCCCGGCCACCACCTCCGGTACCGGACGGCACCGCGGCCGGCCCGCCGGTGAGCGCATCACCTCCATCGGCGTCCGGGGCATGGGCGCCCACCGCCGCCCGCTCGATGCCCCCGACTCCGGCGACACGGCCGCCCAGGCCTGAACACAGCCGGCGCCGCCCCACCCAAGACCTCACCAACCCGCCTGCACCTGCACCTGCACCTGCACCTGCGCCGGATCGACCCCAGAGGGAACAACCAACTCCGCTGCCCCGGAGATGAGTTGGCCGCGCGTCCGCCGCGCACACCGCGCGCCCCGGCACCCCTCCATGGAAAACCGCCCAGGCTCCCCGTCCTGACTCCTCCGGACCGGGGAGCCTTCGGCGTGCCGCCGCACTCGCGGTTCGACTCCCCTTCCACCGAAGGCACTTCACCGCCCCATGGCCGGGTACTTACCAAAAGTTAGCGGCTAATCCCCTCTTTGGCCCGCGGGGCCAGGGTGCATCACGGTGGAGCCGTGGGACCCGCACCTCGCACCCCCCGGCGACGCGGGCCACCGGGCTCCCCGGCGCCATGACGCCGGGGAGCCGCCCCACGGGGACACGCACACGTCTGACGCACCTGGAACTCACATGGCAACCCTGCTGCACCTCGACTCCTCCCTCCACCCGGGCTCCGACTCCCGCTCCCGCACCGTCGCGCTGACCTTCCGCGACGCATGGCAGGAGCAGCACCCGGACGGCACCGTGGTCTACCGCGACCTCGCCGCGGACCCGCTCCCCCACCTCGACGTGCACGGCTTCTCCGCCGCCTTCGTCGACGCCCCGTCGCACACCCCCGAACAGGCGGCGGCCTTCGCGGGCCGTCTGGCCCTGATCGAGGAACTGGAGAAGGCCGACGCCGTGCTCCTCGGCGCCCCGATGTACAACTTCACGATCCCGTCGACGCTCAAGAGCTGGATCGACCACGTGCTCATGGTCGGACGCACGACCGGTGACACCTCCAGCGTGAAGGGCGTGCCGGTGACCGTCATCGCCAGCCGCGGCGGCTCCTACGCTCCGGGCACCCCGCGGGAGTCCTCCGAGTACGTGCAGAACTACCTGCGGTCCATCCTCGGCGAGTACATGGGCCTGGACCTGGACTTCATCGTCCCCGAACTGACCGCTGCGGCCTCGAACCCCGCCATGGCCGAGCTCGTCCCGCTGGCCGAGGCCTCGTGGACCCGGGCACTGGAGGACGCGACCACCAAGGGCAAGGAAGTCGCGCAGCGCGTCGCAGCCGCCTGACCCCGGGCCGTGTCCTGCCCGCACCGGGCGGGACACGGCTCCCCCGCCCCTGCCTGGTACCGGGAGGCATAGGAACAGCGTTCCGTGGCCGGCGCGGCCGCGGTGACGCAACCTTGGCCGTGTCCGGCACACTTCGCACGGCCGCGCTCCGCGGTCACCCCCGCCCCGTTCGGAAGACGCCCATGAGCAACCAGACGACCTCCCGTCGCCACGCCGCCGTTCCCCACGGCCCCGCCGGCCCCGACGCCGCCTCCGGCCCGCTGGAGTCCGGCATCGACGGTCTGGCGCACCTGGTCGACGACCTCGCGCACGCGATGGCCACGACACCGGAGGCCCTCCTCGCCGGCATGCCGGACGACGTGCTGAACGCCCTCTTCCTCCTGCACGTCCAGGAGGCCCCGGGCCACGCCCCGCGCCCTGGCGGCCCCGGGGAGCCCGAGCGGAACCGGACCACCACGGAGTAAGGCCTGCCTCGCCTGCCAGCTTTGCTCCATAAATGTACATTTACATCGTGAACGACCGATTGGCGCTCCTCGCCGATGTGGAGAAGGGCATCGGTGAGGGCGAGGTGCTCCGGCTCGCGCTGCAGCACGCGGTCGCCGAGCTGGACGGGCTGGGCGGCGCGGTCCACCTGTGCGGGCCGATGTCGGCGCTGCGCCTGGTGTCCACGGTCGGGCTGTCACCGGGGTACGTACGCCCCTGGGAGATCATCGACCAGGAGAGCCCGGCGGTCCCGGCGCGCGCCGTACGCCGGCACGGCCGCGTGTGGGCGGCCGACGGATCGGCCGACGCAGGACGGCCCGGGACGGCGAAGGGATGGCCCGGCACCGGGCTGGCCTCCGTGGCCCTGTCCGACGGGGTGAGTTCGGTGGGGTCACTGACCGTCGTCACCGGCTCGGCCGGGGAGCCCACCGAGGAGCAGTGGCGGTTCCTCGAGGCGGTGACCGCCTGGGCCCAGGAACGCGTGGACCAGGCGCCGCCCCCGACCCGCCCCACGCACGAGGAACCCAGCGGCAGCCGGCTGCGGCAGGCGCTGAAGGCCGTCGAGGTGGGCACGTGGGACTGGAACATCCGCACCGGCGAACTCGCCTGGGACGACGCGGCCATGGCCGTCTACGGGACCGACCCCTCCGAGTTCGTGCCCCGGGTCGAGAGCTGGATGAAGGTCGTCCACCCCGACGACCTGCGGTGGACGCTCGCCACCGCCGAGAGGGCGATCCGGGACCGGGGTGTGTTCGAGGCCGAGTACCGGGTGCGCCGCCCCGACGGGAGCTACGGCTGGACCGAGACCCGCGCCAAGGTGGTCCTGGACGACAGGGGCGAGCCGTACCGGATGATCGGCACGGCGTGGGAGAGCAACGAGTCGCGGTCCGCGCGTGACGCGCTGAGCCGCGCCCTGCGGTACATGAGCGACGGCTTCCTCTCCGCGGACGAGGAATGGCGCATCACCTTCGTCAACCTGGAGGCCGAGGACGTGCTCGGCTCCTCCGAGGAGGAGCTGTTCGGCCGGGTGCTCTGGACGCTGCCGTCGCTGCGGCAGATCCCCGGCCTGGAGTCGCGCTGCCGGGAGGCCGCGGCCAAGGCGGCGCCCACGAGCTTCGACGTACGGATGCCGGACACGGGCTCCTGCTACCAGGTCCGGCTGGTCCCGCTGCCCGACGGGGTGACGCTCTACTTCACCGACGTCACCGACCGGCGCAGGCACGAAGCCGAGCGCGCCGCCGCCGAGCGCGCGGCGGGCGAACGCGCGACCCGGATCGCCGAACTGACCGCGGCCCTCGCCAAGGCGACGACCTCGCGCGACGTGGTGGACGCCGTCGCCCAGCGCGTCCTGCCGCCGTTCGGCGCCACCGGGCTGCTGGTGCAGGCGCTCGAGGACGGCAGGGCCTACAACGTGGGGTCCGTCGGCTACCCGCAGGCCTTCCTCGACAACCTCCAAGGCCGCCCCCGGGGTGCCAAGGACCCGGTGTGGGACGCCATCTCGACCAGTGGACCGGTGTTCGTCTCCTCCGCCGAGGAGTACGCGGCGCGGTACCCGGCCATGGCCGACCGCCCGCACCTGACCGGGAAGGGGTCCTGGGCCTTCCTGCCGCTGACCGCCTCCGGGCTCACCTTCGGCGTCTGCGTGGTCGCCTTCGACCAGCCGCGGCGCCTGACGGACGAGGAGCGCACCCTGCTGAGCGCCATCAGCGCCCTGGTGGCCCACGCCCTGGAACGCGCGCGCCTGTACGACGCCGAACACACCCGTTCCCGGGAACTGCAGAGCGCGCTGCTCCCCCAGGAGCTGCCCGCGCTGCCGTCGTGCACCCTCGCCGCCCGCTACCTGCCGACCGAGCAGGGCGCGGACGTCGGCGGCGACTGGTACGACGTGATCCCGCTGTCCGCCGGCCGGGTCGCCTTCGTCATCGGCGACGTGATGGGCCACGGCCTGTCCGAGGCGGTCACCATGGGACGCCTGCGCACGGCCGTCCACACGCTGGCCGGTCTCGAACTGCCCCCCGACGAGATCATGGGGCACCTCAACGACATCGTCGGCGGACTCGGCGCGGACTCCTACGCCACCTGTCTCTACGTGCTCTACGACTCGACCACCGGCACCTGTTCGGTCACACGCGCCGGGCACCCCCCGCCCGCGGTCGTCCATCCGGACGGGACCGTGCGCTTCCCGAAGGCGGCGCCGAACCCGCCCCTGGGGGCCGCGGAGCAGCCGTTCGAGAGCGTCGAGCTGCAGGTCCCCCGGGAGAGCCTGCTCGTGCTGTTCACCGACGGGCTGGTCGAGTCCTCCGAGCGCGAGATCGACGAGGGCCTGGGCGATCTGGCGCGCCTGCTGGCCGACGCGGACGCCGAGGACCTGGGGGCGCTCTGCGACGCCCTCATTTCCAGGCTGCTCCCGGTCGGGCGGACCACAAGCGACGACATCGCGCTCCTCGTCGCCCGCGTCCACGCGCTCGACCCCGAGCGGATCGCCTGCTGGCCGCTCCCCGAGGACCCGCGGGCGGCGGGGATGGCCCGCGGGCACGTGCGGGAGCAGTTGTCCGCGTGGGGTCTGGAGGAGCTGACGCCGACGACGGAGCTGCTCGCCAGTGAGCTGGTGGGGAACGTCGTCCGCCACGGGAAGGGCCCGATGACGCTACGGCTGCTGCGGGACATCGACCTGGTCTGCGAGGTCTCCGACGACAGCCTGACGATGCCCCGCATCCGCCACGCCTCCGAGACGGACGAAGGGGGCCGGGGCCTCCAGCTCGTCGCCTCCCTGTCCCAGCGGTGGGGCACCCGCTACACCCCGAACGGCAAGTGCATCTGGACGGCGCAGCAGCTGCCGGATCCCGACGCCGGCGTGCCGCTCCCGGAGCCGTTCGACGTGGACGCCGTTCCGCCCCTCGACTGACCGGCCCTCCAACTCCCCCCGTGGGCGGCGGTGTCGGTGGGTAGGTGGCCGCCCGGGCCGGCCTCATGGGGCATGGTGTGACACGTCTGTGACAGTCGGCGGACGGGGTCATGACGTCGCAGCGCGAAGGTGGTTCATAGAGGGCAAAACGCCCCAATCGGACATTCATCTCCTGCTACCGAGGGCGTGAGCAGGGACCGCAGCCGCCGAACCGCCGAAGGACACCACCATGAGCTCCGCACCCACCACGCCCCAGGCCGACACCAGCCCCGACGCCGACACCGCCGGGACCGGCGGCGACGTCCCCGAACTCGCCCCCCGCGAACGCGAGACCCTCCGCCACATCGCCGCGGGCCGCACCTACCTCCAGACCGCCCGCCACATGGGACTGTCCAAGCACACCGTCGACGCCTACCTCCGCCGCATCCGCGCCAAGCTCGGCATCTACAGCACCGCCGAACTCACCCGCACCGCCATCGCCCTCGGACTGTGACCTCCGCGTTTCCGGCCGCCCGGAGGATCAGGAGCGGCCGAAGCCGTTGAGGAACGTCTCCACCACGAGGTCGGCAGCCCGCGGGGGCTCCACGTCGGGAAAGCGGTGGGCGACGGTGTCCACCAGTTGGTCGAGGACCGCCCTCACCCACTCCGGGGAGGCGTCGGGGCGCAGATGGCCCTCGTCCGCGGCGCGCCGCAGGAAGGCGTCCAGCCGCGCACTCTGCTCCGCACGCCGGCGGTCGGCCTCCGGATCCTGCCGCATCATGCGGCGCGTGTCGACGGGCCACTCACGGCTGACGGGGACGATCCCCTCCACGTAGCGGTGGAGGGCCACACCCACGGGCGCCTCCATGAGCCGCGCCTCGTCGAGGACGCGCTCGGCGGAGTCGAGTTTCGCATGGAAGACGGCGTTGAGCAGGGCTTCGCGCGTGGCGAAGCGGCGGTGGACGGTCGTCCGGTCCACCCCCGCCGCGCTGGCGATGGCCGACATCGACGTGCCGGGGTCCTCGGCCAGCAGCCGGGCCCCGGTGCGCAGGACCACGGCGAGGTTACGTGCGGCATCGGCTCTCATGATGGCGTCATGGTAACAGCGAGTCGCAGTTAGACGCACATCACCATCACGCCCGCTGCATCGGGCCCGCATAGTGCTACATTGGTGTTGCAATTATTCGAAGAGCTTCGACAGTGACCTCGGATCCGTCCCCCGGCCCGAGAGCGCTCGTCGCAGGACAGGAGGAACGTCCCATGGCACGTACATGGCTGATCACCGGTGGTTCCCAGGGCCTCGGGAAGGCCCTCGCGGTCGCGGCGCTGGAGGCGGGCGACCGGGTCGCGGTGACCTCGCGCAAGCCAGAGGCGCTCGCGGAACTGGCGGCGGCGCACCCCGAGCGGTTCCAGAGCCTCGCGCTGGACGTCACCTCGCCCGCGGAGGCCCGGCGCGTGGTCGCGTCGGTGGTCGAGCGCTTCGGCGGCCTCGACGTCGTGGTCAACAACGCGGGCTACGCGACCAACGGCTCGGTGGAGGACTTCCCGGAGGACGAGTTCCGGGCCCAGATCGAGGCGAACCTCTTCGGGGTCGTCAACGTGACGCGGGCGGCGCTGCCGGTCCTGCGCGGCCGGCGCACCGGGCACTTCGTGCAGATCTCGTCCATCGGCGGCAGGGTCGGCGGCACGCCCGGCCTCAGCGCTTACCAGACCGCCAAGTTCGCGGTCGCGGGCTTCTCCGAGGTCCTGGCGAACGAGGTGGCCCCGCTCGGCATCAAGGTGACCATCGTGGAGCCGGGCGGCATCCGCACCGGCTGGGCCGCCGGCGCCGCGCTGACCTCGGGCCCGATCGGCGCCGACTACGAGCAGACCGTCGGGCAGTGGCAGGAGCGGTTCGCGGCCTACAGCGGCAACGAGCCCGGCGACCCGGCCCGCATGGCCCGGGCGATCGTCGACGTCGTCGGCGCCGAGGAGCCCCCGCGCCGCCTGCTGCTCGGCAGCGACGCGCTGGAGATCGCGCTGGACGCCGAGGAGGCACGTCTGACGGAGGCCAGGACGTGGGCGCACCTCAGCCGCTCCACGGACCACCCGGTCACTTCCGGCTCCGCGTGACCCCCCGCCCCCCGTACTCCGCCCCGGCTTTGCCCTTGCCCTCGCCTTGCCCCCGCAACTGGAAGACGTGACTGATGACCCTTCGCGACAGGCTCTTCATCGGCGGCTCCTGGGTGACCCCCAGCGACCCTGACCTCATCCTCGAGATCCGCTCCCCCCACGACCAGTCGGTCCTCGGCCGGGTGGCCCAGGCGGCCGACGCGGACGTGGACGCGGCCGTCGCCGCGGCGCGTGAGGCCTTCGACAACGGGCCGTGGCCGCGCACCGACCCCAAGGAGCGGCAGGAGGTGATCCGCCGGGTCAACGCGCTGCGCGAGGCCCGTGCCGACGAGATCGCCGCGGCCATATCCGCCGAGAACGGTTCGGCGGGCTGGTTCACCCGGGCCGGTCAGCCGTTCCTGACCCGCCAGGTCGACGCCTACCTCAAGGCCGCCGCCGAGCTCGGCTGGGAGGAGGTCATCGAACCCTCCGACCCCTCGGTGGACTTCGACACCGTGGTCAGGCGCGAGGCGATCGGCGTGGTCGCCGCGGTCATCCCGTGGAACTCGCCCTTCTCCGCGGCCACGGCCAAACTGACCCCGGCCCTGCTGGCCGGCAACACCGTGGTGCTGAAGGTCTCCCCGGAGAACTCGCTGAGCATGATGCTGCTGGCGGACCTCTTCCACGAGGCGGGCCTGCCCGAGGGCGTGCTCAGCGTCCTCCCGGCGGACCGGGAGACCAGCGAGCACCTCGTCTCGCACCCGGACGTCGACAAGATCGCCTTCACCGGCTCGACCCGCGCCGGACGGCGCATCGCCTCGATCGCCGGCGAGCAGCTCAAGCGGGTCAGCCTCGAACTGGGCGGCAAGTCCGCGGCCGTCATCCTCGACGACGCCGACCTCCCCGCCGTGATGCAGGGGCTGCGCTTCGGGTCGCTGGCGAACAACGGCGAGGCCTGCATCCTGCAGACCCGGATCTTGGCGCCGCGCAGCCGCTACGAGGAGGTCGTCACGGCCCTGAAGGAGATGGTGGAGTCGCTGAAGGTCGGCGACCCCTCCGAGCCGGACACCTTCATCGGCCCCATGATCCGTCGTGACCAGCAGCAGCGCGTGATCGACTACATCAAGCTGGGCATCGAGGAGGGCGCCCGCCTGGTGACCGGCGGCCCCGAGGTGCCGCGCGGGCTGGAGGCGGGCAACTACGTCACTCCCACCGTCTTCGCCGACGTCGACAACGGCATGCGGATCGCCCGGGAGGAAATCTTCGGCCCCGTGCTGGTCGTGATCGCCTACGACGACGAGGACGACGCGGTGCGGATCGCCAACGACTCCGACTACGGCCTGTCGGGGGGCGTCTGGACCACGAGCCCCGAGCGTGCGCTGGCGGTCGCCCGCCGGCTGCGCACCGGGACCGTCACCCTGAACGGCTCCCCGATGAGCTTCGACGGCCCGTTCGGCGGCTACAAGGCCAGCGGCGTCGGCCGCGAGTACGGGTCGGTGGGCCTGACCGGCTACGTCGAGCACAAGACGATCACCCGTCGGCGGTGACCGCGGACGGGCCGGGCCCGGGAGGTGTGTGGGGCGCCCCGGGCCCGGCGGTCACCGGTCGCGGCGGCCCGGGTGGGGGTCAGGAGTCGTCGGCGTGGAGGTTCTTGACCTTGATCCAGTCACGGCTGCGGCGACCCGGAAGGTACGTACTGGTCAACCGCTTCGCCACCACACCGTCGTACCCCTCCTGACGGATGTAGTGCAACGCCTCACTCGCCATCGCCGGCCAGTACGGCGGCACCACCACATGCGGCCCG
>NZ_JARAVL010000069.1:0-29258 GCF_033792725.1 Streptomyces sp. PA03-5A | reverse complement strand
TTCGCCACACACCACGTCTCGCTGGAGGAGGCCCCGCAGGCCTACGACATGTTCCAGAAGAAGGCCGACGGTGCCATCAAGGTCCTCATGCACCCGTGACACCCGCGCATCACCCCGGCGGCGCGTCGAGCGGCGTGGCCGCCAGGGCTCGGGCCACGCCGTGGAGGTTCGCGGCCATCGCGCGCCCCGTCTTGTCGGACCATTCGTGGCCGCGTTCGTCGTCGAGGTAGTCGGGACCGGCCCCGGGACCGAGGTGCCAGTACGTCCAGGCCTGGCCGGGAATGGTGTAGCCGAGGTCGGCGAGCGCCCCTGAAATCTCGCTGATGACGTGATGCGCGCCGTCTTCGTTGCCGGTCACCACCACGCCGGCCACCCGGTTGTAGGCGACCGGTCGGCCACGGTCGTCCGTCTCGGACACCATGGCGTCCATGCGCTCCAGAACGCGCTGGGCGACCGATGAGGGCCTGCCCAGCCATGTGGGGGAGGCCACGATGAGGATCTCCGAGGACAGCAATTTCTCGTGGATCCCGGGCCACGCGTCCCCGGCACCCTCGTCGCTTGTCACACCCGGCTTGATGTCGAGATCCACGGCGCGGACGCAGTCGATGTCCACGCCGTAGGCCGCGAGCTGGTCCGCCACCACCTTGGTCAGGGCGTAGGTGTTGGACGGTTGCGGCGACCGTTTGAGGGTGCAGTTGATGACGAGAGCTTTCATGCGGCTCTATCTACCTCCGGCACACCGGCGCGTCCCCGTAGGAGCGCCCGACTCACTCTCTCGGTCAGTGCCTATCGCACACCGAAACCGACCGTGCGGCCTACCGACCGGGCCGCCGGAGTCCGCTGGCAAGCGTTGGTCTTCTACGGGGACCTGTTGGATACGCACCGCTATCCCGACGTCTGCCGGCCGCAACGCGATCGACAGACTCCGCGCGTCCCGCGACCACGGGACGCGGCCCCCGTAGAAATCGTCCTGGCCCGGGAACCGGAATGGGGGACTGACATGGGATCCAGCGACGTGCTGCTCCTCGTCGTTCGCGAACTGTGCGCTCGCAGGCTGCTTGCCTTACGCCCCTCGGGCGCGGGCCGGCCGTCGAAGTTGGCTGCCGCGGATGTGCCCCCCGATACCCCGATATGGGAAGCACGGCCGACGATCGCCGTTGACTGAGGGCGCCGGCCCGTGCGGATCTCCGGAAGTACCTGGAAGGCGTCCGTGAGGCCAGGCCACCAGGGAGGGCGCGGCAGTGACGACCTTCGTCCGGGCAACCCGAACGACTCCGCGAGCCGCGGGGGAACCCACGGGCACCCAGGAGAACGATCTTCCAACGCTGAAGGACGCGACGAAGGTGCCCTGGGGGACGCCTGGGAGTGGTCGAAAACGTTCTGCGTGATCAAACGGGCAGTACCCGGCAAGCGGGACTATCGCCACATGGGACTGCTGTCGAGGGAGGTCAGCATGTCGCGTGGATCACGGTGCACTGCGGCGGCGCCTGCCTCCTCCAGTTCAGCGCGGCCAATGCCGCCAGATAGGAGCGCCACGCAGGGCACCCCCGCCTTCCCTGCGGCCTCAATGTCCCACACAGTGTCTCCCACGAAGACCGCTCGGTTTGCGGGTACGCCCGCTCGCTCCAGGGCCTGTGCCACCAGGTCAGGTGCCGGCTTGCTCGCATCGACGTCGTCCTTGCTGGTGGCGTCCGCAATGACGTCGTCGGCATCGAGGGCTGCCCGCATCACGGCGAGTTCCTTGCCGTCGGCCGACGTGGCCAGGACGACCCGGAAACCCCGGGCCGCCACCGCGCGCAGCAGGTCCGCGGCACCGTCCAAAGGAGCGAGCGCGGGGCCGTAGGCGCCGTACAGGGCCTTGTGGGCGCCGCTGATCGTGGCATCCTCGCTGCGGTCGCGCTCCCTGCCCAGCAGGCGCTCCAGGAGATGGTCGGACCCCATGCCGATGCAGCGGTGGATGTCCGCCATCGACACCGTGTGCCCGGCCTGCCGGAACGCCTCCCACCACGAGACGGCGTGGAGGTAGTTGGTGTCGACGAGAGTGCCGTCCATGTCGAACAGCGCCGCGCGTTCAACCTCGTCACTCATGAGGCCCCTCCTTCCGATCGACTACTGGAGTGGTTCTTGCCAAGGCGGCTACCCGCCATCTCTGAGGTGGACGCGCGCGTCTGCTCCGCGGCCAGCGGTCAGCCACCGCCTGTGAAGGATGCCCCCTGGGGCATGCACGCCGGACTCCGCTTGGCCGATCGATCACGCTGGATCACGCGGGCGGAGTAGCGCGCCGCGAGCATCTTGGCTGGCGGTTCTTCCCCTCAGCTCACGATGTCGAGAACCTCACTGTAAGTCCGGAGCTGGTCGGGATCGTTCTCTCTCCGGAAATACCGGTCACGATGGCGGGTAGCAGCTCGAGGACGGCCTCAGACGGATCACCTGGGAGTGAACGAGATGCCAACAGGATCGAGCCGCAAGCGGGAGCGACAGTACGAGCACATCAAGGACAGCGCCAGGGAACACGGCGAGAGTGACAAGCGGGCCAAGGAGATCGCCGCCCGCACGGTCAACAAGGAGCGGGCTCGCGCCGGCGAGTCCAAGACCGCCAGCCGCAGTTCCATAGAGGACGACATGTCCTCCGGGCGGCGCGGCGGCCAGCGGTCCGGCAAGGGGCCGCAGGGCCCAACCCGCGACCAGCTCTACGCGGAGGCCAAACGTCGCAACATCGACGGGCGCTCCCACATGAACAAGTCGGAACTCGAACGCGCGCTCGGAAAGTAGCTGTCGGCACAGTCCGAGTGCAACGCGATCGCGCAGTCACAGCCATGCGGGCCGCGTACACAGAGCCGACCAACGGAGGGCATCGTGCTCATCCTGGGAATCATCCTGCTGATCATCGGCTTCCTCACCGGGATCTCGATTCTGTGGACCATCGGGATCATCCTGATGATCATCGGCCTCGTGCTCTGGGTGCTGGGAGCCGTAGGGCACAGCGTCGGCGGGCGGAAGCACTACTGGTAGGCGGCGGGGTCCGGTCGTCAGCCGATCCGAAGGCCGCGCGCGACCGCCACGGCCGCCGCAGCGGCCACTGCCGCCGCCCCCACGGCCCCGCGGTGGCGCGACGCCCAGGACTGCGCGCTCGTCGCGCGAGCCTGCCGCCCGAAACGCCCGTGCACACCGAAGTCGTGGCCGCCGGGACCGGCGTCGGCGGGGGACCGCAGGTTCACCGGTGCCGCGGGGTCGCGGTCCTCGGCCGTCTGCTGGGAACGGAAGCCGGTGCGCGCCAGGTAGCGGTCCAGAACACCCGGTGCCACCGCGTTGGCCAGCAGTGTCCCAGCGGTGCTCGCCCCCACCCAGTACTCGCGCCGACGAGGGTGATCCGCTGCGTGCACGATCGCCCGGGCCGCCACCTCGCGCCTGTAGATCGGCGGAACGGGCTGGGCCCGGCGCGGCAACCGGCTCAGCACCCAGTCGAACTGCGGTGTGCCGAGCGCCGGCAGTTGCACCATCGTCGTACGCACCCGTGAGCCCGAATGCAGCAGTTCGCACCGCAGCGACTCGTTCCACCCCTGAATGGTGTGCTTGGCGCCGCAGTAGGCCGACTGCAGCGGGATGCCGCGATAGGCCAGCGCCGACCCCACCCGCACGATCGCACCGCGGTCACGCGGGAGCATGCGCCGTAGCGCGGCTTGCGTGCCGTACTCATCCGCGGCGATCTCAGTGAAGGGCGCGAAGATACCCGTGAAAGCGTTGTTGACCCATACATCGGGGACTTCGAACGCCGCCTCGACGCGCGCGGCGGCCTCCTCCACGGTGTCGGCGTCCGACACCTCGACCGGCACGGTGAACCCCTCACCGCCCGCCCGCACTACGTCGTCCGCAGCGGCAGCCAGTCCGGTGCGTCCACGGGCCAGCAGTGCGACGCGGTCCCCGTGGGCGGCGAACGCGCGGGCCGCTGCCCTGCCGACGCCGCCGCTGGCGCTGGTGACCACGACCGTCCTGGTGTGCCGCTGCTTCGTCATGGGACTCTCGGCTACCCGAGTCGTGGGCTTCGTATCAAGGTCGCGGGGTAGGCACCACCCATGGCGGGCTGAACTGGGGCCACGATCCACTGAAGTGGCCGGGACGCCGAGTCGGCGACACGCCTCCCTCAGCCGGCACGGAGCCGTCTGAGAGGGACGTCGCCGGGGCTGTTCGCGACCGCTCAGACCACTCCGTTCTCTGCCGGGGCCGGGAACCGGTCCCATACGCGGTGGGCCCCCAGGAGTGCGGTGACCTCGCGCAGTACGGCCTCGCCGTCGGAGCCGGTGACGACGCCGAGTGCATCGGTGGCGATGCCGGCCGCCTGCAGGGCGGGGCCCGGGTCGTCCCAGCCCCCGAGGGGCTTCGCGTGGCGGTACGCCTCCTGGAGCATCAGCACGATGCGCGGGTCCACGGGCGCGGCGGCGAGAGCCGGGACGCCGGCCTTGGCGTCGCGCCCACCCTGGGCGTCGACGGCCGGTCCGGGGGTCCCGGCGACCAGCAGGGCGTCGAATTCCACGGAGCGCGCGGTGGCGAAGGTGCGCTGCACGGTCACGGGATCAGCGCCCTCACCTGTGAGAGTGCCGCCGGTGGGCGCGACGATCAGCGGGACCATGCCGCCCGCCAGCACGGAGCGTCGCACGACGTCCACGGCGCCCAGGTCACCAGTGCCGTCGGTGACGATGCCGATGATGCGCCCGACGGTCGGCCAGGTGCGGCCGATCTGCGACAGCGCGGACTGGGCTGTACGTCGGCGAGCGGCTCGGAGGCCTGCGGGGCGGGGAGGCCCAGGCCCAGCGCGACCTGTCGGCAGAGATAGGGATCGATGTTCGCCAGGACCATCAGGGTGCGTTCCTTGACGGCCTGCTCGTAGCACTTGCCGAGCTCGAAGGTGTAGGCGGCGACGATGTGCTCCCGTTCGGCCGGGCTCATGCTGAGCCAGAACAGGCGGGGCTGGGTGAAGTGGTCGTCGAACGAGGCCGGTGCCTCGCGTACCTTCGTGGCGGCCGCGATCGGGGTGGGGTGCTCGATGTACGCGTGGTCCTCGGCGCCGGCGAAGAACGGGCAGCCGCCGTCCAGGGAGTTGGGCTTGTACGGAGCCACACCGGTGTGCACCGCGTCCTGGTGGAACCCGTCCCGCAGCATGTCGTTGACCGGGGCGTGGGGCCGGTTGATCGGGATCTGCGGGAAGTTGGGGCCGCCCAGCCGGGTGATCTGGGTGTCAAGGTAGGAGAAGAGGCGTCCGGCCAGCAGAGCGTCGTCGGTGATGTCGACACCGGGCACCAGGTGGCCGACGTGGAAGGCGACCTGTTCGGTCTCGGCGAAGAAGTTGGTGGGGTTGGCGTTCAGGGTGAGCAGCCCGACGGGCTGCACCGGCGCCAGCTCCTCGGGGACGATCTTCGTCGGGTCCAGCAGTTCGATCCCCTGGAAGGTCTGCTCCGGCGTGTCGGGGAAGGTCTGGATGCCCAGTTCCCACTGGGGGAAGGCACCCGCCTCGATGGCGTCGGCCAGGTCGCGGCGGTGGAAGTCCGGGTCCATGCCGCTGATCATCTGCGCCTCCTCCCACACCAGGGAGTGCACGCCGGCCGTCGGCTTCCAGTGGAACTTCACCAGGGTGGTGGCGCCGGTGGCGCTGACCAGCCGGAAGGTGTGGACGCCGAATCCCTCCATGGTGCGGAAGGAGCGCGGGATGCCGCGGTCGGACATGTTCCACATGGTGTGGTGCGTGGCCTCGGTGTGCAGGGACACGAAGTCCCAGAAGGTGTCGTGGGCGCTCTGGGCCTGCGGGATCTCCCGGTCCGGATGCGGTTTGCCGGCGTGGATGACGTCCGGGAACTTGATCGCGTCCTGGATGAAGAACACCGGGATGTTGTTGCCGACCAGGTCGAAGACGCCCTCGGACGTGTAGAACTTGGTGGCGAACCCACGGGTGTCGCGGACGGTGTCGGCCGAACCGCGCGAGCCCAGGACGGTGGAGAACCGCACGAAGGCCGGCGTGTCGACGTCCTTGGCGAGGAAGGCCGCCTTGCAGACCTCGGCGGCCGTGCCGTAGCCGCGGAAGACGCCGTGCGCCGCGGCGCCGCGGGCGTGCACCACGCGCTCCGGGATCCGTTCGTGGTCGAAGTGCATGATCTTCTCGCGCAGGTGGTGGTCCTGCAGCAGCACCGGCCCGCGCGGGCCTGCTTTGAGGGAGTGGTCGGTGTCGGGCAGGCGTGCGCCCTGCGCGTTGGTGAGGAAAGGGCCGTCCTGCGCCCGGACCGTCTTGGACGGGCCGTCCGTGCGGCCCGTCGCGCTGAGCGGGGTGGGAACGCCCTGGTCGGGCTTGGCCGGCAGCGGCGCGTGCGGCTCGACCGGTTCCTCCACCGTGGGGGGCATGCTCGCGGGCACGCCGGGGATGTCCGCCCGTCCCGCGGGGGTGAGCTCCGCGCCCATGTCCATGACCTTGTCGACGATCTTCTTCACCGGGCCCGGCTCGTTGCCCATGGCGCTCTCCTGCTCGTCCTCGGAAACCCTGTCGCCTCCCGGTAACCCGTGCCCCTTGCGGACAAACAGGACCCGGTGCGATGTCCGCCGTTCGCGGCGGATCTCACCCCGCGGGTGCTGGTAGGCGGAACCTGGCTGTCATGTCAGGACGGCTGGGAGGGGCGACGGCAAGACTGGAACGTACGACGTGCTTCCAGCGACGCGACGGGGCGGCCGTACAGGCCGCTCGGCCTGGGGATGAGATGTACCACGCCACCAGGGAAGGCAGGGCCCTGTGCCGAGGGGCCGAGCTGGCCTTCGAGGAAGCGGGGGAGGGGCCGCTCGCCGTGTATGCGCACGGCGGTTTCGTCAGCCGCGCCGTGGAGGACCGGATGGGCCTGTTCGATTGGGGCCCGGTCCTGCATGCGGGACGGCGACTTGTCCGTTACGACGCACGGGGGCACGGACGCTCCACCGGAGCCGCGGTCGACACCGACTACACCTATGTGTCCCTCGCCGGCGACCTGCTGGACCTGCTCGACCACCTTGCTGCCCGCGAACCGGTCGCGGCCATGGGCGCCTCGATGGGATGCGGCACCGTGCTGCACGCCGCCGTCCGGGCACCGGACCGGTTCTCGCATCTGGTCCTTCTCCTCCCACCGACCGCATGGGGCACCCGGGCGGCGTACGCACGGAACAACCGGCGGATCGCCGCGAGGATCGAACGGGAAGGGGTGCAGGCATGGCCCGCCGACAAGCGGCGGCACAACCGGCCGGCAGTCGTCGCCGATGTGCCCGAACTCCCGCCGACCCCTGTTGAGTGGCTGCTCCCCGCCGTGCTGCGCGGTCTGGCGATGTCCGACCTCCCAGCGCCCCCTGCCGTCGCCGCCCTGCGCCTGCCGGTGCTGATCCTCGCGTGGGTCGACGATCCGGGCCACCCCCTGGTGACGGCGGAAACACTGCTCCATCTGATGCCGGCGGCCGACCTCCACGTGTCCCGGACCCGCCGCGACGTCCGTGCGTGGGGCGAGCGCATCGCCGCGTTCCTGACGGACCACCCGGCGTGATCGTTGCCTGTGCCCGGTGACCACCCCGAGCGGGACGTCGACCGCGGCCCGCACATTGCGGCATCAGCGCCTTCCCGCAGCGCAGCAGGTGTGCGTGCTGCCCCTCGGGCAGCCGAGGGCCATGGACAGGTCTGATCGAGACCGGGTACCCCAGAGGAGACACGCATGAAGCGCAACGAGACGCCCGAGGGGGTGGAGCGTACCGCCCCACCCCCGAAGGACCAGCAGGATCTCCAGCAGGCCCGCGGGCGCGATCCCGACACCGCGGAAAAGGGGCGGCCGGACGCCGAGGTTCCCGACGCGCCGCGCGACCTTCCGCCACAGGAACCCCCCGACTGACGATCGGACGGACCGGGGAACACGAGGTGATCCCGGACGCCGGGAGGGGGGACCCGGCGTCCGGGGCATTCACCCACCATGCGGCTGCCTCACCGCAGAATCCGGGTGCCCCGGATTCGTCGTCCCACACGCGGGTGGGGACCGTTTTCCCCGGACCTCACCGGGCAGCCGCCCGACATGACGCAATTCGGATACACGATGATGACCGAGCAGGCCGGCCCGCGGGACCTGGTGGCCCATGTGACCAGGGCCGAGGAAGCCGGCTTCGACTTCTCCGTGACCTCCGACCACTACTTCCCCTGGCTCGACGAGCAGGGCCACGCGCCGTACGCCTGGAGCGTGCTGGGAGCGGCGGCGCAGGCCACGTCGCGGATGCCGCTGATGACGTACGTGACCTGCCCGACCGTGCGGTACCACCCGGCCGTCGTCGCGCAGAAGGCGGCAACGGTGCAACTGCTGTCCGAGGGCCGGTTCCGGCTGGGGCTGGGCTCGGGCGAGAACCTCAACGAACACGTGGTAGGCGGTGGATGGCCCGCCGTGGACGTCCGCCACGAGATGCTCGCCGAGGCCGTGGAGATCATCCGGGCTCTGTTCGACGGGGGCTACGTCAACCACCGGGGGGAGCACTTCGACGTGGAGTCGGCGAAGCTGTGGGACCTGCCCGACCTTCCGCCGCCGATCGGGGTCGCCGTGTCCGGGGAGCAGTCCTGCGAACTGGCGGGACGGCTCGCCGACCTGATGATCGCCACCGAGCCCGACGCGGAACTCGTGACCGCCTTCGACGAGCACGGGGGTGCGGGCAAGCCGCGGGTGGGGCAGCTGCCGGTGTCCTACGACCCGGACCGGGACGCGGCCGTGCGCCGGGCGCACGAGCAGTTCCGCTGGTTCGGCGGCGGCTGGAAGGTCAACTCGGAGCTCCCCGGGACGGCCGCCTTCGCCTCGGCGAGCACCCACGTGCGCCCGGCGGACGTCGCGGAGTCCATCCCCTGCGGGGACGACCCGGAGGTCTTCGTGGAAGCGGTCCGCCCCTACGTACAGGCGGGGTTCACCGAGGTCGCCCTCGTCCAGGTCGGCGGTGACACCCAGATGGCCTTCCTGGACTGGGCGGAGAAGACCCTCCTGCCCGCGCTGCGCGAACTCTGAACCCCGTCACCGACGTGTCGGACCACGATCCTGCGTGCCGCGGCCGCCGTGCAGGTGCGGGCGGCGACAGGCCGCTGGGCTGTTCCGGCGGACATCCGCCGGAACGGCCCGTGGGGCGGGCTCGCGTCAGGAACGGCCGCGGCCGGTGACGAAGTCGCGTGCCCTGTCCACCAGCCCGGTCCCCGGCGCCAGGAGCTTGTTGCCGGGCGGGGTGTCCGGGGCGCTGGGGTGCGGGCGGGTCGGGGCGACCTTCTTGGCCCGGCGGACCTGGTCCCCGAGCTCGTTGAGCTGCTCGGGCGAGCATGCCTGCGCCAGGCTTGGGAAGAGCTGATGCTCCTCCTCCCTCACGTGCTCGGTGACGTCGGTGACCAGCTTCTGCACCATCCGGTCGAAACGGGAGTCGTCGACGTCGATGTCCTCCAGGTCCTTGAGGACCTGTTCGACCTCGGCGTGTTCCTGGATCTCCTTGTCGGCCAGGGCGTCCCCGCCGGGCAGGTGCTTCCGGACGGCCGGGTACAGGTACATCTCCTCGGCCACCGAGTGGCGCACCAGCTCGATGGTGACCTCGTCGAGCACGTTCCGGAGTTCCTTGTCGCCGGCGGGCAGAGCTCGCAGACGGGCGAAGTACTCCTCCACCTCGCGGTGATCGGCCGTGAGTTCTGCGATGACGTTTCCGCCGTGTCCCATCACATGGCTCCCTTCCGGGTCGGCGTGCGGTCGACGGTCTTCTTTGGGGCTGTTTCCCGGTCGCAGGCCGGGTACGCCCCCTTTGTCAGCCATCCGGACGACGATGTTCGGCCCAGGCCGCCACGGGGACTCGTGGATCGACCAGGACGTCGGCTGCGGTGCACGCCAGCGCCTGGGCCGCGGCCAGCATCACCTCCCGGGCGCGGGAGCCGTCCCCGGCGGCGGCGAACTGCGGTGTGTGGTCGGAACCGTCCGCCCCCGTGATGGCCAGGAACGGGTGGATGGTGGGCAGACTGGTGCTGACCGTGCCGACGTCCGAGGAGCCAAGGTAGACGCCCGGCAACGGCTCGCCCGCCTGGAGGCCCGCCCGGGCCAGGTGGGCGGTGAACAGTGAGGACAGGACGGCGCTGTTGCGGAAATGGTCGTAGCCGGTGTCGGCGGTGGTGGTCTCCGCTCGGGTGCCGGTGGCCCGCGCCACCCCCTGCGCGCAGTCGGCCAGGGTGTCCGCCAGCTCGTCGCGGGCGCGCGTGGTCGCCCCGCGCAGGGCGAACAGGCCCTCCGCGTCGAAGATGGCCCTCGAGTATCTCGCCGCCGGCGGCTCGATCATCAACACCAGCTCCGTGCAGGCCTACAAGCCCAGTCCTCATCTGCTGGACTACGCCATGAGAAGGCGGCGATCGTCAACTTCACCCAGGGACTGGCCCAGATGGTCGCCTCCAAGGGGATCCGGGTGAACGCGGTCGCCCCGGGGCCGGTGTGGACCCCGCTCATTCCGGCGACCCTCCCGGATACCACCGAGTTCGGGAAGCAGTCCCCGCTCGGCCGCCCCGCCCAGCCGGCCGAGATGGCCCCGGCGTACGTCTTCCTCGCCTCCCAGCGCGCCAGCTACGTCACCGCCGAGGTCGTCAACGCCACGGGCGGTACGCCACTGCCCTGAGGAGCGGCACGAGCCGCCACCGACCGGGAAGTTTGAGGAGATGCCGTGCTGATGGCCCACCCCGCCGCCTGACCGACCTGGTAGACCGCTACCGGACCCTCAGCCTGCTCAACACCGGGGACCCCGAGGTCCGCCGACGGCTCGACGACGTCGCATACACCCTCTGCGTGGCCACCGGTACCAGCGACATCGACGCCGCCCTGCTCGCCGCCCGCCTCCGCCTGCCGGGCGGCATCAGTCCTCCGCGGCCATGAGGTGGATATGGCAGCGCACCCTGCCGTCCGGCAGGTCCATCAGTGTGCCCGGTCCGCACCGCCACACCGCCGGGCCGGCTCCACGCCACTCGACCAGGTCGGGGTCGGTCGCGCGCACGTGTCGGCCCCCGGCTTCTGATGGCGGATAGACGATCACTCGGCATGTCATGGGTCCGACACGCGAATCGGCGGGACCGCCCCCGCGTGCGCTCAGCTGTCGCCGAGGGCGCGTTGGAGTTCGGCCTTGTTCATGTGGGAGCGACCGTCGACGTTGCGGCGCTTGGCCTCGGCGTAGAGCTGGTCGCGAGTGGGTCCCTGGGAACCCTTGCCGGAGCGCTGTCCGCCGCGTTTGCCCGAGGACATGTCCTCGATGGAGGAGCGGCTGGCGGTCTTGGATTCACCCGCCCGGGCGCGTTCCTTGTTGACCGTACGGGCGGCGATCTCCTTGGCCCGCTTCTCGCTCTCGCCCCGGTTCTCGGCGCTCTCCTTGATGTGCTCGTACTGCCGCTCCCGCTTGCGGCTCGACCCTGCGGGCACTCGCAACGGATTGAGCGAACCGGAGGGGCTTCGCGGCACACGATTCCCGGCGGAGCCCGACCGTCTTCCATGTCAGGGGCTATGTCAGGGGCGGCAAGGGCGCGCGCCACCGCGCCTCCTTCGCGTGCCCGGCCCCTATCTCGGCAAACACAGATCGATCGACGGGGAGCGCTTCTGCGCATGCTCCGCACCGGACGTCCGCCGCGCGGCTGAACCTGCTGCGAGGTGCGAGCGCCGGGAGCGTGCCAAGGCCGCAGGTGGGTACGCGCCCGAAGGAGCACGCGCATGCCCCGCCCGACACCGGAGGCAGATGGAGCGGGGTTAGCCAGGACGGAGACCCGGGTCATGAACGATGCCGACGCCGCCCACACGCAGGCCCGGCTGCGCCTGGCCGCCGAAGAGGGCGCGCCCGAAAAGGGCGCCGCGCACGTGGAGTCCACGGGAGGAGCCTCCCTGCCGGCGGACCACACCCAGGCCATCCTGGAGACCACCAAGCGCGTGGCGACCGTGCTGAAGGCAGCGGGCCTGCCCTTCGCGCTGACCGGTAGCGTCGCGGCCTACGCGCACGGAGTGCCCGGCAGCCTGCAGCACGACACGGACTTCTGCGTGCGCCGTGAGGACGGCGAGGCGGTACTGGCGGCACTGGCTGACGACGGCGTGCAGGCCGTCCCCGCTCCGGAGGACTGGCTGGTCAAGGCACGTGCGGGCGGCGAGGACATCGACCTGATCTTCGAGCTCGGACGCCGGCCGGTGACCACCGAACTCCTGCAGAGCGCCCCGGTGCTGCCGGTGGATTCCGTACGCATGCCCGTCCTGCCGCCTACCGAGCTGCTGAGCACCCTCCTCAGCGCTCTGACCGAGCAGCACTGCGACCTCGGCGCGCTGCTGCCCCTGGCGAGAACTCTGCGCGAGCGCATCGACTGGGACCGGATACGCGCGCACTACCATGCGGAGCCCCTGCCCGACGCCTTCCTCTACCTCCTCGAACGCCTGGGCGTCATCGCACCCAGGGAGGTGGCGTCATGACCGCCGCGGACGACTACCTCATCGAGCGACTGCGCCGCCGCCTGGCCGGTGACGAGGTGGCCGAGCTCGGCGTCCGCGTCGAGGAGCGCGGCGGCGCTGTGGTGCTGTCCGGCACCGTGTCCGACGCTATGTCCCGCGACGCGATCATGCGGATCGCCGGGGAGGTGTCCGGAGGCTCGCCCGTCGTCTGCGATCTGCGGATCACGAGCTCCGCGGCTCCCGACCACGCCGAGGACCTCCCGTGATCCGCGTGGCCGCCGTCGGAGACATCCACTTGGGCGAGGACAGCCGCGGCACCCTCCGGCCGGCCTTCGACACGCTGCCCGAGTGTGCCGACGTCCTGCTGCTCGCCGGCGATCTCACCCGGCACGGGACCGTGGAGGAGGCCGCGGTCGTCGCCGGCGAGGTCGCCGGGCTGCAGGTGCCCGTCGTGGCCGTCCTGGGCAACCACGACTACCACAGCGGACAGGAGGCGGAGGTGACAGACGTGCTCACCGCGGCGGGGGTCACCGTCCTGGAGGGAGAGGGCACGGTCGTCGACCTCGGCGGCACGCGGCTGGCCGTCGCCGGCACCAAGGGCTTCGGCGGCGGCTTCGCCGGACGGAGCGCCGGCGAGTTCGGAGAACCGGAGATGAAGGCCTTCGTCGCCCTGACGCGCCGCTGCGCGACGGGTCTGCGCACATCGCTCGAGCAACTGCCGCGGGACGAGGGCACGGTACGGGTGGCGCTCACGCACTTCTCCCCGGTGGCGGACACGCTGGCCGGGGAACCCCCGGAGATCCATCCCTTCCTCGGCAGTTACCTCCTGGCGGAGGCGATCGACGAGGGTGGCGCCGACCTGGCCGTGCACGGCCACGCGCACCGTGGTGTCGAGCGGGGCATGACGGCGGGGGGCGTACGTGTCCGCAACGTGGCGCAGCCCGTGATCGACCGGGCCTTCGCCGTCTACCGGCTGCACCCCTCGGGTGAGTCGGCGGCGGGCGATGAAGGGCGGGGGCGCTACGCCGTGTAGGGCGCGGGTGGCCGGGTAGCAGCGGGGCCTGAGGCGATGCTTCGCTTCCCGAGAAGGTGATGTGTGATGACCGGGACCACCGGACCCCGGGACCGTACGAAGGACAAGGCGACGGTCGAGGCCTTGCTGGACAGCGAGGGCCACACCTATGCCGAGGACGCCGGCATCAAGCTGAAGAACACCCCGCAGCCGCTCTACCAGGCGCTGGTGGCAGCCTGCCTGCTCAGTGCCCGGATCAAGGCGTCCGTGGCCACTGACGCGGCTCACGAGCTCTTCGCCGCGGGCATGCGCGACCCGCGCCGGATGCGCGACGCCACCTGGCAGCAGCGGGTCGACGCGCTGGGCAGGGGACACTACCGGCGCTACGACGAACGGACGGCGACGCAGCTGGGGGACGGGGCGGAGCTGCTCCTTGACCGCTACGGCGGCGACCTGCGCCGGTTGCGGGACGAGGCGGACGGCGACCCGGACGAGATCCGGCGCGCACTGCGCCAGGTTCCCGGGCTCGGGCCGGTCGGCGTGGAGATCTTCCTGCGGGAGGTGCAGGCGGTCTGGCCGGAGACGGGCCCCCTGTTCGACGACAAGGCCCTGCAGGGCGCCAAGCGGCTCGGCCTTCCGGCTCGGCCGGAAGAGCTGGCGGCCCTGGTGCCCAAGGCCGCCCACGCGGTCTTCGCGGCCGCCCTGGTGCGGGCGGCGCTCGACCGCCACGTCGTCGAAGAGGTCGCCGAGGCACAGTCCTGAGCGAGGGCTCCTAGCGGCGCGCCTCGGGGAGCTTCTCGGCGAGTTCCGTCAAGCTAGCCGCTTCCCAGTTCGCAGGCGTCATGATTTCGGGATAGTGTGCGCGCCCCCTTCGCAGCCACGCTCCCGCCAAACCGGCGCGTCGCGCGCCGTCGACGTCCCAGGGATGCACGGCCACGAGCATCGCCTCGGCAGGCCGCACGCCCGCGGTGTCCGTGGCGTGGAGGTACGCGTCCCGAGAGGGCTTCCAGCAGCGCGGCCCCGAGACGTCCAGCAGGGCGTCGAAGTGCTCCAGCAGGCCGGCGCTGTCGAGCAGCCGTTGCGTCGTGGCCTGGGAGCCATTGGTCATCGTCAGCAGCCGGTAGCCGGCGGCGTGCAGCATCTGGACGCCCTCGGGCACATCCGGGTGCACGGTGAGTGCGGCGAATCCTTCGACCAGGTGGTGGGCGGCGACCTCCGCGTCACCGGTCCAGTCGCCCAACCCGGTGAGCAGGGCACGCGCGTTTTCCGCGGCGATCTCGGAGAAGTCCGCGTACCCGCCAGCGGCCGTCAGTGCGAAACCGTCGCGGAGGATCCCGGCGAACCAGGTGGGCAGCAGGTCGGCGGACGCGCCGACGTCCGCGAAACGATCGCCTAGGGGAGTCATGTCGCTGAGCGTTTCATTCACGTCGAAGACGATCACGCCAATGCGGTTCACGGCCACGATGACGACTCCTGAGCGGTGGCTGGTGCGCTGTTTCTCCATCGTGCGACACCGTCGGTGCGCGCGCGGCCTCCGTGCGTTGCCGCCTGGGTGCGGATTGTTCAGCCTCGCATTTCTGGGCAGCACGTATATGAGGTGATAAAGATGGATGAAGGTGGGCGTAATGGATCCTCCGCCGTCATGGACGCGATGGCGCACCCCATCGACACGATGAAGTCCACGGCGCAGCGTCTGCCAGGGGCGGACACGGTCAAAGGGGCCGTCGACAACGTACTGGACACGGTCGGGGTGGTGTCGCCGAGGACGCGGCGGGTGGCCGCCTACACCGGGGCCGGGCTCTTGGGCGTTGCCGGGGTCGTCGAGTGGCCGGTCGCGGCCGCCGGCGCGGCCGCGGTGTGGCTGACGCAGCAGCGGCCGGGCGCGAAGCGGGCCCAAGCGCCGGTCCAGGACCAGGCCCAGGCGCAGGCCGCGCAGGGCACGCCGGAGATGCAGGACTCGATGATCCCGCCGGAGACGCGGATTCCGGCCGAATCCCACGCGCAGGGGCACATGTCAGCAGCGGAGACGCGCGAGTCCCCCACGGCCGAGAAGGGGCCGGCAGCGATGACCGATCCCTATGAGTTGCCTACTCCCGAGGGCGGGCCAAGCAAGGCCAAGGTCAAGGCGAAGGAAGGCAAGAAGGCGAAGGCCTCCGACACATGAGGCCGCTGGACGGGCTTGGACTGCTGATCGGGCTGCCCGCCGCGGGCCTGCGGCTTGCGGCGAGCGCGCCCACTGGCGTGGCGCGTCACGTGGTCCCTCTGGCGAACGCCGGGGCGCGCGCGGCAGTGCGCAGCGCCGTGACCGCCTCACATGGTGCGGTGCGGCTGGGGCGGGCCACCCAGCAGGCGGTCACCGCGGGCTCTTGCTGGGTTGGCGACCGCCGCCTGCACGTCCCTCTGCGGGCACGCCCCGGCGTGGCCTTGGACCGCCGGCAGGTGGAGGCGGCGGCGAAGAAGGTAGCCCGGTCGCTGGCCGAACACCCCGAGGTGCTGGCGGCGTACTGGGACGGTGGCCTCGAATCGCTGGTGGTGCAGCTGGCACAGGACGCGGTGGCCGACGCGGTGGCGGGCCGGGCGGTGGAACTCGCCGACGCCCACCAGCTGGAGCAACCCGCGGAACCCATGCTGGACCACGACCACCCCGGGCAGGCCCCGGCGGCTCGCGTACACGCCGCCGCCCTGGGCTGCGACGTGGCCGGGATCGTCACCGCGACAGCCGCGCGGGTGCTGCGCCTGCCCAGCTCCCCTCGGATGGTGACCGCGGCCGTGACGGCGCTGCGCGAGGGCTCCCGACCGCGGACCTGGCTCCAGCGCAGGCTGGGGCCACCGGCCACCGATGTGGTCCTCTCCGCCGCTTACGCCGCCGCCCACGGCTTCGGGCAGTCCCCGACGGCTCTCATGCTGGACGCAGCCCTGCGCGCGGGTCAGCTCGTCGAATCCGTCGCGCGTTCCGCGTTGTTCGACGAGGTCCACGATCGGCTGTGCGCGCCCGAACGGGAGAGTCTGCCCGCGGCCCGGGTGCGGCGGCCCCGCCTTCATGTGCTGCCGGCGCAGCAGTACGCGGACCAGGCCGTCACTGGAGGGCTTTTGGGTGCGGCTGCGACGCTGGCCTTCACGCGCAATGGCGCCGAGGCAGCCGAGGCGGTGCTCGCCGCCGCGCCGCGGGCCGCCCGCTATGGGCCCGTCACGTTCACCGCCGCCCTGGGCACCGGCCTGGCCCGTCGCAAGGTGCTCGTACGGGACCTGGAAAGGATCCGGCAGCTGGAGCTGGTCGACACGATCGTGCTGCACCACTCCGTGATCAGTGGACGCAAACGAACCCTTATGGAGGTCAGCCCCCGGGGCGACGACTGGGACCACGACCGGCTGTGGCATGCCGCCGCGGCCACGGTTCGGGACCAAGACGAGCAGCCGACGGACGGTGAATCCGGCACCGGCCGAGAGGTGCGTCTGCGGCCTGCTCCCGGCACCGCCCCCGGCACCCGCACCGGGCAGATGACCGCTCTCGACCAGGACAACCGTGAGGTGGGCACCGTCTTCGTCGGCAGGGAAGTCGACCCGCTGGCCGAGGCGGTGCTCGACGTGGCCCGCCGGGCCGGCCTGCACGTGGTCGTGGCTGACGACGGGACCCTCGGCGAGTTCGGCGCGCTCGCCGACCAACTCACCCCCGAGGACGTCACCTTGACGGACCTCGTTCGTCAACTTCGGCAGTCCCGGCGGATCGTGTTCACGGTGGCTCGGGCGGCCCCCGGTACCGGACCCGACGACGACGTGCCCACGGGACTGCTCAGCAGCGACGTGGCCGTGACCGTCGTCGATGGGAGCAGCGCCGTGCTGTGGGCCGCGGACGCGCTCGTCCTGGACGACCTGGCCGGCGTGTGGCGGCTGCTGACCGCGGTACCGGGCGCCCACACCGCAGCCCGGCACGCCAAGATCCTGGCCGAGGCCGGGGCTGCCCTGTCGGAACTGATGGTGCTCACACGCGGTTCGCGGGGACGTCGCGCCGCCTGGCGTGTGGGGCTGCGGCTGAGCCCGGTTAACGCCGCCGCGGCAGTTGCCCTCGTCGACGGCTGGCGCGGCGCCCGGCACGTACTGCACCACGACGTCCCGCGGCCCCGGCCGCGTGTGCCCTGGCATGCTCTGGAGCCCCAGGAGGTCGTCGACCGGCTGCGGGAGACGCAACGGTCGCTGCGCCATGAGACGCCCCGTGCCCGGTCGGCGGCAGGGCGCGTCCGCCAGGCCGTGGCCGCGTCACCCGTAGCCGCGCCACTGCGCCTGACGGGTCGTCTGGCCAGCGCGGTCCGTGCCGAGCTGAACGACCCCCTCACCCCCGTGCTCGCCGTCGGGGCCACCGCTTCCGCTCTGCTGGGCTCGGCTGTGGACGCCCTGTTGGTCACCGGTGCGATGGGCGTCAACGCCCTCGTCGGTGGCATCCAGCGTCTCCGCGCCGAACAGGCCTTGGCCGCACTTGCCGTGAGCCAGCGTCAGCAGGCCCGCCGGGTGGTCGACCCGGACACCGGCGACACGCGCACCGTCGAGGCCGGACGGCTCACCCCCGGAGAGATCATCGACCTCCAGACCGGCGACGTGATCCCCGCCGACGCGCGGCTGCTCGAAGCGGAGGACCTGGAGGTCGACGAGTCCTCCCTGACGGGGGAGTCCCTGCCCACCCTCAAACAGGTGGAAGCCACCCCCCGGGTCCCGGTCCCCGACCGCGACTGCATGGTCTTCCAGGGCGCGACCGTGGTGGCGGGCCACGGTCGTGCCGTGGTGGTCGACACAGGAGACGACACCGAGGCAGGCCGCGCCGCCCACCTGGCCGCCCGGATGCCGCCCGCGCCCGGAGTGCAGGCCCGCCTGCGCGAACTGACCTCGACCGTCCTGCCCCTCACCCTGGCAGGCGGAGCCGCGGTGACCGGAGTGTCGCTGCTGCGCGGCACCCCCGTGCGGCAAGCCGTGGCCGGAGGGCTGGCCGTCGCCGTCGCGGCCGTGCCCGAAGGGCTGCCTCTCACCGCCACCGTCGCCCAACTGGCCGCCGCCCGCAGGCTGACCGAGCACGGAGTGCTGGTGCGCACCCCGCGCACCCTGGAGGCACTGGGCCGGATGGACACGGTGTGCTTCGACAAGACCGGCACCCTCACCGAGAACCGGCTGCGGGTGGTCCGCACCGCCGGGTCCGACGGCCACGACCATGACGTCGAATCCTCTGAAGGCCACGCGATCCTGCGGCAGGCCGCCCGGACCTGCCCCCAGGCCGACGACGACCACGGCGTTCACGCGCACGCCACCGACGGTGCCGTCCTCGAGGCGGCGGGCGACGACCCGGAGTGGGCCCCCGGCGACACCCAGCCCTTCCAGGCCACCCGCGGCTACGCCTCGGCCACCGGTCACGACGCGGAGGACACCCCGCTGCTCGTGGTCAAGGGCGCCCCCGAGGTGGTGCTGCCCCTCTGCCCCGACGCCGACGACACGATGGAGACCGCTCGGAGGCTGGCGTCGGAGGGCTTGCGCGTCCTGGCTGTTGCGGAACACCAACTGCAGTCGGACCAGTTCGAGGGTGCACTGGAAAGTCCCCTGGAACAGCACGAGTTGATGCTCACCGGCTTCATCGCGCTGGCGGACACCCCCCGTTCCGACGCGGCACCGCTGATCTCAGGCCTCCGGAAGGCCGGCGTACGACCCGTGATGCTCACAGGTGACCACCCCGAAACCGCCAAGGCCGTGGCCGTCGCACTCGGCTGGCCCGAGGACGTCTCCGTCGTCACCGGGGACGAGCTTGCCGCCCGTGACCGCACCGGACGGGCGGAGCTTGTACGCGACTGCGGCGTCGTCGCCCGAGTCGCCCCCGAGCAGAAGCTCCAGGTCATCGAGGCCCTCAGGGAATCCGGACGAGTCGTGGGCATGGTCGGTGACGGATCCAACGACGCGGCCGCCATCAGAGCCGCCGACGTCGGCGTCGGCATAGCCGTCCGGGGCTCCGCGGCCGCGCGCAACGCCGCCGACCTGGTCATCGTCAACGACGAACTCTCCGCGCTGATCGAGGCGGTCGCCGAGGGCCGCGCCCTGTGGCACAGCGTCGCCGACGCGCTGACCGTCCTGATCGGCGGCAACGCCGGTGAGATCGGATTCTCCCTGTTCGGGACCCTGGTCTCCGGCACGTCCCCGCTGTCCACCCGGCAACTGCTGCTGGTCAACCTGCTCACGGACATGTTCCCGGCCATGGCGGTCGCCGTGACCCCCCAAGGCACTGCGGATACCAGCGCCGACACGGAACAGGGAGCGGAACGGACCGGCACCGCACCGTTGGGCCTGGGAACCCTGGGCGCACCCCTGGCCCGGCAGATCCGCCACCGCGGCATCCTCACCGCTCTGGGCGCCGCGGCCGCCTGGCTGGTCGGCACCATCACCCCTGGCAGCGCCCGGCGTACCAGCACCATGGCGCTGTGCGGAGTGGTCGGTGCCCAGCTGACGCAGACCGTGACCGGTCGCCGTCACAGCCCCATGGTGTGGCTCACGGTGCTCGGTTCCGCCGCCGCGCTCATCGCGGTCATCCAGACCCCCGGCGTGAGCCAGTTCTTCGGCTGTACCCCGCTCGGCCCCGTCGCCTGGGCCGGGGTGACCGCAGCAGTGGCCCTCGCCGCGCTCGCCCCGTACTCACCGTCCACCATCTGAGGGCCCGTTACACGGCCCGCCTGCGCCAACCGATCCAACGCCTCTGCGAGGTGGGCCATGCGGCGGCGAGCAAGGTGACGGCCCACGAGGCCGCGCCGACCCACACCAGCGGATGCTGCGTCCGTCCCGCAAGGACGAGAGGCCCGCTACGGCGAGCCCATGCTCAAAAAGGTCCGGCAGCTGATCGAGTCGGTCAACGACACCCTCAAGGGTCAGCTCGACCTGGAAGACCACGGCGGACGCAGCTTCGAGGGCGTCGCGATCCGGGTCGCCCAGCGCGTCCTGGCGATGGCCGCCGCGATCTGGCACAACAACCACACCGCAGCCCCCGTCACCCGGTCACTGATCGCCTACGACCACTGACCGGGCCACCGACGGAATCCGTTGAGCTGCGGAAACACGGCTCGGGTGGTGTGGCGTTCCCTTGTCCCTGCGTGAATGTTCCCGGTGAACTGTGGCAAAGAACCGAGCGCGGAGGGAAGCGGCAAATGCTTTGACCCGGTCCCGCCCAGCCGTGATCATGGGCCGGATGCGATTCCTTCCCGCCACCGCTGACCCCACCACCCTTGACCGTGCCGCCGCGTACCCCGCCGACGGCCCGGTTGCCGCCCTGACCGCCGAGAGGTTCAGCGGAGAGCTCGACGCCAACCGGTTCCGCCCGGAGTGGATCTGGCTTGCCGAGGACGAGGACGGGCAAGTCCTCGCCCGCGCGCTGTGGTGGGGCCGCGCCGACAGCGAGCGGCCTATAGCCCTCGACTGTCTCCAGGTCCGCTCCACAGTCGCCGATCCGGTCGCCGTCGCCACCAGGCTCCTCGACGCCGGGCATGCCGCCTTCGGCACGCGCCCGCTGTACAACCTCTCTCTCTCAGCGAACTGGAGCACCCGCCCGGAACTCACCGAGGCGGTCGCCTGGCGTCGTGAAGTGGGCTTGCGCACAGGGTTGAGCCGGGAAATTCAGCGCCTACGTTACGAATGGACTCCCGCGGCAGGACTGCCCGAAGCCGGCGGTCGGCTGGTGTTCCGCGAGGGAAGCGACCAGGAGTTCCTGGATGCCTTCATCCGGGTGTCGGCAGGCAGCCTCGACCAAGCCACCCTTGACGAGCTGCGCACCAAGGACACCAGGCAGTTGGCCGAGGAGGACATGCGGTTCTACCTCGACTGCCCGGGCGAGCGCTCCTGGTGGAGGCTCGCGGAGCTGCCCGATGGCACGCTCGCCGGTCTGGCCGTCCCGTCAGCGACCCCGTACAACCGCAACGTGGGCTATCTCGGAGTCGTACCCGAGCAGCGCGGTCAGGGGCTGATCAACGAGATCCTCGCCAAAATCACCCGTTTCCATGCAACCGAAGGCGCCGAGCGGATCACCGCGACGACGGATACGACGAATGTCCCGATGGCCGCGGCCTTCGACCGCGCCGGCTACGAGGTGACGGAGATCCGTATGGTCCTGGAGGCTCCGGGGGCCGCATGACCAGCCGCGCTCGCGTTACCTGTCAACGGAATCGGCATTCCGTCACCTCGGAGGCAGTATTTCGTCAGTGGGCCTGACCGGGCTTCGGACTTACTCGTCTAGAAGCAAGCCGGTCCGCGGCACGCCGTGCGGGTCGAGGTCCAGGTCGTAGGCTTTGGCGACGTCCTCGAACCGCCGGACGTGCTCGCGTGACCATTCAGCCAGATCGATGGCTACGTGATGCACCTCGTGCTCCGTGCGATGGCTGTCTGCGGCGGTGACGAGTTTCTCTGCCAGGTGCTCCTCGCCTTGGTGCAGCGCGAGCAGAATGTTCTTGATGCCGTTCACCGAGTCCGTCCTTACGGGTGCCCAGGGGTCCGTCGACCGTCTGGGACGCGTACGCAGCCGGACCCCCGGCCGTGGCTGGGACGTCGCCGGTTCGCGATGGAGCGGATGCGGTGGTCGTTGGCGCCGGGGCGGCCTGTCCGGCTGTGCGCTCCAGTAGTGTCACGGCCGCTGCAGCGGTCTTGAACAGCGGCTGTTTGGAGACCGGATCCCAGTCGGTCACCGTCGCCTCGTTGGCGGCGCGACCCGGAGCGCCATGATTGGGCCCGGAGAGCCCTGGAGTGTCCCAGTAGCCGTAGTGGAACGGTACGAACAGCAGGCCTGCCCGGATGCCGGTCACACGAAGCCGGCCACGCAGCGAACCGCGGGGTGTGGTGACCTTGACCAAGTCACCTTCGCCCATTCCTCGGGCCTCGGCGTCCCCGGCGGACATCTCCACCCACACGTCGGGAGCCGCGGTGTTCAACTGGAGCGCTCGCCCGGTCTTGGTCCGGGTGTGGAAGTGGTAGATCGTGCGCCCGGTGGTCAGCTGGAAGGGGAGTTCGGCGCTGGGCTCCTCGTGCGCCGGCAGGTACTCGGCTGCCTTCATGACCGCCTTGCCGTCTGGGTTGAGGGACCGGTACTCCACCACGCTGTCGGATGCACCGGTGAGCAGGTCCTTTCCGTAGCTCTCGCACTGGTCGGGGTGGGCCCAGGCGATGCCGTCGCGATACAGCCGTTCCGTGCCGTCGGGCGCTTCTTCGTTGCACGGCCACTGAATGCCGCTGCCGCCCCGCAGCTTGTCGTAGGTGAGGCCGGTGTAGTCGCAGGGGCGGCCGGCGCTGCACCGTTTCCAGGCGTCGAAGGCCGCTTCGGCGTCGTGCCAGGTGATCAGCGGACCGTCGTCCTTGTCGCGGAATTCCATGCGGGCGGCGTAGCCGAGGAAGATGTCCAAATCTGGCCTTGCCTCGCCGTGCGGGTCGACGGCCTTCTCCGACAGGTGCACGGTGCGGTCGGCGTTGGTGAACGTGCCCGTCTTCTCACCCCAGGTGGCCGCGGGCAGCACCACGTCGGCGAGCTGAGCGGTTTCCGTGAGGAACAGGTCCTGCACGACGACGAAGAGGCGTTCGTGGGCGAGTATCGAGCGGATGCGGGACAGCTCCGGCAGGGACACGGCCGGGTTCGTGCCGCTGATCCAGAGCATGGCGATCGAGCCCTGCTCGGCGTAGCGGAACATTTGCATCGCATGGGTCGGCGGGGCGTAGTGGGGGATCGAGGCGGGTTCGACGTTCCACAGCTTTGCCAGGTCGGAGACATGGGCCTCGTTTTCCCAGTTCCGGAAGCCGGGTAGGTCGCCGTTGGCTCCGCATTCGCGCGTGTTCTCCGCAGTGGGCTGTCCGTTCATCTGCAGCACCCCGGCCCCGGGCCGTCCGAGCATGCCGCGAATCAGGTGCAGGTTGTTGACCTGTACGGCGGCCGCCGTGGCTTGGTGCGACTGATAGAACCCCTGCAGCACGGTCGACGTCAGCCGGTCCGCGTGGCCCAGGAGCTCCGCTGCCTCAACGATGCGTGCCGCAGGGAGGTCACAGATCTCAGCGGCCCACCTCGCAGTGCGGTCTCGTACCCGCTTCGCCAGTTCCTCATAGCCGACGGTGTGCGCGGCGATGTAGTCGTGGGCGACGCGATCTGTGCGGATGATTTCGTGTAGCAGGGCGTTCATCAGCGCCACGTTCGTGCCTATGCGCGGCGCGAGATGAACGGCGGACCGGGAGGCGGCTGGAGTGGGGCGGGGGTCGACGCACACCAGGCGTGGTGGGCCGGTGCCTTCGAGTCGATCCAGGATGCGCATCCATTGCACCGGCTGGGTTTCGGCGATGTTGTGGCCGAACAGGGCGATGACGTCAGCGTGGTCGAAATCGTCGTAACACGATCCATCGCGGCATCCCAGTCGCACTCCACGAGCTGGCCCTCGCGGCGGATCAGCGGGCGGGTCAGCCGGTCGGGGCTGCCATTGGCCTGCCAGCCGAAGAGATCTTTCTGACCGAGCCGGCCGCGGTTCACTCGGTCAATGGCACGACCGCGTACGCCACGATGCGGCCACCAGCGACGGCGATCTCCATGGCGTCGCCGTCAGAGTGCAGGATCGAGGCAGTTTGCACCCACCGCTCCACCCTGCCCGGCTCGATGCCCTCGGCCAGGTACGCATCTACTCGCGTGGGCCACGTCTCGGCCCGGCCGTAGGGCGTTCGGCTGCCCCTCGGGTGCGCGATCCGATCCACTGATGGCTGCATCCGCGCCTCCTGCTGTAGGTGCCTCCCAACCAGACCCCATCGCGTACCCCGGAGGCTTCCCTACTCATCCCCTCGCCAGAGGCCCATCAATGAACCACCCTGGGCCTCCCCCTACCCGCGGGGACTCAAGGCACGCCATGGAGCGCTCTTGGCCCCGTCTCACGCTGCCCTTTTTCGATTTCTCGTCTCTTCCCGCGGTTGCGGGAGGATTCTGGGCACCTGCCCACCCGCGACGCGCCTATGTCTGCGGTCAGAGATGCTTGAGCATCGCGTCAAAGGCATGGGCCCGTCACTGGCCCGGACCTCGTGGTTCACTGACACGACCAGCCGGGCGGACCCTCCCCACGCTACGCCGCCCGCGGTGACAGTGCCCTCGCCCCGGGCGGTCATGCAAGGAGCGTCAATCGGACTTCGGTCCTGAGCGCACGATGGACGGAAGTCTGCCCCGGCCCGTCGACGCATTTGAGGTCCACGAGGCCTTTGTGCTGGTGATCAGACGGGTGCGTTCTCCTCCGGGCACCCCTAGCCCGGTGCTCGTAGAGTTGTACTCATGCCGGACCTAACGCTCGTGCAAATCGAGGGGATCGTCCGCGAAGCGCACGCGCACCAGATGGACAAGTCGGGGCGGCCCTATGTGGAACATGTCGAGGCCGTGGTCGACGGAGTCAGGGAGCGGGGCGGCTCCGACGAGCAGATTGCCGCCGCTTGGCTGCATGACACGATCGAAGACGAGAAGCTCTCACGAGAGTGGCTTGTCCTTGCGGAGCTTCCCCAGCATGTGAAGGACTTGGTTGACGCCATGACCAAGCGACCGGGGGAGAGCGACGAATCGTACGCGTGCCGAATCCTTGCCGTGCCGGGCGCTCGCCTCATTAAGGAAGCCGACCTCGCGCATAACGCAGACCCCGCCAGGCTCGCCCTGATCGACGAACCCACCCGGCGCCAGCTCAACGAGAAGTACGCGAGGCTGAGGCGGCTGCTCGGCCTGACAGCGGGCGACGCATAACGCCAACGGAGGCCTCACTGCTCCGCCCTCCCTCTGCGCGAACCGTTTGATGATGCCGCATGACTGAGTGGGTAGCCACGCTGCTACGGATGGTCTGCGGGCAACCCAATGCCGACGCCATCCAGGCCCAGATGCGGCCCGCCCCGGGGTGGCTTGGGAACGAAGTTTTCCGAGGCACCCGAGCATCTGGATGCCGTCCAGCACCGTCTGCTGGCCTTCACTGCCTTCCTTCGCGAGATCTGGCGGCAGGTTTGACCAGCAGCAACACCCTGTCGAGCTCCGATGTGCACCAACTCGCCCATCGGTCGGCGACGCGAAGTATCGCGCCTGCGATGGAGCAAAGTAGGGCACGCGCCCTGCGCAGAGATCAACCGGCGGAGGAGCCAGCGGACAGCCTGGGTAGGATCTCGGCGCGGTAGAAGTCGAAGAACTGCTTCTGATCGGGGCCGATCTGGTTCACGTAGACCTCGTCGAAGCCGGCCTGAGAATACGCCCTGATCGCGGCGACGTGGTTGTCGGTAGTGTCGCCGCAGACGATGGCGTCTGCGATCATGTCCTCGGTGACGAGGGTGGCGGCCTGCTCGAAATGCTCCGGGGTGGGGAGAATCTGGGCCAGCTCGCCCGGAAGTTGCTCGTTGGGCCACAGCCGGTGCACGGTCTTCACCGCGCGCGCTCGGTCGGTGTCCCAGCACACCTTCAGTCCGCCGATGACCGGCTTGTTTCCGGCCCCGGCCCGCCGGAACTGCTCCACCAGCGCTGCATCGGGTTTCATTGTGACGAAGCCGTCCCCGATACGGCCGGCCAGCGCGGCGGCTTCGGGCCCGAAGCCGGAGATGTACAACGGAGCCGGTTCGGCGGGAATGGTGTAGAGGCGGGCGTTCTGCACTGTGTAGTGGGTGCCGTGGTGCGTAACGCGCTCTCCAGTGGAGAGCTTCCTGATGATCTGCACGGCCTCTTCGAGCATCTGCAGGCGCTCAGCGGCCTCAGGCCAAGCGTCGCCGAGAATGTGCTCGTTGAGTGCTTCACCGCTTCCCAGACCGAAGCGGAAGCGGCCCTCGGTGAGCACGGCCGCTGTCGCGGCGGCCTGGGCGTTGATCGCTGGATGAACACGCACCGTGGGACAGGTCACCAAAGTGGTGATCGGCAGCGACGTCACCTGGGACAACGCTCCGATCATGGACCAGACGAACGAACTCTCGCCCTGCTCGTCATTCCAAGGATGGAAGTGGTCTGAGATGGCCAGCGCCTGGAAACCGGCCTGCTCGGCCATGCGTGCCTGGTCAAGCAGTTCCGCGGGGGCGAACTCCTCCGAGGACAGGAAGTATCCGTAGGCGGTCATAGCGTTTCCTTCTTACAAGGTTGATGATCAGGCGAAGAGCGATTCGGCGCTCAAATGGCTCCTCGATCTGTGCAGCAGCTCTACGTGGCCCCTGGGCCACATTGGGAAATCGCCGTCAACGACCTTGCCTGGCTGTAGGGGCTCCGGGGGAGAGCGCTTGCGGCAAGGCACTTTAGCTGGCTGGCATCTCAGCCGGCGTCGCTGAGGAACCGCGGGCGGAAGCACGGCCCGCATCGCCAAGCTAGGCACTTTCCATGGCAACGTCCGTATTCCCATCATGCGCGTTTCTGGCGCGCTGGCGCGCTGGCGCGCTGTGAGCGGGGGCCGGTGGGCACGGCGGCGCTGAGGTAAGGGACTGGGGTTTTGGTGCCGGGCGAAGCGGGACCGCCGTCGAGTGTTCCGGAGGGAATGGGCCGCTCAGGGTGGGATCAGCTGGGCGGATACTGGGGCGGCGCGAAGGCCTCGGGCCAGATGAGCGGCGTTGACTGCGGAGGAATGAGGCAGGCTGCTCCAGCAGCGATCCGGGACAGTGGCCATGAGCGTCCCCGGGGCTGGAAACACGACCTCCACCTGGAACAACCCAAAATCCTGCAAACGGTGTGCTCGCAGAGCGTGGCGCGGGTGGGAGGTGGGCCACGCAGCGGCGTCCTCGATCTTGCGGAGCTTGTGCCCGTGCTCTTGTCGGGAGTCTTGTGGCTGGTCCAGCCACGTGGCGGGCACGGCAGGCCATGTCGTTGCCGGGTGGCGGCTACCGGACGGCCGGGGCGCGAGGGTTGCCGCTGCCCTATGTCCACGGCGTCATCGGTGCCGAACTCAGTCGACGCGCAATGACAGCGGCGTACCCCGGACCGGAGGGAAGTTCCCGTTAGCCGCACCTTCTGATGTGTCACTTCTTGTCGCGCAACAGCTTGGCGATGAGCGCCAGCGAGCCCATCATCACGATGATCGTGATGAGAACCCACAGGGGAGACCCGTCGGGCCATTCTTTGTAAGCCATATCTATTCGATCTTGCATTTCGCCTCACCGTGTGGTCGCGGAGGGTAGCCGGGGAGGTTTCGACCTCCGAGTGGTGCCCCGGGGAAGGGTTGCTCCGACTCCTCGCCTACCCGTGAACTCCTCACCCAGGCGCGTCCGCTGTGTTTGCCGGCTTTCCTGCCGCACCCGTGAGTTGACGGCGATCACCAGCCGAAGGCACTCACCTCTCGATCGGCGGGAACTGCGACGGTCTTGGAAGGGGGCGCGTGGGTGTGCGACCGCTGTGGTCGGGGAAGCGGTGGCCCCGGGCCCGATGTGCGCCCCGTTGATCCCGGCGACCCTCCCGGACACCACCGAATTCGGAAAGCAGTCGCCGCTCGGCCGCCCTGCCCAGGCGTACGTCTTCCTCGCCTCCCCGCGCCAGCTATATCACCGCGGAGGTCGTCAACGCCACGGGCGGTACTCCGCTGCCCTGAGGAGCGGCATGTGCCGCCACCGACCGGGAAGGCGGTGGATCAACGACCGCCTTCGAGCTTCGCTTGAGGAGACGCCATGCCTTTTCCAACCTCGTGGTGAGGGTGGCTGGTTCGTCGCGGAGGTCTGTACAGCGCAGCGAAGCTCCTGGTAGACGGGTTCACGACCAAGATCACCCGTTGTCTTCCAGGAGCTTCCGTGCTTGTCTACCCGTCCGGGATCGACCTGTCCAATTCGACCCTGCGGTTCCTCGCCCGTCACCTGCGTCAGCGCCGCCATGAGATCGGTAGCCGGTGGCGACGCCTGCCAGCGGGACGCCAGGCACTCCTCACCCTCGCGCACCTGCGATGCGGCGACAGCTATAGCCGGCTCGCCGCGGCGTTCAACGTCGGCATCGCCACCGTCTACCGCTACATCCGCGAAGCTGTCGAAGTCCTGGCCGCCCTCGCCCCAACGCTTGAACAAGCCGTCAGCACCGCGGCGACGAAAGCGTTCGTGATCCTGGACGGCACCCTGCTGCCGATCGACCGCATCGCCGCCGACCGCCCCTTCTACTCCGGCAAGCACAAGAAGCACGGCATGAACGTGCAGGTCATCACCGACCCCTTCGGCCGCCTGCTCAGGGCATCGCCCGCACTGCCCGGAGCGGTCCACGACATCAAGGCCGCCCGCACCCACGGCATCCCCGCCGCACTGACCCAAGCGGGCGTCCGCTGCTGGGCGGACAAGGCGTACCAAGGAGCAGGCGGCACCGTCCGCGTCCCCTACCGCGGCCGCTGGGAGGAACTCTCCGCAGGCCAACGAGCCGTCAACGCCTCCCACGCCAAGGTCCGCGCGCTCGGCGAGCAGGCCATGGCCACTCTCAAGACGTGGCGCCTCCTGCGCAAACTCCGTTGCAGTACGACCCGCGTCACCACCATCGTCAAGGCCGTCCTCGCCCTGCAACTCGCAGCGCACTGACGAGACCGGAACCAACAACGCAGAAAGGACCCCAGCATCGTGCCTGACGTCAAAGTCACCTACGACAAGACCGTGAACGCGGCGTACATATACTTCACCGACCCGCAGGTCAGTGTGAGATCAGCACATACCTATCCCTGCGATCCGATCGATGTCGACGGCATGATCAACCTCGACTTCGACGAGCAGGGCCGCCTCATCGGTATCGAGGTCCTAGTGTCCTGAGTCGTTGATTCGGTTCAGATATCCGGCGAGGCGTTCGAAGATTTCGTCTGCGGTTTTCGTCCAGACGAAGGGCTTGGGGTCGTCGT
>NZ_JARAVL010000068.1:0-29457 GCF_033792725.1 Streptomyces sp. PA03-5A | reverse complement strand
CCCCGGCACCGTCCCGGCGGCCGGCACCGCGGGGGACACCGCCGCGGACCGCGGCCCCGCCGCCATCCCCGCGCAGACCTCCGCGGCCCGGCGCACTGCGCCCGGGGCCGGACGGCGTCCCGCCGAGCAGGGCCCGCTGACCGCGGCCGAACTCGACACCTTCGCGGAGCCGCTGCAGGAGATGCTGGACGGCGCGGTGGCCTCCGCCGAGCGGCAGTTGTTCGACCTGCGCACCGCCGCCGCCGACGACGCCCGCATCCTGGCCGCGCTCGGCGACGGCGGGCTGCTGCCGCCGGGCCCCGACGTCCTCGCCACCGTCGAGTACCTGGGCGAGCACGGCATCCCCGCGCTCCCCGGCTGGCGGTACCTGGCCCAGGCCGTCTACCCGGCCGACCACGCCGCCGTGCTCGCCGCGCGCCCGGAACTGGTGGACGGCGTGATCGTCACCGACCCCCAGAGCTACCTGCGGGCCCGCGAGGTGCTGGCGCAGGCGGCCCTGCTGCCGCGGTCGACCGTCACGGTCGGCACAGCGGCGGCGCTGCTCGCCCCGCCGCCCCCGGCGGGCACCGAGCCCGAGCTCTTCCTCGTCCCGCCCAACCCGGCCATGCACGACGAACTGGCCGCCGACGGCGAGCGCCAAGCGTTGCGCGGCCGCGCGACCGCCCGCGAGGAGGACATCCGCGGCCTCGCCGCCCGCCTGGCCGAGGACCGCACGCTGGCCGCCCGCCTCTCCTCGTGGCGTGCGGGCTGCCCGAGCGGCCGGCTTGCCGAACTCGCCGCAGCCGTGGAGACCGCCCGGGAGACCGCGGGGGCCGCCCGCGAGGAGCTCGCCGAGGCACGCTCCGTGCGGGTGGAGGCCGACGAGGCCGCCGCCGAGGCGACCGCCCTGCGCGACGAGCGCCAGGAGGTGGCGCAGCAGGCCCGGCGGGCCGCCGACGCGCTCGCCGGTCTCGCCTTCCGGCTGCGGGAGCGGGCCAACTGGCAGCGCAGGACGCGCGAGCTGGCCGAGGACGCCGTCGAGGCCGAGACGCGCGCCGAGGCCTGCCTGACCCTGGCGCGCGCCGCCGACGAGGACCGCCGTGCCGCCCAGCGCGCCGCGGACGACGCGCGGCGTACCGCGCGCGTGCTCCGCGCCGAGCGCTCGGAGATCACCGGCGCCCCCGACGAGGCCCTGGAGGACGAGGACGGCGCCGGGCAGCCGGCCGGCTCGCTGCCCGCCCTGCGCGAGGCCTACCGCGCGGCCTCCCAGGTGTACGAGAAGGTGGGCGTCGGCGCCGACCTGCGGGCCGAACAGGCCCGCGCCGAGAGCACCGAGCAGTCCGCGCTCGCCGAACTGGAGCGCCTCACCAACAAGGTGCGCACCCGCGCCGCGCAGCTGCTGGAGGGCCCGGACGGCGCCGACGGCCCGTCGCGGCAGGCCGCGGCCGCCCGCGCGGAACAGCTGGTGGCCACCCTGGACTCCCGCGCCGCCGCCGCGAGCGAGCAGCTCGGCCGGCTGCGCGGCGAGGCCGAGCGGCACGCCCCGGCGGACGGCGGGACGCACACCGAGCTCCCCGGGGAACTGCTGCCCCGCGACGCCGAGCACGCCCAGGAGCTGCTGCGCGGTGCCAACGGCGAACTGGCCACCCGCACCGATGCGCTGGCCCACGCCCGGGACGGCCACGGCGACCTGGTGCGCGCGCACCGCGCCGCCGAGGACGCCGCGAGCGGCTTCGACGAACTCGCCGCACTGCTGCGGGACCTGCTCCGCGACGGCGACCGGCAGTCCGAGGACGGCGAGGAGGAGCCGGAGCCGTACTCCGGCTCCCTGGAGGAGGCCAGGACCGCCGTCGCCGAGACCCGCCGCGGCCTGCGCGGCTGTGCCGCCGACCTGTCGGCGGCCGAGTCGCAGTTGCGCGAGGCCTGCGACGTCCTCGTACGGCACGCCAACGCCGCCCGCTACGAGCAGGTGCGCACCCCGGCCCGCCAGCAGATCCGCGAACTGCCCGCGTCCGCACTCCCCGAGCACGCGGCGGCCTGGCACGCCGCCTTCGAGCCGCGGCTGCGCGTCCTGACCGACGAGCTGGAACAGCTGGAGCGCAACCGCGACAGCATCGTGGACCGGCTGCGCGGCATGGTGGAGTCCTCGCTGACCACCTTGCGGTCGGCGCAGCGGCTGTCCCGCCTGCCGGAGGGGCTGGGGGAGTGGTCGGGGCAGGAGTTCCTGCGGATCCGCTTCGACGACCCGGACCACGCGGCGCTCGACGAGCGGCTCGGCGCCGTGATCGACGAGGCGACCCGGGCGGCCGTCCGCAAGAACTCCGACCTGCGCCGGGACGGCATGTCGCTGCTGCTGCGCGGGGTCGCGGCCGCCCTCGAACCCAGGGGGGTGGCCGTCGAGATCCTCAAGCCGGACGCCGTGCTGCGCGCCGAGCGCGTCCCCGTCGGGCAGATGGGAGACGTCTTCTCCGGCGGCCAGCTGCTCACCGCGGCCATCGCCCTGTACTGCACGATGGCCGCGCTGCGCAGCAACGACCGCGGCAGGGACCGGCACCGGCACGCGGGCACGCTCTTCCTCGACAACCCGATCGGCCGCGCCAACGCCACCTATCTGCTGGAGCTGCAGCGCGCGGTCGCCGACGCGCTGGGCGTCCAGCTGATCTACACCACGGGTCTGTTCGACACCACGGCGCTCGCCGAGTTCCCGCTGGTCGTACGGCTGCGCAATGACGCGGACCTGCGCGCGGGCCTGAAGTACATCAGCGTCGAGGAGCACCTGCGGCCCGGACTGCCCGCGACGGACCCGGAGTCCGAGCCGGTGCACGGCGAGATCACGGCGACGCGGATGTTCCGCCGCCCGGCGGACCAGCCGGCCCCGCAGGGCGGCTGACCTCCGGGCGGCCCGTCCCGAAGGCCGTCCGGGCCCACGGGAGGGTGCGCCTCCCTCAGGCGGTACGCGCGCCGGTACCGGGCAGTTGCCGGCGCCGTGCGGCGGCGCGGGCCCCGGCCCGGGCCCGGCGCCGTTCCCGTCGGCGCTCGCGGCGCAGCCTGCGGGCCGCGCTGCTCGGGCTGGACACCACGCCGTTGCGCTGGTTCCAGACCTGGCGGGTGATCCACACGTCCAGCACCGCCCAGGTGGCGACGACGGTGAAGGCTATGGCGGTGAGCATCGCCGGCGCCGCTAGCCAGGACTCACCGGCCGCCCCCAGCATGGCGATCACCGCGGCGATCAGGGTCAGTGCGACGACGAGCACGGCCCGCACGGCCGCCCGGCGCACCGGGTCGGGCATGCGTGGCCGCCCGACGGGCTCATCGACCCACAACGGCCGCCGGGTCTTCCGCGGCGGAATGTCGCGATCCAGTGCGTCCTCGACGAGGTCGTCCATGAAATCTGCTCCCCTGCGGGATACCGGTGATGCGGTGCCGGATCCCCGATGTCCGACTCCAGAGTGGCTGCCCGGTTTCCGCCGATGAATGCCCTCCGCATTCCGGAGCACCCCTCCCCTCCTGTCATACGACGGAATGGCACCGCGGGTTCCCTGTGCGGTGCATTTCGGCCAGCCGTGCCGGCCGTTCATCCGTACGAATCGGGTCGTCCCGGGGCAAGAGCGGAAGCAGGGCTTTCGGATTGCTCATCCGGCAGTAGTAGGCTCGCGCCGTTTGCAGTCGGAACACGACAGCCCTTGACCGGGTTTGACGTTGGGGAGGCCATGCGCTTTCGCGGTACGACGATCCGGCGGAAGATCGTGGCACTGCTGCTCATTCCGCTGGTGTCCCTCACGGCCATCTGGGCCTTCGCCGCAACTCTGACGGGACGTCAGGTCTGGGGCCTCTTCGGCGTCGAGCAGACCGTCAACGCACTCGGTTACCCGGTCGAGGACAGCATCCAGGCGCTCCAGCAGGAACGCCGTTCCGCCATGCTCTACTTGGCCGATCCTCGACGTTCCGACGCCCGCGGCACCCTGCTCGCCCGCGAGCGCGAGACGGACAAGGTGATCGCCCGGCTGCGCGGCAACGCGGCCTCCGGCGCCAACCGGGAGCGGCTGGCCCCCGACGCGCTGCGCCGGCTCGACCTGGTCGTCCGCGAGTTCGGCGGCCTGGAGACGCTGCGCGACAAGGTCGGCAAGGGCACCATCGGCCGCAACGACGCCTTCGCCGCGTACAGCGGCCTCTTCGACCCGGCCTATGCGTTCCTGGACTCGCTGAACCCGCTCAACAACGTCGCCATCGACAAGCAGGGCCGCGCCCTCATCCAGGTCACCCGGGCCCGCGAGGCGATCAGCCAGGAGGACGCCCTCATGGTGGCGGCCATCGCGGCGGGCCGCATGAGCGCCGCCGAGATGCGCTCCTTCACCTTCGCCGTCGCCGAGCAGCGCGCCTACTACGCCGACAACCTCCACCTGCTGACCGCCGACGAGCGCGCCCTTTACGACGCCTACTGGGCGGGGCCCTCCGGCCGCGCCCTGCGTGCCGCCGAGGACGCGGTCATCTCCGCGGGCGCGTCCGGCGCGCCCCAGGCCGCCGACCGCGCGTCCTGGCAGACCACGGCCACCACCGCGCTGACCGACCTGGACCGCCTGGGCGTCGAGGCGGGCGACCTGCACAAGAAGCGTGCCGAACCGATCGGCATGCGGCTGGTCGCCATCGCCGCGGTCGCCGGTGGCCTCGGCCTGATCGCGGTCGTCGCCTCCGTCTTCGTCTCCATACGCGTCGGCCGCAGCCTGATCCGCGACCTGTCCCGGCTCCGGAAGGAGGCCCAGGAGGTCTCCGGCGCCCGGCTGCCGCGCGTCATGCGCCGTCTCGCCGCGGGCGAGGAGGTCGACGTCGAGACCGAGGCGCCGCGGCTGGACTACCCCGACGACGAGGTCGGCCAGGTCGGCAAGGCCGTCAACACCCTGCAACGGGCGGCTGTCGAAGCCGCCGTGCGCCAGTCCGAGATGCGTCGCGGCGTCTCCGAGGTCTTCGTCAACCTCGCCCGTCGCAGCCAGGTGCTGCTGCACCGCCAGCTCACCCTGCTGGACGCCATGGAGCGGCGCACCGAGGACCCGCAGGAACTCGCCGACCTCTTCCGCCTCGACCACATGACCACCCGCATGCGCCGCCACGCCGAGGGCCTGGTGATCCTCTCCGGCGCGGTGCCGTCCCGGCAGTGGCGCAAGCCGGTGCAGCTGATGGACGTGGTGCGGGCGGCCGTCGCCGAGGTCGAGGACTACGAGAGGGTCGACGTGCGCCGGCTGCCGCGGCTCGCCGTCACCGGCCACGGCGTCGCCGACCTCACCCACCTCATCGCCGAGCTCATCGAGAACGCCACCGTGTTCTCGCCGCCGCACACCAGCGTCCAGGTACACGGCGAGTCCGTCGCCAACGGCTTCGTCCTGGAGATCGACGACCGCGGCCTCGGGCTCACCCCCGACGCCATGCTGGAGGCGAACCTCCGCCTCGCCGAGACCCCCGAGTTCGAGCTCTCCGACACCGACCGGCTCGGGCTGTTCGTCGTCAGCCGGCTGGCCCAGCGCCAGGGCGTCCGCGTCTCGCTGCGCCAGTCCCCGTACGGCGGCACCACGGCCGTGGTGTTCGTCCCGGCGTCGCTCCTCACCGAGTCCGGCGAGGACCAGCCGGACAAGCCCCTGGACGAGACCCTCGACGGGCCCCGCGACGAGACCGCCGTTGCGGCCGTCGTGGAGGCCCGGGCGCCGGCCGAACCGGACGAGCCCCGGGTCGCACCGATGTCGGCCGCCACCGAGCACAGCTTCCGTCAGTGGGGCCTGGTCCCGGAGCCGGACGACGAGCCGCGCGAGCACCGGCCGCACGTGCCGGAGACCGTGGGGACACCGGCGCTGACGGCCGCACCCGACGCGGTGCCGGCGGACGCGCCCACGGTCCTGCCGCGTCGCCGCCGGACCCCGGTCCTGGTCGCCGAGAACGGCCGGCCGGTCGGCGAGGCGCCGCGGCCCGCCGACCCCGCACCGCAGGAGGAGCCCGCTGGCGCGGGACTGCCCCGCCGGGTCCGCCAGGCCAGCCTCGCCCCGCAGCTGCGCAGCGACTCCACCACCCAGACCCGTAGCGCCGCCACCGGCGGCGCGGACGACGACGGCGGGCACGAGCGCTCGCCCGAGGAGGTGCGCGACCGCATGGCCTCACTGCAGCGAGGATGGCTGCGTGGCCGCGCGGACACCGCCGACGACCTCGGCACCGACGGCACCGACGACGTCCGCCCCACCGACCGCCCGGGAACCACCCCGGCGGAGCGAGGGGGCGACAGCGCAACCAGATCCACCACGGAGGGGAACGGTCCATGACCGCACCATCGAGCCCGACCCGCGAGCTCAGCTGGCTTCTCGACGAACTCGTCGGCCGCGTGGCCAGCATCCGCAAGGCGCTGGTGCTCTCCAGCGACGGCCTGGCCACCGGCGCGTCCGAGGGCCTGACCCGTGAGGACGCCGAGCACCTCGCCGCCGTCGCCTCCGGCTTCCACAGCCTCGCCAAGGGCGTCGGCCGGCACTTCGAGGCCGGCAAGGTCCGGCAGACCCTCGTGGAGCTGGACGAGGCCTTCCTGTTCGTCACCGCCGCGGGTGACGGCAGCTGCCTGGCCGTGCTCGCCGACGCCGACTCCGACGTCGGACAGGTCGCCTACGAGATGGCGCTGCTGGTGAAGCGGGTCGGCGTGCACCTCGCGACCGCCCCGCGGACCGACGACGACGCGGCGCGGGCGGTGTGACGAGGACGTCATGACTTCCGAAGCGGACCGCTGGTACGACGACGACGCCGGGCCCGTGGTGCGGCCGTACGCCATGACACGCGGCCGTACCAGCCACGCCGCGGAAGCCCGGCTCGACCTGATCGCCCTGGTGGTCGCCGAGTCGCGCAGCGCGGACGACGACGCCGACGTCGACCGCACCCTGTCGCCCGAGCACCTCGACATCGTCGAACTGTGCCGGGAGCAGCCGATGTCGGTCGCCGAGCTGGCGGCCGACCTCGACCTGCCCGTGGGCGTCGTCCGGGTGCTCATCGGCGACGTCCTGGAGTCCGGGCTGGTCCACGTCAGCCGGCCCGTCCCACCGGCGGAGCTGCCCGACGCGGGGCTGCTGCGCGACGTGATCGACCGCCTGCGCGCGCTGTGAACCCGCCCGGGGGCGCCGCGGCGGGGACCTCACCCGGCCCGCGACGCCCCCCGGTGCACGGCCTGAGGGTCCGCCACGCGGGGTCCCGCGGCCGCCGGGTGGGCCCGCGGGCGGGTAACGGCCCGCGGACCGCTGGTAGTTGTCCGGTCGGATCGTAGTAATGTTCCACTGCCACAGCTGATCGCCCGACGCAGTCCCTAGGACCCAGGATGCCGCTGACCTGTGTAAACGGCACGACCGGAGGAGTGAGCCATGGCTTTCGGACGCTCTGAACGCCGTCCCTCCCCCGTCGAGCCCGTCACGCTGAAGATCCTGGTGGCGGGCGGCTTCGGCGTGGGCAAGACCACGCTCGTCGGCGCGGTCAGCGAGATCCGCCCGCTGCGCACCGAGGAGACGCTCAGCGAGGTGGGCCGGCCCGTCGACGACACCGCGGGCGTCGAGGCCAAGCGCACCACCACCGTGGCCATGGACTTCGGCCGGATCACCCTCCGCGACGACCTCGTGCTCTACCTGTTCGGCACGCCGGGCCAGGACCGCTTCTGGTTCCTGTGGGACGAGCTGGCGCAGGGCGCCCTGGGGGCGGTCGTCCTCGCGGACACCCGGCGCCTGGAGGACTGCTTCTCCGCGATCGACTACTTCGAGCGCCGTGGCATCCCCTTCGCCGTGGCCGTCAACGTCTTCGATGGGGCCGAGCGGCATCCTGCCGAGACGGTGCGCGACGCACTCGACCTCGACCCCGAGGTGCCGCTGGTGACGTGCGACGCGCGGGACCGCGCCTCGGCGAAGAAGGTGCTCATCACCGTGGTCGAGCACGCGGCCCAGGTGGCCGGCGACCGCCGGTCGGCCGCCGCCAACTGAGCCGCGCGCCGCGGCTGCGGGCGGGCGGGCCGGTCAGCCCCCGGCCGCCGGTACGGGGCCGTCGTCCTCGTCCTCGTCCTGCCAGCCGAAGCTCCGCTCGACCGCCTTCTTCCAGCGGCGGTACTCCTTCTCACGGGTCTTCTCGTCCATCCGCGGCTGCCACTCGGCGTCCTTCTGCCAGTGCGCCTTGAGCGTGTCCAGCCCGTCCCACACGCCGGTGGCGAGCCCCGCGGCGTAGGCCGCGCCCAGCGCCGTGGTCTCCGAGATCCGCGGCCGCACCACCGGGACGCCCAGCACGTCCGCCTGGTGCTGCATCAGCAGGTTGTTGGACGTCATGCCGCCGTCGACCTTGAGCCCGGTGATGTGCACGCCGGAGTCCTGGTACATCGCGTCGACGACCTCGCGGGTCTGCCAGCTGGTCGCCTCCAGCACCGCACGCGCCAGGTGCGCCTTGGTGACGTACCGGGTCAGGCCGGTGACCACGCCGCGCGCGTCGGAGCGCCAGTACGGGGCGAAGAGCCCGGAGAAGGCGGGGACGATGTACGCGCCCCCGTTGTCCGGCACGCTCGCCGCGAGCGCCTCGATCTCGTCCGCCGCGGTGATGATGCCGAGGCTGTCGCGGAACCACTGCACCAGGGCGCCGGTGATGGCGATCGACCCCTCCAGGCAGTAGACCGGCGCCTCCCCGCCCAGCCGGTAGCCCATCGTGGTGAGCAGTCCGTTCTTCGACGGCACGGGCCGGTTCCCGGTGTTGAGCAGCAGGAAGCTGCCCGTCCCGTAGGTGTTCTTGGCGTCGCCCGTCCCGTAGCAGGCCTGGCCGAAGATCGCGGCCTGCTGGTCGCCGAGGGCCGAGGCCACGGGTACGCCGCCCAGCTGGCCGACCGCCGTGCCGTACACCTCGGAGGAGGAGCGGATCTCCGGGAGGACGGCCTCGGGGACGTTCATCGCGGCGAGGATCGCCGGGTCCCACTCCATCGACTCCAGGTTCATCAGCATCGTGCGGCTCGCGTTGGTGACGTCCGTGACGTGGACGCCGCCCTCCGTGCCGCCCGTCAGGTTCCAGATCAGCCAGGAGTCGATGGTGCCGAAAGCGATCTCGCCGTTCTCCGCGCGGCGGCGCAGCCCCGGCACGTTGTCCAGCAGCCAGGCCGCCTTGGGACCGGAGAAGTAGCTGGCGAGCGGCAGTCCGGTGGACTCGCGGAAGCGGTCCTGGCCGTCCTGGCCGCCGAGCCGGTCGCACAGCGCGGCGGTGCGGGTGTCCTGCCACACGATCGCGTTGTGCACCGGGCGGCCGGTGGTGCGGTCCCACAGCACGGTGGTCTCGCGCTGGTTGGTGATGCCGAGCGCGCTGAGCTGGTCCGCGCGCAGCCGGGCCTTGGCGAGCGCACCGGCCACCACGGCCTGGACCTTGGACCAGATCTCGGTGGCGTCGTGCTCCACCCAGCCCGGCTTGGGGAAGATCTGGCGGTGCTCGCGCTGGTCGAGCGCCACGATCGACCCGCCGGAGTCGAAGACGATGCAGCGGCTGGAGGTCGTTCCCTGGTCGATGGCGGCCACGTATCGGATCGCCTGGTCGGAGGTTTCGGTCATGACCGCCTCACTTGAACGCGACGTTGTAGATGAGACCGGACAGTGCACCGCCGATCAGCGGGCCGGCCACCGGGATCCAGGCGTACGCCCAGTCGGAGGTGCCCTTGAAAGGGATCGGCAGGACGGAGTGGACGATGCGCGGCCCGAGGTCGCGGGCCGGGTTGATGGCGTAGCCGGTGGGACCGCCCAGGGAGAGCCCGATGCCGGTCACGAGCAGCGCCACGATCAGGGTGCCGGTACCGGTCTCGCCGAGTCCCTTGCTGAGGCCGAAGGCCAGGATCGGCAGGACGAGACCCATGGTGGCGATCGCCTCCGTCATCAGGTTCTGCCACCAGACGCGGATCTCGGGGACGGTGGAGAAGACGGCGAGCGTGGGCTGACGGGTCTCCTCGGCACGGTTCGCCGCGAACTGGCCGTAGTACACCAGCCAGCACAGCACGGCGCCCAGCATCGCGCCGACGAGCTGCCCGGCGAGGTAGACCGGCACCTGGCTCCACTTGCCCGAGCTGATGGCGACGCCGAAGGTCACGGCGGGGTTCAGCTGCCCGCCGGACAGCGGGCCTGCGGTGTACGCGCCGGCCAGGACCGCGAGGCCCCAGCCGAACGAGATGACGATCCACCCGGATGCCCGGGCCTTCGAGTGGTGGAGGAGCACCCCGGCCACCACGCCGGCGCCGAACAGGATCAGGATCGCCGTTCCGATGATCTCGCCGACAAAGACGTCTCCGTTGGAATACATGACGGCTCCTTCGTGCAGGCGCACGTGTCGGGCATGCGCCGCCAGAGAATGGCGCACGGAGACCCGGGTACGGAGGGTCCCGCCTCCCGCCCGGCCTCCGCGCCACCCGGAAGTGTTGTCGCGGGGTGATGGAGCGTCAAGGTATCGGACAGATCACCTGATTACGACCACCGACGAGCCGTGCCCGAACAGGCCTTGGTTCGCCGTCACCCCCACGCGGGCCCCGGTGACCTGCCGGGGCCCGGACCGGTCGCGCAACTGCCAGGTCAGCTCGCACACCTGCGCGAGCGCCTGGGCGGGCACGGCCTCCCCGAAGGAGGCCAGGCCGCCGCTGGGATTGACCGGAATCCGCCCCCCGAGCGACGTGGCCCCGTCGCGCAGCAGCTTCACCGCCCCGCCCGGCGGGCACAGGCCGAGGTCCTCGTACCAGTCCAGCTCCAGCGCCGTCGACAGGTCGTACACCTCCGCCAGGTCCAGGTCCTCGGGACCGATGCCGGCCTCCTCGTACGCGGCGCGGGCGACGGACGCCCGGAAACCGGTGGCCGGCTCCCGGGGCGCGACGGTGAGGGAGGAGTCGGTGGCGATGTCGGGGAGGTCGGGCACCGTGCGCGGATAGACCGGGGTGACGGTGGAGACCGCGCGGATCCGCACCGGATCCGCCGTCGCGCGGCGCCGGGCGAAGTCCAGGCTGGACAGGACGACGGCGGCGCCCCCGTCGGAGGTGGCGCAGATGTCGAGCAGCCGCAGCGGGTCGGCCACGACGGGGGAGACCGCCACCTCGGCGGCCGTGACCGGCGTCCGGTAGCGGGCGAGCGGGTTGGCGGCGCCGGCGGCCGCGTTCTTCACCTTGACCCGGGCGAAGTCCTCGGGAGTGTCGCCGTGCAGGGCCATGCGGCGGCGCGCGTACAGCCCGAAGTAGGTGGGGTTGGTGGCCCCGAGCACGCGGAAGCGCAGCCAGTCCGGGTCGTCGGGCCGGTCGCCCCCGGCGGGCGCGAAGAAGCCCTTGGGGGCCGCGTCCGCGCCGACGACCAGGGCGGTGTCCACCAGGCCGGCGAGGATGTGGGCCCGGGCGGTGTCGAGGGCCTGGGCCCCGGAGGCGCAGGCGGCGTAGACGCTGGCCACGCGGGCGCCCTGCCAGCCCAGCGCCTGGGCGAAGGCCGCCCCGGCCACGTAGCCGGGGTAGCCGCCGCGCACCGTGTCCGCGCCGACGACCAGTCCGACGTCCCGCCAGTCCAGCCCGGCGTCGGCGAGCGCGGCGCGCGCCGCCGCGACCCCGTATCGGGTGAAGGGGCGGCCCCACTTGCCCCAGGGGTGCATGCCGACGCCGAGCACGGCCACGTCATGGCTCATCGCCCGCCTCCCACGGGGCGCCAGTGCCAGGTGGTCCAGGTGTGCTCCGCGTCCTCGTACAGCACGCCGGGCACCAGCTCGACCTCCATGCCGACGGCCAGATCGGCCACGCCCGTCCCGGGCGCGGCCTGTCCGAGCACGATCATCCGTTCCGCCGTCAGTTCCACCGCCACCAGGACGCGGGGTTCCCAGGGGCGTGAGGGGTCGCAGGGGTACGGGGCGGGCGGTCGGTAGCGGGCGTCGGTGTACGACCAGACCCGGCCCCGCCGCGACAGCGGTACCTCCTCCAGGTCCCCTTCGGCGCCGTCGCAGGCCGGGTTGCGGCAGGCGTGGTCCTCACGGGGGAAGAACACCGCGCCGCAGCCGCGGCACCGGGTGCCGAGCAGCCGGAAGCCGTCCTCGTCCGTCGTGTCGTGTGTGAACCAGCCCGTCACCACGGGTTTCCGCGACCGTGCCACGTCCGGATCCTCCCCTGCTGAACTGACGGTTCGTCAGAAGTGTGCCACGGGCGGGCCGCACGGCGGAACGGGGTGGACGGTGTCGGTGCCCGGTGCTAAGTTCTTCTCGAAGCGAGAAATACTCGAAGTGAGAACAACCGGCGAGAGGTGACGCACGATGGCGGACCGGCAGGGTGAGGACGCGTTCCTCGCCTCCTATGACCCGCGAGCCTTCGAGCCCATCGCCGTGACCGTCGACGTCGTCGCCCTGACGCTGCGTCAAGGGGCCCTGCACGTGCTGCTGGTGCGCCGCGGCGGCCCGCCGTACGAAGGTGCCTGGGCGCTGCCCGGGGGATTCGTCCAGGCCGGACGCGAGTCCCTGGACGAGGCCGCGGCCCGTGAACTGGCCGAGGAGACCGGGCTCGACGCGGCACGCGGCCTCGGCCGCGTCCACCTCGAACAGCTCGGCTCCTACGGCCGCCCCGACCGCGACCCGCGCATGCACGTCGTCTCCGTCGCCTACCTCGCCTTCGCCCCGGACCTCCCCGAGGCACGGGCCGGCAGCGACGCGGCGGCGGCCGAGTGGGTCCCGGTCGAGGCACTCGCACCGCAGGTGAAACCGGACGCCGCCACCGCGCGTCCCAAGGAGCAGGACCGGCCGGCCGGGATCCACGGGGGTGGTTCCGGCCGCCGGTCCGGCCAGGTACAAGGCCTCGCCGCCGACCTCGCCTTCGACCACGGCACGATCCTCGCCGAAGGCCTCGACCGGGCCCGCGCCAAGATCGAGTACACCCCGCTGGCCACCGCCTTCCTCGGCGAGGAGTTCACCGTCACCGAGCTCCGCTCGGTCTACGAGGCGGTCTGGGGCCGCACCCTGCATGCAGGGAACTTCCACCGCAAGGTCCTGTCGGTGCCCGGCTTCGTCGAGTCCACCGGCACCACCGCCGGCCGCGGCGGCTCCAAGGGCGGCCCCCGGGCCCGCCTCTACCGCGCCGGCGACGCCCGCCTCCTGCACCCCGCACTGCTCCGCCCCGACCGTGAGGACAGTGTCCGATGACCGCCACGACGCGTTCCGCGTCCGCACATCGCGTCCGCACCTTCGACGACGCCCTGGCCGCCCTCGGCCGGCCCTTCCCGGCCGACGCCGGTGAGGCCGCCCGGCACCACCGCCGGCTCGCCCGGCTGCTCCACCCCGACACGGCCCCGCCCGGCCGCGCTGACGAGGCCGAGGCCGCCTTCGTCCGCCTCACCGCCGTGTGGCGGCGGCACACCGGCGACGGCCCGGCCCTCACCACCGCCCGCGGCGTGTACCCGCTGGGGCCCGTCCTGGCCGAGGGCGACCTCGCGGTGCTGCGGGCCGCCGGGCCCGGCAGCGCCTTGAAGATCCCCCGGCGGCCCGCCGACAACGACCTGATGGAGCGGGAGGCCGGCGCCCTCACCCGGCTGCACGGCGTCGCCGACGCCCGGCACCGCGCCTACGCACCCCGCCTGGCCGAGTCCTTCCGCCATCGCGGCCCCGACGGCACCGAACGCCGTGTCAACGCGCTCCAGCGGCTGCACGGCTTCCACACCCTCGCCGAGGTCCGCGCCCTCCACCCAGGCGGCCTCGACCCTCGCGACGCCGCCTGGATGTGGCGCCGGCTGCTGGTCGCCCTCGGCTGGGCGCACCGGGCCGGTGTCGTCCACGGCGCTGTCCTGCCCGAGCACGTCCTCATCCACCCCGCACAGCACGGCCTCGTGCTGGTCGACTGGTGCTACTCCACCGAACGCGGCGCGACCGTCCCCGCCCTCGTCGAGCGCCACCGCGCCCTCTACCCGCCCGAGGTCCCCAGCCGGCGCCCCGCCACCGAGGCCACCGACATCCACCTCGCCTCGCGCTGCGTCGAGCAGCTGATGGGAGACCGCGCGCCGCGACCGCTGCGCGCCTTCCTGCGCGGCTGCACGCTCCCTGCGCAGGCCCGCCGCCCGCACGACGCGTGGCGGCTGCTCGCGGAGCTCGACGACGTCCTGGAGGGTCTCTACGGCCCGCGCACCTTCCGCCCGTTCACCATGCCGGGCGGCGGGACCCGGGACGCCTGACACACCTGACACACCTGACACACCAAGGGGGAACCACCATGGGCAGCGGAAGCTGGTCCACCAACGTCTACGACGCCGCCGCGCGCTACCGCGCCGCCAGCGGCGCCGGCGCCTTCGCCTACAGCGACCGCGTCACCTCGTCCGCACCGCGCAGTTCCTGGACCGCGCACCCCTCGCTCGACCCGAAGGACATCGGCGTCCGCGAGAGCCGCGACTCCGACGAGCACCCCACCTCGCTCGCCATCGCCGTGCTGTTCGACGTCACCGGATCCATGCGCACCGTCCCGCAGGTCCTGCAGACCAAGCTCCCCGAGCTCTTCGGCCTGCTCCTGCGCAAGGGCTACACCGAGCACCCGCAGATCCTCTTCGGCGCGGTAGGCGACGCCACCTGCGACCGGGTCCCGCTCCAGCTGGGGCAGTTCGAGTCGGACAACCGCATGGACGACGACCTCGGCAACATCCTGCTGGAGGGCGGGGGCGGCGGCCAGATGACCGAGTCCTACGAGCTCGCCATGTACGCGATGGCCCGGCACACCTCGATCGACTGCCACGACAAGCGCGGCCGCCGCGGCTACCTCTTCCTGATCGGCGACGAGCTGCCCTACGGCAAGGTCAAGGCCCGCGAGGTGCGCGACGTCCTCGGCGACGAGCTCGCCGAGGACATCCCGGTCACGCGGATCGTCGCCGAGCTGCGGCGGAAGTTCGACGTCTACTACATCCTCCCGGCGGGCTCCTCCTACGTCGGCAACACCGAGGTCCTCGGCACCTGGCGGGGGCTCCTCGGCCAGAACGTCATCGAGCTCGACGACCTCGACGCCGTCTGCGAGACCATCGCCCTCACCATCGGGCTCGGCGAGGAGGCCATCGACCTCGCCGAGGGCCTCGAAGACCTCGCCGACCTGGGCTCCGCCGCCACCGGCTCCGTCGGCAAGGCCCTCGCCGCCCTCGACCGCGACCGCGCGGCCGTCGCGGTGACGGACACGCCCCTGATCGACGTCACTGGCGACGGCGACGGCACTGCCACCGGCACCACCCGCCTGTAGGCCCCTCCCGGAGGACCCTGGAGGACCCCGTGCACACCATCGTCGTCGACCTCGGCTACGGCGACGCCGGCAAGGGCACCGTCGTGGACCGGCTCTGCGCGAGCGGGCCGGTCCGCGCGGTCGTCCGCTTCAACGGCGGAGCCCAAGCGGCGCACAACGTCGTCACCACCGACGGACGCCACCACACCTTCGCGCAATTCGGCTCCGGCACCCTCCAGGGCGTTCCCACCCACCTGTCCCGCTTCATGCTGGTGGACCCCCTCGCGCTGGCCGCCGAGGCCGACCACCTCGCCGCCCTCGGCGTCCCCGCGCCGTACGCCCTGCTCAGCGTCGACCGCGCGGCCCGCCTCACCACCCCGTACCACGCCGCCGCCAACCGGCTGCGGGAGCAGGCCCGCGGCGCGGCCCGTCACGGCTCGTGCGGCATGGGCATCGGCGAGACCGCCGCCTACGCCCTCGCCCACCCGCAGGACGCCCCCACCGCGGGGGACTGCGCCTCACGCCCCCGTCTGCTGCGCAAGCTGCGCCTGCTGCGCGACCGCCTGGCCGACGAGTTCGGCCGCCGGCTGCCCGCCCCGCCGCCCGAGGACTGCGCCGACGCCTTCACCGCCTTCGCCCGCGCCGTCACCCTCACCGGCGACGGCCACCTCGCCCGCGTCCTGCGCGAGGGCGCGGTCGTCCTCGAGGGTGCCCAGGGCGTGCTCCTGGACGAGTGGCACGGTTTCCACCCCTACACCACCTGGTCCACGACCACGTTCGCGGGCGCCGAGGCCCTGCTGGCGGAAGCCGGTCAGGAGGCCCGCCGGCTCGGCGTCGTACGGACGTACACCACCCGCCACGGCCCCGGACCGCACGTCACCGAGGACCCCGAACTCGCCCCGCTGCTGCCCGAACCGCACAACGGCCACGGCCCCTGGCAGGGCGCCTTCCGCACCGGCCACTTCGACGCCGTCGCCCACCGCTACGCCGTCGAGGTCTGCGGCGGTGTGGACGCCCTCGCCGTCACCCACCTCGACGCGCCCCGCCGCTGCCCGCAGCTGCGGCTGGTCCGCGCGTACGACACCGGGCAGACGCGGCTGCCCACCGCCCCGGCCGGGGACCTCGGCCGTCAGGCCGCCCTCACCGAGCGGCTGCTGACGGCGCGTCCGGCACGCTGGGACATGCCCGGCCCCGACCCGGCCGCCTGGTCGGAGGCGGTGGGGGAGGCGCTCGGCGCGCCGGTCGTCCTGGAGTCCCACGGCCCGACGGCCGCCGACAAACGGGAGGTTCAGCGCAGGATCCCGGCCTGCCGCGCGGCCGTCATCCAGGAGGGGAACTCCGAGAGGAGCCGGTCGTAGAGCTCCGCGTCCGGCACGGTGGCGATGTCGTCCACTGCGAAGAACCCGACGTTGTCCACACGCCGGCCCGGCAGGGTGTCGAAACGCTCCAGCACCCCGTAGTTGGCCCGGCCCAGGCCGACGAACTGCCAGAACACCGGCTCCTCCACCGCCTCCCGCAACTGCTGCTCGATCTGGGCGTTGCGGTAGACACCCCCGTCGGAGAAGAACAGCACGAGCGTCGGCGCCGCCGTCGGGTACGCCCGCACGAACGCCCGGACCTCGGCGATGACCTTCTGCTCCTCGTTCTGGATGCCGACGAACCGCATGTCGACCTGGCCCGGCTGCAGTCCGTGCCGGGGCTTCTTGGGCCGGCCGAACAGGCTCAGCTCGCCCACCCGGACGTGCAGCCGCAGCCACAGCGGCAGTTCCGCGATCCGCAGGTCCGGCAGCTGCGCCGGGTGCGAGGCGAAGGTCCACGCCTGCATTTCGCCGTCGTCGTCCAGTTGCGCCGCGACCGCCGCCATGCGCTCGACCACGTCGGCGACGACCCCGCGCGCGTACAGGCCGGCCATCGAGCCCGAGGCGTCCAGCACGAGGATCACCCGTGCCACGACGCCCACCGCGCCGTGCTTGCGCAGGCTGACGGCCACCTGCTCCTTGCGCAGGCTCAGCCGCTTGCGCATGTCGGGAGGAAGGTGCTCCTCGCCCTTGGTGAGCCGGACGGCCGGCGGCGGGGGAGCGGCCCCGGCAGGGAAGGGCGGCGGCGGGGGCACCGTCACGGGCAGCGGGGGCCGCGGGTACTGCGGCGGTGGCGGCGCGGCGGCCGGTGCGACCGGCGCCTCGGGCGTCTGCGGCGTGTCCACGGAGATGCCGAAGTCCGTGGCGAGCCCGGCCAGCCCCGAGGCGTAGCCCTGCCCGACGGCCCGGAACTTCCACACCCCGCCGCGCCGGTACAGCTCGCCGCCGAGGAAGGCCGTCTCGGTCGTCGCCAGCATGTCGAACCGCGCGATCTCGGCCCCGTTGCGGGCGTCGAGCAGCCGCAGCCGCAGCCCCGGGACCTGTCCGAAGGTCCCGCCGTCCGCGGAGGCGCACAGCACGATCCGCTCGACCGCCGGCTCCACGCGGGCCAGGTCCACGTCGAGCGCGTCCGAGGCCGGTCCGGGACCCGCCTGCTTACCGGCGTGCCGCACGGCGCCGGAGGCGTGCGCGGGCTGGTTGTAGAACACGAAGTCGGCGTCCGAGCGCACGCGCCCGTCGCCGTTCAGCAGCAGCGCCGATGCGTCGACGTCGGGCACGCCGGGACCCGCGGTCCAGTCGAGCACGGCCCGCACGGCGGGCACGGGAACCGGCAGATTGGCGCCTTTTCCGAGGGATTCGGGTGTCACGGACGTCAGTGTGCCCTCTCACCCGCCACCACGGACAGGGCTCCGCACACGACACCCGTGCCCGGGCAGCCGTACGGAACCGTCCGGTCCCCCGGACGCGGTCCGCTACAGTCCGCGCGTGACCACTCGTCAGAAGGACAGCCACTGCTCCTACTGCGGTACGGAGTTCGCCCCCGGCGCGGGCTGGCCGCGCACCTGCGCGGCCTGCGGCGGCATCACGTACCGCAATCCGCTCCCGGTCGCCGTCGCCCTGGTGCCCGTGCGCACCGCCGAGGGCACCGGTCTGCTCCTCGTGCGCCGGGCGATCGAGCCGCGGCGCGGACTGCTCGCCCTTCCCGGCGGCTTCGTGGACCTCGGCGAGACGTGGCAGGAGGCCGTCGTCCGCGAACTCGACGAGGAGACCGGCATCAAGGCGGCCGCGGGCGAGGTACGGCTCGCCGACGCCCTCAGCGGCGACACCGGGCACCTGCTGGTCTTCGGCCTCCTGCCCGAGCGTGCCGCCGAGGACCTCCCGCCCGCCGTCGTCACCGACGAGACCGACGGCCGGGAACTCCTCCTCGCCCCCGCGGAACTGGCCTTCCCGTTGCACACCGAGGCGGTGCGCAACTGGTTCGACGGCCGCTACTGAACCGCCGCCACCGAACGGCGGCTACTGCACCGCCGTGCCGCGCACCCGCACCCGGTACCCCACCTCGTCGTGCTCCTCACGCTCCACGACGACCCCGCCGTCCGCCACCCGCGAGCCGAAGCGCTCCACCCGCGGGTCGGCCCATCCGTCCCCGGCGTCGGTGATCAGCATGCCGCCCCCGGTGCGCCCGGGCGCGGGCGTCCACACCTCCAGCGTCACGGTGCCGTCCTCCTCCGCCACCGGCACCACGGCACCGGCCCTGGCCAGCACCGGGATGCGCTCCGGCGGCGCGGGCAACAGCACCTGCCCGGGCCCCTGGTACGCCTCCCCGGTCGCGGTGTCGTACCACAGGCCCCGCGGCAGCCGCACCGCCCGTTCCGTCGCCCCCTGCTCCAGTACCGGCGCCACCAGCAGCGCGTCCCCCAGCATGAAGGCGTCCCCGCAGGCACGCAGCTTGCGGTCCTCCGGATCGCCCCACCACACCGGCCGCACATAGGGTGCGCCCGAACGCCGCGCGGTGTGCGCCAGCGTGTACAGGTACGGCATCAGCCGCTCCCGCCCGCGCATGGCCGCCCCGGCCGCCTCCAGCACCTGCGGCCCGAAGCCCCACGGCTCGCGGTGACCGGCGTGGATCGCCGAGTGCGTGCGGAAGAACGGGAAGTACGCGGCCATCTGGAACCAGCGCAGGTACAGCTCCGGCGACGGGCTCCCGGTGAACCCGCCCACGTCCGGACCCGAGTACGGCACCCCGCACAGGCCGAGCCCCAGCACCAGCGACAACGAGGAACGCAGCCCGGGCCACCCCGTCGACACGTCGCCCGACCACGTGCCGCCGTACCGCTGCATGCCCGCCCAGCCGGAGCGCGAGAACAGGAACGGCCGGGAGCCGGGGCGCAGTTCACGCAGCCCCTCGTGTCCGGCGCGCGCCATGGTCAGCCCGTACACGTTGTGCGCCTCGCGGTGGTCGCCGCCGCGGCCCTCCAGGGCGTGCCGGGCGGAGCGGGGGAGGGTGGTGTCGCCGAACGCGGCGAAGGACACCGGTTCGTTCATGTCGTGCCACACCCCGGCGAAGCCCTGGGCGAGCCGCTCCGCGTAGAGCCCGCCCCACCACTTGCGCACCCGCGGGTCAGTGAAGTCGGGGAAGACGGCGTCGCCCGGCCACACCACGCCGCGCACCGGACGCCCCTGCGCGTCGCGCACGAAGGCGTCGCCCGCCGCCCCGCTGTCGTGGACCGGGTTGCCCGGCTCCAGCTTGACCGCGGGGTCCACGATCGACACCAGGCGCACCCCGTGCCCGCGCAACTCCTCGGCGAGCGCGGGCAGGTCGGGGAAGTGCTCGCGGTCGACGGTGAAGACCCGGTGGCCGTCGTAGTGGTCGATGTCCAGGTGCAGCGCGGACAGCGGCAGTTCGCGGTCGCGGTAACCCGCCGCGACCCGCCGTACCTCCGCCGCCGTGCCGAAGCCCCACCGCGCGTGCTGGTACCCCAGCGCCCAGCGCGGCGGCAGCGCGGGCCGGCCGGTCAGCGCGGTCCAGGAGGCCAGGATCCGCGCGGGAGTGCCGGGGATCACCCAGTAGCGCAGCGGGCCGCCGTCCATCCGCGTCTCGCAGCCGCCGGGGCGGTCGTGGCCCGATCCCGCGCCCTCCTCGCCGTCACGCAGGGTCACCCGGCCGTCCCAGGTGTTGTCGTGGAAGACCAGGTGGCTGCCCGCGTCCGCGACGACCAGCTGCAGCGGCATGGTGATGTACAGCGGATCGGTCTCCGGCTCGAAGGCGCCGCCGGGGTCGGTGTTCCACAGCCGGTACGCGCCCTCGCCCAGCCGCGGCCCCGAAGCCCGCCCGCCGAGCCCGAACACGTCCGCGTCCGCCGGCGTCTCCGAGCGCTGCACCCAGCGCGGTTCCGTGCCCTCCGCCGCGTTCACCGGGTCCCACCAGCGCGGCGGCAGGTCACGACGCAGCAGCAGACCTCCCGGCGTGCGGAACTCCACCGCCCCGTGCCGGGAGACCAGCACCGTGATGCGCTCCGACACCACCCGCCAGCCGTCCTTGTCGGGCTCGATGACCGCCCGGGTGTCGGCGTCGGGGCAGCCGCCGTCCAGCGCGTACGACGGCTCCGGCTCGGCACCGTCCCAGCCGCAGAACACCGCGCCGCCCGCCGCGACCCGCACCCGCAGGGTCGACCGGGCGAAGCGGACCACCCCTCCGCCCGGCAGCGGATCCGCGCCCTCGGCGGACCCCGGCACCCGCGCCCGCTCCGGCCCCCGCCGCGGGAGGTCCCGCGCGTCGGTGCGTTGCCGGCGCCACGCCGCGCGCACCGCCCTCAGCCCGTTCGCCGATCCGACCTGCCGTACCTGTCGCACCAGGTCCCGAGCATCCATAAGGCCCACCCTTTCACCGTTCCCGCCCGCCCCGCCGCCGGTCGGCCACCTTCCACCTGGCGGCCCGGCACATGCTTCCACCCCCGAATGTGTGGGGGGTGCCCTGGCGCCGGAGACGATCACGTGGCATCGTCCTGCCCAGCCGCGACCGGGGACATTCCGCCCGGCCGGGGTCCAGCCGCACATCACGCAGCGTCGCGTACCGTCCGGGAGCCGCCCCATGAGCACCACACCTGAGCCCACCGCCGACCCGGCGACCGAGCAGCCGCTGTGGCAGCCCGGCCCGGACCGAGTCTCCGGTGCCCAGGTGACGCGCTTCCAGGCCTGGGCCGCCGAGCACCACGGCGCGCCCGCCCCGGACGCCGCGGACCCCGTCGCCGGCTACCACGCGCTGCATGCCTGGTCGGTGCGCGAGCCCGGGACCTTCTGGCGGTCCGTCGTCGAGTGGTTCGACGTGCGCTTCTCCTCCCCGTACGAGACCGTCCTCGCCGACGCCGCCATGCCCGGCGCGAAGTGGTTCCCCGGGGCCACGCTCAACTACGCCGAACACGCCCTGCGTCCCGCCGGCGACGCCGCCCGGGCCGGTGAGCCCGCCCTGCTCCACCTCGACGAGCGGCACGAGATCGGCTCCACCAGCTGGGCCGAGCTGCGCCGCCAGGTCGCCTCCCTCGCCCACGAGCTGCGCGCCCTTGGCGTCCGCCCCGGCGACCGGGTCAGCGGCTACCTGCCCAACGTCCCCCAGGCCGTCGTCGCCCTGCTCGCCACCGCCGCCGTCGGCGGTGTGTGGACCTCCTGCGCCCCGGACTTCGGCGCCCGCAGCGTGCTGGACCGCTTCCAGCAGGTCGAGCCCGTCGTCCTGTTCACCGTCGACGGCTACCGCTACGGCGGCAAGGAGCACGACCGCACCGGCGTCGTCGCCGAGCTGCGCGCCGAGCTGCCCTCGCTGCGCGCCGTCGTGCACATCCCGCTGCTGGGCACGCCCACCCCGGAGGGCGCCCTGGAGTGGGAGTCCCTGGTCTCCGGCGACCCCGAGCCGGCGTACGAGCAGGTCCCCTTCGACCACCCGCTGTGGGTGCTCTACTCCTCCGGCACCACCGGCCTGCCCAAGGCCATCGTCCAGTCCCAGGGCGGCATCCTGCTGGAGCACCTCAAGCAGACCGGCCTGCACCTCGACCTCGGGCCGCGGGACCGGTTCTTCTGGTACACCTCCACCGGCTGGATGATGTGGAACTTCCTCGTCGGCGGCCTGCTCGCGGGCTCCACGATCGTCCTGTACGACGGCAGCCCCGGCTTTCCCGACACCGGCGCCCAGTGGGGCGTGGCCGAGCGCACCGGCACCACCGTCTTCGGCACCTCCGCCGCGTACGTCATCGCCTGCCGCAAGGCCGGCGTCCACCCCGGCCGCGACCACGACCTGTCGGCCGTCACGTGCGTGGCCACCACCGGCTCCCCGCTCCCGCCGGACGGATTCCGCTGGCTCCACGACGAGGTCAAGGAGGACCTGTGGATCGCCTCCGTCAGCGGCGGCACCGACGTGTGCAGCTGCTTCGCGGGCGGCGTCCCGACCCTGCCGGTGTACATCGGTGAGCTGCAGGCCCCCTGCCTCGGCACCGACCTGCAGGCCTGGGACCCGTACGGCAAGCCGGTCACCGACGAGGTCGGCGAGCTGGTCGTCACCAACCCCATGCCGTCGATGCCCATCCACTTCTGGAACGACCCCGACGGCAGCCGCTACCACGACAGTTACTTCGAGATGTTCCCGGGCGTCTGGCGGCACGGCGACTGGATCACCCTGACCTCGCGCGGCACGGTGGTCATCCACGGCCGTTCCGACTCCACCCTCAACCGCCAGGGCGTCCGCATGGGATCCGCGGACATCTACGAGGCCGTCGAACGGCTCCCGGAGATCCGCGAGTCGCTCGTCATCGGCGTCGAGCAGCCCGACGGCGGTTACTGGATGCCGCTGTTCGTCCAGCTCGCCGAGGGCGCCGTGCTCGACGACGCCCTCCGCGACAAGGTCAAGCGCACCATCCGCGAGCAGCTCTCCCCCCGCCACGTCCCCGACGAGATCATCCCGGTCCCCGGCATCCCGCACACCCTCACCGGCAAGCGCATCGAGGTCCCGGTGAAGAAGCTGCTGCAGGGCACGCCGCTGGACAAGGCCGTCAACCCGGGCTCCGTCGACGACCTGGGGCTGCTCACGTTCTACGCGGACCTGGCCCGCACCCGCAGCTGAGCGCCCGCGGGGGTGAGGCGGCCCCGGCCCCCCCTCACCCCCCGTACGTCGCGCCGAACTCCCCGAGCACGCCGGCGAAGTCGGCGGCCAGAGCCCGCGCGTCCGCGGGCCGCAGCTCCGCGGTCGTGATGCGCACGCCGGGCCCGGCCGCCAGCCGGAACCTCGCCCCCGCGGCCACCCACCACCCGCGCGACCGCAGCCCGTTCACCACCGCCGCCTCGTCGCGCACCGGCACCCACACATTCAGCCCGCTCGCCCCGTGCGCCGCGATCCCGAGCCGCCCCAGCTCGCCGACGAGTGCCTCCCGCCGCTCCGCGTACGCGTCCCGGGCGGCCTCCACCAGCAGCCGCGCCGCCGCGTCCGTCATCAGCCGCGCGGCCATCCCCTGCAGCACATGGCTGATCCACCCCGAGGTCAGCAGCAGCCGTCCGTCGTGCCGCGCCAGCGTCGTCGGGTCGCAGGCGAGGGCCGCCCACCGCAGGTCCGTGCCCAGGTACTTGGTGACCGTGCGCACCTGCGCCCAGCGCGGCAGCCCCCCCGAGGTCAGGCTGTGCAGCGGCACGCCCGCGATCTCCGCGGCGTGGTCGTTCTCGACCACGAGGACGTCGGGCGCCTCCCGCACCACGCCGAGCAGCGCGTCCCGCCGCTCCGGCGAGAAGCACCCGCCGTACGGGTTCTGGGAGCGCGGACTGCACACCACCGCCCGCGCCCCGGCCCGCAGCGCGTCGCGCAGCGCCTCGGGCCGCATGCCCTCGTCGTCGACCGCGACCGGCAGCATGCGCAGTCCCAGCGCGGGCACCAGGTCGAGCAGATGGTGGTAGCCCGGATCCTCCATCGCCACCGCGTCGCCGGGCCGCAGTTCGACGGAGAGCAGCCGCCCGAGGCAGTCGAGCGCGCTGTGCGCGAACGTCACGTCGTCCGCCGGCACGCCGTCGCGGTCGAACCACGCGCGGGTCAGCTCCTCCAGCTCGGGAAGGCGCGGAGCCGACCGGTGCGAGCGCGCCCCGGGCGTCACCTGCACCGACGGCGGCAGTTCCGGCAGGAACGCCGGGTCCGGGTGGCCGCCCGCCAGGTCCCGCAGTCCGGCGGGCACCTTCGGCGGCCTCCTGGACGCCACGGCCGGCGCCTGTGCGACGACGGTGCCGCCGCGTCCGCGCGTGACGACGATCCCGCGCTGCCGGAGCTCCTTGTAGGCGGTCGCCACCGTGCCGGGACTGACTCCCAGGCGATCGGCCAGCGTCCGTACCGGCGGGAGCGCCGCCCCGGGGGACAACGCCCCGTCGGCCACGCCCCGTTCGACGGACGCGGCAATGCCCTTGGCGTTCGTACCGCTGATCGCATATTGTGCTGCCACATTCACAAGTATGTATCAATACAAATTTCGGGTCAAGGGGGCAGTGCATGCGATTCCCTCGCAGCCGCAGCGACATCGAGGACCTCGTACCGGGCGGCCGCGACGGCCGCCGCATGCTCTGGGTGAGCCTCACCGACAAGGCCGGATCCGGTCTCTGGTACGGCACTTCGGCTCTCTACTACACCTACGTCGCCGGACTCGCCCCGCACGAGATCGGCCTCCTGCTCGGCGTCGCCGGTGCCGTCGGCATGGCGGGCACGCCCGTCGCGGGCCGGGTCGCGGACCGCGTGCCGCTCACCCGGCTGCTCCCGGCCGTCCACGCCCTGCGTGCCGCGGCCGCCCTCGGCATCCTGCTCACCGGCACCCTCTGGCTCCTGCTGCCCATCGCCGCGCTCGGCAGCCTCGGCGACCGCGCCGCCTCGGTCCTCACCAAGCTGTACGCCGCACGCGTCGCCGGCCCGGACCGCGTCCGCTACCAGGCCCTCCAGCGCACCGTGGTCAACATCGGCTTCGGCATCGGCGGTCTCGCCGCCGCCGTCGCCCTGGCCATCGGCACCGACACCGCCTACCGCACCATGCTCATCGGGGACGCCCTCTCCTTCGTCGGCGCCGCCCTGCTCGTCCTGCGCTGCGCAGAACCGCCGTCCCCCGTGCGCGTGGTGGCCGGCGCGCCCGCCGCCGCCGGCGGGGAACCGCCCCGGACGAAGACCCCGGCCACCAGCCCATGGCGCGACCGCGGATACCTCGCCTACACCGCCACCGAGACCCTGCTGTTCCTCGACGACACGGCGCTCAACATCGGCCTGCCCCTGTGGATCGCCACCGCGACCGTCGCCCCGCACAGCCTCGTCGCCCTGCTCTTCGTGCTCAACAACGTCCTCGTCGTGCTCTTCCAGGTCCGCCTCAGCCGCCTCGGGGACGAGCCCCGCAGGGCCGCCGCCTCGCTGCCGCTGCTCGGCGTCGCCTTCCTCGTCGCGGGCGGCGCCATGGCCGTCTCGGCCGTGGACTCGACGGGGACCGCGGTCGTCGCCCTCGTCGTCGCCGCCACGGCCTTCACCGCAGCGGAGATCGTCCACGCCGCGATCTCCTGGGAGTTGTCCCTCGCCCTCGCTCCCGGCCGGTCCCAGGGTGCGTACCTCGGCGTCCACGGACTCGCACAGTCGGCCCAGCGCTCGGCGGGCCCGGTCCTGCTCACCTCCGCCGTCATGGCCGCGGGCCCGCTCGGCTGGCTCGGCCTCGGCGCCGGCCTCGCCGCCGTCTCCGTCGGCCAGCGCACCCTCGTGCGCCGCCGCCTGGACCGGCTGGACGCCGCCGAACGCCTTGGGCCGGCGGCCGCGAAGACCCACACCGTCCCCGGCGGGACGGTCACTGTCAGTGGCGGCGATTACGGTGAGTGACAGTTGACCGCCGTACCGAGGGGGAGCCGTCATGGCACATACCAAGCACCGTAAGCAGAGCAGCCGCCCCGCCCGCCGCACCGCGAGGACCGGCCGCCGCACGCTGCGCCGCGAGTCACCGACCACCGTCGCCGTCCTCACCGACCCCGCCGACTTCGCCGCCATGCGCGGCTACCGCAGTTTCACCTTCGACGACCACGCGAGCTACCTGCGGCAGATCGAGGGCCTGCTGCGGTCGCTCGCCTCCCGTGGCATCCACGTCCGCGTCGGGCCCTTCGACCCGGCCGAGTACGCCGAGTACTGCGCCGACACCGGCCACGACCCCGACAGCTCACGCTCCCGCACGCGGTACGCCGCCGACGTCACCACGGCCGGCCCCACCGTCCCCTACGCGGGCCAGCCCCTGGAACACCTCGTCACCGAGCTCGAGTACGAGGCGGGCCGCCAGGCCACCTGGGAACGGGCCTCCGGCATCCTGGCCCGCGCCGGGGACTGCGCCGGCTGCGGCGACGACCTCGCCCGCACCTCCTTCGACCGCGCCTCCCAGGCCCTGATGCGCCTCCTCGAAGCCGCGGGGCCCGGCCACCACCACCTCGTGTGCAGCGTGCCCGCCGAGGGCACCACACTGCTCGCCGCCCTGCACGCCCGCTGCGACGAGCAGGGCATGGTCCACCTCGTCGAGGCCGAGGCACTGGTCTGCTGCACCGTCATCGCCGCCGGGCTCGCCGAGGACAGCCCCGGCGGTCTCGTCCTGCGCAGCGGCGCGGGCACCGGCCAGCCCCCACCCGACCGCCCGGACGAAGTCCGCGGCTGGACGCTGCGCGACGGCTGGCTCCAACCCCTCAGCGAGGCACAGGTCTTCAACGCCTACTGCACCGACGCCGAGTCCGGAGACCCCGTGCCCCCCGAGCCCGGTGTCGTCCACCGCCCGGGATTCGTCCTCCCGCCGCCGGAGGACGACTGAGCACGGCGGAGCCCGCGAACGCCGAGGGGCGCCCCACCACCGGTGGGACGCCCCTCGGGAGGACGGGAAGCGATCACTCCCCGGACAGCACCGCCTGCGCCGCGCGCCGCGCCTCGTCGGCCGTGTCGGTCGCCCGGGCGGCCGCCGCCGCCCGCTCGCACTGCGCCAGGGTGTACTTCGCCAGCGTCGCCCGCACGTAGGGGATCGACGCCGCGCCCATCGACAGGCTCGTCACGCCCAGACCCGTCAGCACGCACGCCAGCAGCGGATCGGAGGCCGCCTCACCGCACACACCGCAGCTCTTGCCCTCGGCCCGCGCGGCCTCGGCCGCCGCGGACACCAGGTCCAGCAGCGCCGGCTGCCACGGATCCTGCAGCCGCGAGACCGAACCGACCTGCCGGTCCGCCGCGAAGGTGTACTGCGCCAGGTCGTTCGTCCCCAGCGAGAGGAACTCGACCTCCTGCAGGATCGACCGTGCCCGCAGGGCAGCCGACGGGATCTCCACCATCGCGCCGAACTTCGCGTGCAGCCCGGCCTCCCGGCACGCGTCCGCGAACGCCTTGGCGTCGATGCGGTCCGCCACCATCGGTGCCATGACCTCGAGGTACACCGGCAGGCCCTCGGCGGCCCTGGCGAGCGCCCGCAGCTGCGTGTGCAGCACATCGGGGTGGGCGAGCAGCGTCCGCAGGCCCCGCACGCCCAGCGCCGGGTTCGGCTCGTCCGCGGGCGTCAGGAACTCCAGCGGCTTGTCGGCACCCGCGTCCAGCACCCGGACCACGACCCGGCCCTCGGGGAAGGCCTCCAGCACCTGCCGGTACGCCTCGACCTGCTTCTCCTCCGACGGCGCGCTGCGGGAGTCGTCCAGGAAGAGGAACTCCGTGCGGAACAGACCCACGCCCTCCGCGCCGGCCTTCACGGCCGCCTCGACGTCCGCGGGACCGCCGACGTTCGCCAGCAGAGGCACCTTGTGCCCGTCCGACGTGGCACCCGGCCCCGAGGTCGCGGCGAGCGCCGCCCTGCGTTCCTCCGCGGCCTTCGCCAGCTCGGCCCGCCGGTCCTTGTCCGGGTCGACGTAGATGTCGCCGGTGCTGCCGTCCACGGCGATGACCGTGCCCTCGGCCAGCTCCGTGGCACCCGGCAGCGCCACCACGGCCGGCACCCCCAGCGCACGCGCGAGGATCGCGCTGTGGCTGGTCGGCCCGCCCTCCTCGGTCACGAAGCCGAGCACCAGCGACGGGTCCAGCAACGCGGTGTCGGCCGGCGCCAGGTCCCGCGCGATCAGCACGTACGGCTCGTCGCTGTCCGGGACACCGGGCATCGGCACCCCGAGCAGCCGCGCCACGATCCGGTTGCGGACGTCGTCGAGGTCCGCGACGCGCCCCGCCAGGTACTCGCCCGCGTTGGCGAGCAGCGCACGGTAGGAGGCGAACGCGTCGTACACCGCGCGCTCCGCCGAGCTGCCCACCGCGATACGGCGCTCCACGTCGGCCATCAGCTCGGGGTCCTGCGCCATCAGCGCCTGGGCCTCCAGCACCGCCTGCGCCTCGCCGCCGGCCAGGTTGCCGCGCGCGATCAGGTCGTTGGCCACCGCCTCGACCGCCTGACGTGCCCGGGCCTGCTCCCGCGGGGCCTCGTCAGCCGGAATCTGCTTGGCCGGAGGCTCGAGGACCGCGGTCCCCATGTGCCGTACCTCGCCGATCGCCACGCCGTGGCTGACACCGACGCCTCGCAGCGTTGTCTCCATCTCACCCGTCTCCGGTCGTCGCGGACGCTCGCGACCGCGTTGCCTGTGTTTATGCGTCGGGAGTGGCCTTGCCGAAAAGGCTACGTCCAAGAGAAGAGCGTGGCCCCGGCGGTCACCTCTCCGTCCTCGACGAGACCGGTCAGCGCCTCGGCCGCCGCCTCAAGCGCCACCACCGGGCACACCGGGGACTTGCCGGCGGCCTCGACCGCCGCGGGGTCCCAGCGCACCATCTCCTGGCCGCGCACCACGGTGTCGCCCTTGTTGACGAGCACCTCGAAGCCCTCGCCGTTCAGCTGCACCGTGTCGATGCCGAGATGGGTCAGCACCCCGTGCCCGTCCGCGTCCACCACGACGAACGCGTGCGCGTGCAGGGACACGACCACACCGTCCACCGGGGACACGGCCACCGACGGCTCGCGCACGGGGTCGATCGCCGTGCCGGGCCCCACCATGGCACCGGAGAACACGGGGTCGGGCACCGCGGCCAGACCGATGACGCGCCCGGTCAGGGGCGACGAGACAGTCGTCATGAGGAAGCCTCCAAGCAAGTGGTCCAGACCACTCAAGTCTGCCACCCCCTTGAGGCCCGGCACACCACGCCACCGCACGCCACCCTCGATTTGCTCCGACCGGGCGCCTCCAGTACGTTGGGTCAACCCCCGCGACGAGAACGCCACGGAGACGTGCGTGCTCACAGCGGTGCGGTAAATCCGACGGAAAGCATCTGATAAAGTCGGGGAGCGCGAAAGCCGAAAGGCAGAAACGCAAAAGCAGGAAATCCCCGCCGGCGGGAATCGGGCCCGAAAGAGTCTGATAAGCTGGTGACAACGAAGGGAAAGCCCGGAGGGGCCGGTGAAA
>NZ_JARAVL010000067.1:0-29594 GCF_033792725.1 Streptomyces sp. PA03-5A | reverse complement strand
GGGTAACACAGCGCTGCGCGCTGTGCAAGTGAAACCGCCTCGCTTTGCTCGGCGGTGAGGGACGCTTCGCGTCCCGTGAACCCCCGCGCTCCGCGCGGGGGTTGCATCCGCTTCGCGGATGCCGGCCCTTCGGGCCTAACTGGGGCTTCCGCTTCGCTTCAGCCCCAGTTGCGGCGCTAACGCGCCTTCAGGTCAGGTCCGCTTCGCGTCCCTGACGGACCTTCGGCTTCGCCTTCGGTCCTTTGTGGCCCGCTGACGCGGGCCGAGCTAGCTGCGATGCGAGGGCGAGTGGTTATGCGTCAGGTTGGTCTCTCCCGTGCCTTCATGGAGCACAGATGCTTCCTTCATTCAAAAGTTTCTGGGAATCCGAATTCCCCTCTCCTCCCTACCGGCGCGGAGGCTGTTGCTGAGACCTGTACGACTGCGGCACACAGCCCGCTTCTCCGCTCGCGAACCGATCAGGCAGGCTCGAAGACCGGCTCGGGCATGGAATGTGCCACGGGCTCAGATACGGCCTGTGCCGCGGAGGGTGGCCAAAACCCGGGTTCGGTAAGGATCCGGTACAGGACCTCCGTGGCGGTCACCTCGTAACGGTTCCACTCCCAGGTGTCCACCTGCATGGTGAGAACCGGCCATGAGTCCACCGCGCCGTCCGTGACCTGCCAGAAGAACCAATCGCCCGAACGCGAGGCCCCCCATGGGATCAGGCCCCCCGTCGTGCCGGGCTCATGGATCCTGTAGGGCGCGAACGGGCCGTCCGAACTGTCGTCGCCCTCCAGCAGGTAGCGCCATTCCCCAACCAGATCCTGCACGCGGGTCTCGTCGACGCACAGCACCGACATCTCCCGCGAGAACTCGCCAGCGCCGAAGGCCTGACACAACAGCTTGTAATCGCTCGGCAGCTCGGTCCCCAGCGCTGCTTCGATCTCCGCCCAGGGCTGTGCCACGTCCCGCGCGTCCCAACCCGTGACGCGAAGAAGAGAATCCACCCACACGACAAACCTCGCCTACTTACCTATGGGTATATCGGCCGGTTGGGAGTCCGATCCCGGATGCAGTGCGGACGATACCAGGCCAAATAAGTGACTGTGACCTGCGTCGATCACCTGCCGTCGCGTCCATATCGGCGGCCGCCCCGGCTTCTTCCCTGCAGGTAACAGCGGCTCCAGCAACGCCCATTGCTATCCGTCAGATCGCCACGCGGCACGAGATCACCACACATCAAGATCCACTTTCGATACACGCCCTAGAACGGCCGAACGTACGGGCGGTCCTTCACCCGGTCGTAGATTCTGCGCAGCCACGGCTGTCGGACGGCGGGAAGCCGTACGAGGGTGTAGCGGAACAGTGTCGAGTCGGGCCGGAACATCCCCCACGGGTGCATCGGTAGTGGGTCGTCGCGGAGGACGCCGTCAGGCAGTCGGCCAGTCGCGGGCACGGGCAACCCTTCGTTGGGGAAGGCCAGGTGCATCCACACGTCGGCTGGCAGGGGCACTGTTTTCGCGCTGCTGGGCGGCTGCCACGCTTCCCCTGTCCGCGGATGCCGCGGAACGAGCAGGATGTCGGGGTCAGGCTCCGGGGCGGGCAGGCCTGGGCCGGCCAACGCCGCCGTCTTCGCCGGCGGCTCCTGAGGGAGCAGGGTGTCGAGCGTGCGGCGGAGGGTTGCCGCGGCCAGGCCGTTGGGGATGGTCACGGGTGTGCCGTCCGAGGCTGCCAGGAGGTGGGCCAGCGCTACGCCGGCTGCCGCTGCCCATTGCTGGCTCCAGTCGCCGGAGGGGTCGACCGGCGAGGTGGGTTGCACCTCGGTCGCCAGCGCCTGCCAATCTACTGTCCGGGGTGCAGGGTCGTCGGCGGGGATGCGACGCACGGCGCGCGGCGCGAACCGCACGGCCTGCCAGAGTGAGCAGTCGTCGATGCGGGTCGCCACGGGCTGTCCGCACTGCTCGCAGGCGAGGTTCGGGCCGTCTCTCCCATCGAGCCCGCAGCAGCCGCCGTCGCAGCGCTCCGAGATCAGGACGGTGCCAAGGGTGTCACCCGGGGCGATGACGATCGTTCCCGGGTCGCCGAACGGCAACGAGTACACCGGGGCGAACACTCCGCGGGCCGCCGCTTCGTCCTCGCCGACCTCGCTCCAACGCCGCCATGGAGGCCCGAACGGCTCCGGGTCGACCGCGAACGTCCCTGCCTCCATGAGCACCGGCAGCAGGCCGTGCCCCCACGTCTGGCGGGCATGGGCGGGAAGTGCGACCTGCGACAGCGGGGCGCTCAGCACGGCGTCGCACGTCGCACATGCGAACACCGTCATGCACCCTCCCCCGCCCTGGACATGCGGAGTATCCCGGCTCCGCGATCACCGGCCAACAGGTTTTACGCTGCCACGGTGATCGGCCGACGGCTCCTCATCGGCGCGCGAATCCAGTCGGGCAGTCAGGCGAGCTGGATGACGGGGGTCGTGTCGTCGGTCCAGTCGCCGTCGAACAGAGAGGCGATCAGCCTGGCGTGGTCGGCGGGGAGCTGTTCGGCTCGGTGCTTGGTGCGGGCCTTGGCGAGCCAGGGCCCGATCTTGACGGTGTCGCCGTCGACGAGGATCTCCTCGCGGGCGGTGGGGGGCCGGCCTTCCCGGGCGATGAACAACTCGAGGAGCTGGACGGTCTGGGCGAAGGTCCGGCGGGCCTTGGAGGGCGTCTTGAGGGGGTTGGTGTCCGGTGTCAGGCCGAGGTCGGTGAGGAGCTGCTGCTGGCCGGGGTCGAGGGTGGTGAAGGTGGTGAGCTGGCGGTGGAGCCAGCGGCTGATCTTGACCGTGCCGATGACGGTGTCGAGGTGGAGGTCGCCGGGGTTGTGGCCGGCGGCGAGGTGGGCGCGGAGCAGGTGGTATTTGCGGTGCCAGTCGGGGCCGTGGGACAGACGCCAGTGGGGGTCGATGGCGTCGAGGTCGGCGGCGCGGGCCGGGTCGAGCCGGCCGTTGGCAGCCAGCGAGCGCTGTTCGGCAAGGAAGGCGCCGCCGGGGGCGGTGACGGGGATGGCCAGATGGCCGTGCGCTTGGTGGTAGTCGGCGGCGGTGGTGAGCTGGGCGCGCCAGGCGGCATCGTGTTTGTCCCAGATCATGTCGAGGGCGTCGAGTTCGGCGATCCAGGCGGCATCGGCAGGGTCCTGAGGGTTAAGGCGGCCGGTGCGGCGGGCGTCGCGCATGCCGGTGATGAAGGCGCCCAGGGCGTAGCCGGTGGGGTCGGTGTAGTCGGTGGGGACGTCGAGGTGGCCGTGGTCGTCGTGGAAGGCCTGGGCGGAGGCGAGGCCTTCGCGGCGGGGGCGAGATTCGGCGGCGCGGGGGTCGAAGGAGACCAGGTCCATGGCGCGGGCGATGCGTTCGGGCTGGACGGTGAAGTCGAAGTGCCAGCGGTGCGCGATCAGCTCGCGGGTCTCCTGCGGGAGGCGGTTGGTCTTGTTCGGGAGACGCTCGGCGATGCGGTGGTCGTGGCTGGCCAGAGCGGTGGCAATCGCCCAGACCGGCTCGTAGGCCGTGCCCAGGATGTCGGCCGGGTCCGCGGCCGGTGGGATGTAGGCGGGGATGACGAGGCTGGCGACCTTGCCCGCCTGGGCGGGCTGGCGCAGGGCGCGGCCGAGGGCCTGCACGACGCGAATGACACTGCGGGAGACATCGGCGAAGACGACCGCATCCACGCTGGGGATGTCGACGCCCTCCGCAACGACCTTGGCGTTCGCCATGATCGCGCACGGGGCCTGGGCGAAACGGGCGAAGACCTCGGCGCGCTCGGAGGGGGTGTGGTCACCGTCGACATACAGCGTCAGCGGGTCGAGGTCCGGCCACAGCTCGGGGGCAGTGGTGCGGAGCAGGCGCAGGGTGTGGCCGAGCTCGCGCGTGAACCTCTTCGCGTCCGCGACGAGCTGGAAATACACCAGGACCCGCTTCAGGCCGTGCTCGGCCATGGTCTTCAGCACCGCCAGGTGCAGGGCAGTGGTGCGCAGCGCATCCCCGCCCCCGCTACCGCCCCCAGGGGCGAGGTCAGGGGCGGTCGCCGTGGTGGGCAGGTTCAGGCGGGCGCGGAGGTCATCGTCGCTGATGGTCGGCACGATCACCCGGTAGTCCGCCAGGACACCGTCGGCGACCGCCTGAGCGAGCGGGTACTCGAAGATCTTCTTGCCGTAGACAGGCTCGGAGTCCATCGAATTCGCCGACGCCTCCAGATCCGGCTCGGCAAGCCGACGACGGCGTGGGCGCCGCACATCCGCGGACTCCGCCAGATCCGGACCGCCGAAGATCCGAGGGGTGGCGGTCATGTAGAGACGGCGATCAGCCTTGATGCGGGCGTTGTCATTGACGACCGCCCACTTCTTGTCCGCACGGCCGGCGATCCGGTGCGCCTCGTCCATGACCGCAAGATCGAACGGCGGCACCGCGCGGCCAGAGTGCTGCGCCGCCTCGACCTTGTCCAAAGAGTCATAGGTACACAACACCGTCACCGCGTCCAGGACCCCAGCGGCGACCGCCGACAGCACCGCCGCCAGGCCGGCAGCGTCCCCGGTGGAGCCCACGTTCGCCTCCGCCAAGCCCTGATGGGCCCGGGTATCCATCGAACACACCGCCACCATCGCCTCGGCCCGGCCGTCCCCTCGCCAGGCCAGCGCCGTCTGCACAATCAGATCCAGCGTCGGCACCACCACCAACGTCAGCCGCGACCCGAGCGTGCCCGCCAGACGGATACCGACCAAGGTCTTGCCCGTACCGCACGCCGAGACGTACAAGCCCCTGGTGCCCGGACGGTGCAGATGCCGCACCGCACGATCAAGACCAGCCTGCTGATCCGCCCGCAGCACAGCCGACCCAGCAGCGAGGTCAGGGACAGCAGAGGCGGGGGTGGCGGTGCTCATGGAGAGCATTCTCCCGGGCCAGTGGGTGGTGGGCCGGCAGTGCCGGAGAAGAGGGCCGAATCCGCAACCTGGGGGAAGCGTTCCCCCTGCTGTGCAGGCGTTTGGCGCGTGGCCGGGCAGCCCGCCCGCCTCGTGCCGAAACCCGCCGCAGTGATCACTGACGGCTCGGCGCCCGCCCGGAAGGGTTGTCGTCACAGGCGGTAGGGCCACAAGGTGACGATGTCCCGTGCGACGCGGACGTCCACCCACATGTCGTCGGCGTCCTGAGGCGGTGGCGGGTCCGCGAGGTCGAACAGGATCGCTACCTCTCCCATGTTGAGGAAAGCCGCTCCGTCCTGGGTCGGGTCGAGTTGGCCGCGAAAGGTGATCTGGTCGCCCTCACTGCTCAGCCCGGGCGCGGCGGTGAAGGCCGGCCAGGTGTTGACCTGCCACGCGATGTCCTCATCGACGGTCCACTCGACATGGTGCTGACGGCCCACGTCGGCGGGTTCTCCCTTCCACAGCGCCACCACGGTGCCGATCCGGGAACGCGCCCGTACCCACACCGACCCCGACGGACCCTGCCCTGCTGCCTCCACATGGACCAACACCCCACGATCATCCCCGACCCCGCCGTTCAGGCAGCGGCCGGGGGCGTTGCGGTGCTGGCTCCTGCCACAGCAGCAGGTCAGTGGGCACCGCGTGCCGCCGCCGCGGCGTTTTCGGGGCCTGGGCAGGCAGCGGTGGGCGCGTAGGGGCAGCCTCAGGAACTCTCCGTAGCTGCCTCCCCGCCATCGGGCCAGCCATTGAGCGATTCCGAACGGCCCTGCTGCCCTGTCCCCAGTGGCGCGCAGGCATCACGGGCGTACTCCGCTGCCCGGCCCGCCCGATCAGCTGATGCCCGCATCCGCGCTCCGCAGCCGCTGTAGGGCTGCCAGCGGCACCCCGCGCACACAAGCGTCCGGGCCCTGGCCGAGCCGTTCAAGGCCCGTCACCGTCCCCAGAGTGGCAAGGCGCAGCCAGGAGGCGGCGCACGAGGGCGCGGTCGGCCTGCTGGAGCAGGTCGGGCATCAGCTAGCGACCGAGACGGCTCGTACCCGGTTCGTGCGGTGATCACCGAGCTGGGCAACGGCAAGGCGCTGACAGTGCTCGGGCGGGCCGAACTGCTGGACGTCGTAAGGACGTGATGGAGCCAGATTCGGTATTCGCCGCCAGCGGCCTCGTCCGCGCGCTCGGGCCCGCGCAGACCCCGATGACCGTCGAGGCGGTCGTGACCCACGTCGAGGCCCTGTGCGCCGCGTTGGGCTGCACGCTGGACGGTGCGCTGCTGAAGCGTGCCCGGGCCGTCCACCGTGCTTCCATGGCTGGCTACCTCGCCCAGCGCGGAGGCCTCGCCACCGAGGCCGGACAGCTGGCCGGCCTCTTCCGTGAGCCCACGCTGCAGGAGCAGTTCGACCAGGACGGACGGCAACTGCTGCTCGTCCTCGGCATGGAACTGGTCCACCGGCCGTGACTTGGGTCCTGATCGCCCCGGCGGGGGAACTGCTGTCGCGTCACCGCGCGCCCGCGCTCGCCAACGCGGAGCCCGGTCCCATCCTCGCCAGCGGGCAGGTTGACGGTTGCCTGGCGGCTTCCCCCGGGCTGGGAGCTGCGGAGGCGCCGGGAGGGCGAAGCCCGTCAAAGCCGCCCGGCCGTGATCGCGAAGGTCAGCAGTGCCAGGGACAGGGTGGCACTGCCGGCGAAGGCTACGGCACCGCGCAGCAGTACGGCTGTGTAGCTTGCTCCGTCGATCCGGGCAAGGAGGCCAGCCGCTGCTCCTACGAGTGTGCAGAAGAGCGTGAGGACTGCCAGGAGCAGGGCCAGGAGGATCAGGTGTGTGGGTGAGGTCATGTCTTCTTCCTGAGTGATCGGACGGTGGTGACCTCGGTGAATTTCGCAGTTCCGGTGTTCACCGGGGTTCGGGCCGAACAAAGTTGAACGATGACGGTCGCCCGAGGGACGGAGTGGGCAGGACGTGGGGGAAGTGCACGAAGATCCGTTGTCGGAGCTCAAGCGGCGGCTGCGCACACTCAGGGCGGAGCGTGGGCTGCAGGTGAATTGGCTGGTGGCACGGTCCGGGGTGAGGCGCACAACGGTCAGCCAGGCGCTGAACGGCAAGACGGTGCCGTCCGAGGCCACGCTGGTGGCTCTCGCCAAGGCGCTGAGCGTAGAGGTGAGGCCGTTACTGGACCTGCGCGAGGACGCTGTGCAGGGCCGAGGACACGATCGTCAACTCCTTCGTCGACAGCCGAGTACGGGACTGCGCGCGGCTGGCCACCAGGCTCAAGGCGACGCTCGTGAGCGGCCCGGGCGGCTGGTGCGCGAGCTCTGTGATCCATTCGATCTGGAGGTCCAGCGGGCGATCGGTATCTCCGGCGGTGACGGCTCCGGCTCTTTGCCGGTGTTGCCGGTATACGTGAAGCGCGATCACGATGAGCTGCTGCGTGAGGCGGTTCTCGGCGCCGTGGACGGGCGCAGTGCCTTGGTGACCTTGATCGGTGGTTCTTCCACCGGGAAGACCCGCGGCTGCTGGGAGGTGCTCCGGCTTCTGCCGGACGAGTGGCGCTTGTGGCATCCGATCGCGCCAAGCCACACCGATGCGGTGCTCGCGGAGCTGCCAGAGGTCGGAGCGCACACGGTGCTCTGGCTCGACGAGATCCGGCACTATCTGCTGACCAGCGATGCGGCCGTCGGCGAGCGGGTCGCTGCCAGCTTGCGCGAACTGCTGCGCACGCGTGAGCGCGGTCCCGTCCTCGTGCTCGCGACCGCCCAGTCAGCGGACTGGACCCGCCTCACCGCCCCTGCTTCGCTCCACGATGGTTACCCCCAGGCCCGGGCGCTGCTCACTGGATTCGGCGTCCGCGCGCGGATCCCGGATCGGTTCGTCTGTGATCCCGCGGCGCTTGAGGAGGCGACACGGGCCGACCCGCGTGTCGCTGAGGCGTTCGCCCGCGCGGAAGACGGTCGGCTTACCCAGTACCTGGCGGGCGTGCCGGTACTCCTGGAGCGCGTCGAGCACGCCACCCCGATGACCCAACATCTCGTTATCGCCGCAGTGCAGTTGCGCCGCCTCGGCCACGGCCCGATGCTGCCCCTGCGCGGGCTGAAAGCAACCGCAGCTGCTCTCACCCCTGTTCACGTGTGGGATGAGCACGCTCACGATGGGTGGTTCGAGAACGCCCTGGAATACCTTTCCGCCCCGTGCCGGGGCGTCCCCGGCCCCCTGAGCCCAATCCGGCCCCGGCCCGGCACTCCCCCACCGGACCAGCCGCTCTACCGGCTGTCCGGCTATCTCTTCGAAATGGGCCGCTACGAGCTCCGCCACGACTGCCCGCCCGCGCGGTTCTGGGCAGATGCCCTGCAGCATGCCTACACCGACGAGGACCGCCGGGCCCTCGCCACGTCCGCGTATGAGCGAGGGCGGGTACGCATATCCGCCTCGGTCTCAGACGGTACGGACTTGTTCAGTCTGTACGACCGCGGCTGCTCCTACCTGCTGGGGCAGGAGGCTAACAGGGCGCGTGCGGAGAGCGCTCTGGCCACGATCGGTGAGCAGCGAGCGTCCGGTCAACTCCAGCGCAATGCCGTCCTCGCCTACTTCTACCCGCGCCAGGAAGCACACCACCTTGACCAGCTTGGGGAGCACGGGCGGGCCGCGGCCGTCTGGCGTGAGCTCGCAGATCAGCGCCACCTGGATGCCTTCGTGCACGTCGGGCGCTATCACCTGGAGCTCGGCCGGCGGACGGAGGCCGAGCGGTGGTTCCGGCAGGGTGCCGGGGCCGGTGACGACGACGCCATGCAGGACCTCGTGTTCCTGCTCGCCGAGGACGGGCTGTTCGACGAAGCCGCCGAGTGGACCGAACGGATCGCACGGCCCGCGGAGAGCGGGGACATCTACGCCTACTCCCGGCTGGCCTACTGCTATAAGCGGGCAGGAAATCTCACGCAGGCCAAGATCTACTTCCGCAAAGCGATCGACGCCGGACTCGTAGACTGCTACCGGGAGCTGATCGAGTTGCATCTCGAGGAAGGGGACATCGAGGGGGCACGCCGCCTGTATGCAGAGGCGATCGAAGCGGGCGAGACTACCGGCCCCATGATGCGGGCCGACGAGCAGGGGGAGCACGCCAAGGCCGACGCACTCGCTTTCACCGCCCGGGACCGCGGCCGTACTGTGGAGCCGCTTCGGCAGTTGCTGTTGCATCGACTGCAGCAGCCGGACACGGTCGCCCTCGGAACGGCTCTCGCGCGCACAGTGATCGACGCCGGCGATGCACTCATCGTCGAGGGAGTGGCCAGCGAGCTGTCGGCAGCCGGACACCACCGTGCTGTCGAAGCCCTGCAAAGCGTCTTCGACGAAGTCGACGAAAGCATTGACCAGTAAGGACGCACGCCGCTCCACTTCAACCGGTTGACCGGCGGGCCTGGAGTGGTCCGGCGTGACCAGTGGCATCGCAGCCGCGCGCCCTGGCGGGGGTGCACGGCCCAGTGGCCGACGACCAACCAGGACGGGGCCGACGACGGTACGGCGTGCCAGGTTGCAGGAAATCTACCTCAAGGACGTCGACGGGCATCTCTCCTTGCGTGCGGGCCTGGTGTGCGGCGTACTCGAGCAGGCGTCCCAGCGCCCGCACGGACGGATCCGAGCCCAGCAGCGCTGCGTCCGCTCTCCCGCCATCTGCCGGGCCGGGGGCGTCGCCGGGGGGTGTCGCCGGGGGTGTCCGGGGCTCGGACGGCGGGGCGGGGCGGTCAGGGCGTGTGGCGGTGCCGGGCCCGCACGGAGCGAGGGGTCCTCCTCGGCGAGGACGACCGGCGCGAGACCACAATCAGCTGGGCGGCTGATCCAGCCGCTGAGAGACCGGGGGTGTGCGTACACGATGCTGCGATACCGCACCAGCAGCCGCCTGCCCCTCTTGAATCGACTGCGTACGCGCCGCTGGCGAGATGGCGACCGCGGTCGCTACGCGGGGCCGCCTTTGCTCCAGGGACGCCACCGCCTGCGGCCGACCGCCGGGGTCTCGCGCCCTGCGGCAGGGGGTTCGTCCTGGTTTCCTTCTGGGCGGGCCTGGCCGAGCACAGCGGCCTGCACGGCCGGCCAGTCCTGCGTGCGCCACCACCGGAAGAGGTCGCCGGAGGCGATCACGGGAAACGGGAGCGCGTCGATGACCCTGCGTTGATACACCTCGGCAGGGCGCTCGGCGGGGTCGAGGCGATGCTGGTGGTTGACGATCAAGGCAGCGCAGGTGACAGGCTGGCCAGGCCGCAGTTGCGGCCATTTGTCCAGATGGCGTTGAAGCTGCGAGATCAGTTTCTCCCCCGCTGCCCCCGCGGCGGCCTTCACCTCGACCAGGCAGGTGGACCCATTCAGCACGGCGAGCAGGTCCGCCGACAGGGTGTCGCCCAGTTCCTCGTCCAGATCGGTGGTGGCGAAGCCGGCGGCACGCAATACCACGGCCACCGCGTCTTCCAGCTCGCTGCCGCTGCCGTACAGCAGGCCGTTGCGCATGGGTTCGGCCTCCTGCCGCGCCCGCTCAAGCTCGTCTTCTAGGCGGGCCTTGTCCTCCAGGTAGCAGCGCTCCAGCTCTTCAAGGTAGCTGCGTGCTTGCGTCTCCGCGGGGGTTTCCAGGGCCGGATCGACGTGGTTGCGTGAGCGGATGCGGCGCAGTGCGGCCGGTACGTGTTCGGGAAGGGCGCGCTGGACGAGCCAGTCGACCACCTGGTTCCAGTCGACCCCGTCAGGGATCACGTACCAGATCTGCTGGCCGTCGCCGGACGTCCAGCGCGCGACGACGGGCTCGCCCAGGCTGTCGACGAGAATCGGCACCAGCTCGCCCTCGGGCTCGCGAACCGCCGTTCCGCGCGCGCCCTCCGAGGCGCTCGCCTGCACGGTCATCGCCCACCAGGGGGCGCTGGCCGGGCGGTTGAGCAGTCTTAGTCCAAGGTCGCGGTCGGCCGCGTCCAGACCGGGAGCCAGGGAGACTTCCGCCCCCGCGAGCAGCCGCTTGCCGACGATTGCGCCGTTGAAGTGGCGGAAATCCACGCGTCCACCGGGCCGGCCGAAGACCGACCGCACGCGGTCCTCGTCATCGTCCGCCGTGCCCATCGTCGCGATGATGAGCGCGGGCTCGCCGCGCGAGGCCGTTCCGGACAGGAACCTTTCGTATTCGTCGGCGCCGTCCCCGGAGAAGCGGCTCGGGTTGATGGCGGCGGCGCAAGTGCTGGTGTCCATGTCGAGCCAGCGCGGCTCGGCCCCATGCTCGGTCCAGGAGATGCCCGCGTACTTGGCCGAGGCCGCGAAGCGGTCGCGTACGTAGTCGTTGGTCTGTGGACCGGGCTCCTCCATCGGGGCGGGGTCGTGGACAGCGATGTGTACGGGGACGAGTCCGTTCGGAGACGAGGTGTGCGCGGCCATAGCCGAACCGTAGCGGCCCGATGTGACAACGCCGCCGGCAGAACACAGCCCGGCTCGCGCCGAGGGTATGAAACCGGTAGCCGTTGGTCGAGCGGGCACACGCCAGCACGTCCAGTGGCAGGGGCCTAGCTGGGCCGGACTCAGTTGAGTTACCGTCGGGGTACGCCTACGGGCGCTACGTCCACGGACATCCGGACCTACGGGTCCTCTCCTTATGAGGAGTTCGCGTGCTCACGCTCACACCCATCGAACGCGACATGCACCGCCTTCTGCGCTCCCTTGCGAAGGCCGGCGATCCGGTCGACCCGCTTTCCGCCTGCATCGACTACAAGGAATTCGCACAGCGCGTTGACCCGCACGGCTTGGACCCCTATACGTCGCAGGGCCAGATGCGCGGGCTCTACCCGAAGCTCGGCCACATCAGCGTGTACGAGCACCAGCATGGTCGCCCGCTGCTGTCTGCACTCGTCATTCGCAAGGCAACTGGCCGGCCCGGGTCCGGCTTTGCCGACCTGGCGTCACAGCTCGGCTTCGAACATGCCGAGGAGGACGAGTTCTGGGAGCATCACGTGGGAGAGGTCGTGCGCTTCTGGTCCGCGGACGATCCGGTCATGCTGATGGACTCCGCGATGGACCAGGTGCTGAAGGAGCTGGGCTCGATCAGGCGAGCCGTGCGCCGGCTCGCCGCGCGGCCGGGCGAGAAGGGGTGATAACAGCGGACTGGTCGCGGGCAGAGTGCCCCGTCTGCCTCCCCTGAACACCGCTTGCCGATGTGCTCGGTGAGGACCTGCCTCTGGGCAGGCCCTCACCGGTGGCGGCCCAAGTGCGGACCAGGTCGGCGGCGTTTCCCTCCGGCGGCTTACGCAGCGCCAAGACGGAGACCAAGAGGGCGGCGGCGCCAAGCGGCAGGCCCAGCAGACCGGCAGTGTCCTGCGGCTGAAGTCCGCCCCGGGACAGCTGCACCACGGCGTAGAGCACGCTCACCGTCACCGCGGCCCCGCCGATCCAGCCCACTGCCAGCCACACCCGCCTGTGCCGGCGGCCCCCGATCTTCATGACCCCGATGATGGCCCCAGACTGCACCGTTGCGCAGTCCCTTTCGTACCTCTGCCTCGCGTGCCCGGACGTGCGCTTGTGGTGTACTCCCCTGGTCCATCGGAGGGGTCGGCGTCGGGCGTTGCGTGTGTCCACCCGCCGCGCGCCGGGGGCTGTGCCCTTGGGGTGCTTGCGGTCGGGGCTACCGGTGTGCGGTGGCGGGTGGAATCCGCCGGTGGCGAGGCGTGCTGGTCATCGCGGCTCGGAGACTGTGGCTCACGGGCTCCCGGCCGGCGTCGGGTGAGATTGCCCCGCGGTGACGGGAGCCTGCCGATGGCTGGCGCGCTGCGCGCGGACGGACGTTGATCACGAGATCATCACAACTGGGGTGTCACCTACACAGAATTGCCACACTGGCCGCGCATCTAGCCCAATCCGGCTGTCAGGAGCATTGATGAATCGCGAAGAGCCGCCTGCCTGGATCCAACTGCTCACCGTCCTTGCTGCCACAGCCACTGGTATCTGGGGACTGTGGTGCACCGTGATCGCCTTCATCGGCGGAACGATGCCCATTCTGGGCATTCAGACCGAGGGAAGCATCATCGGCGGCGTCCTCATGCTCTTCTTTGGCGAGCCGATCGTCATCACCCTTGGATATTGGGCCAGCATGATCGTCCTGCTACCCCTCGTCCTCATCACAGCCCGCAAGTCGGATCGGTAACGCCATACATACCTGGCCTTCGATCACGGCCCGCGTCGCTAGCGGTCACCGATCTCTTCGGTGATCCAGGTGTGAGGGACCAGTGCCTTGCCGTTGCTTCGCCTCCACCGGTCTTCGACCGCGCTGCGGAACGGCTCCTCGTCCAGGTCTGCGTGCTCCATCACGATGATCTGCAGAGCTCCGTCGCAGGCGTCGATGGTCTGCTGGATCGTTCTGTAGAGGTTCAGCAGGGCTATGCGGTCAGGTCCGGCCAGCGCGCTGCCATCGGGTGCGTCCTCCGGGAAGTAAACCTGGGAGGGCTGGTCGAGTATGAGAAGGCGCGGTACCGGGTTGTCCTGCTCGCAGAACCATTCCTGCAGGCTGAGCAGGGCGGCAACGTGATACCCGAGCCAGTTCTCGCCTCCTCCCATGTCCGACAGGCGTACCGGTCCACGGGGGGTGTCGGCAACGACCGTGAGTGCCCGTGGGTCGAGCCGGATCGGCGACTCGTGGTGTTCCAGGTCGAGGTCTACGGCCTTGCCCTTGATCTTCTGGCTGATCAGCGAAATGAAGCTGTTCAGCCGGTCGTCACGGGTACCGGTGCCAAGCTCCTCCTCAAGCTCTGCAATCTTGGTGGCGATCTCTTCGCGTCGGTCGTCGACGTGGGGGGTCTGCGTGTGGCGTGCTGCAGTCTCCAGAAAGAGACTGATGCGGCCTTGGACGAGCACGGCCCGCCGGTAGGCATCCGGCTGGTCTTGGGCAGCACGCTGGCCGGCCGTGAGGACATCCAGTTGCTCCTGGTTGCGCGCGAGCGCGGCACGGAGTTCCTGCAGCGTGTCCTCTTCGGCGGCGATCAGGGCGTTGATCTCGGGAGTGTCGTTGCCGATGACCGTCATCTCCGCGTTGAGGCGGGTGAGGTCGCGGGCGATGACATCGGCGACTTCCGAAGTCTGCGGGGTCGGGTTGTCGCACACCGGGCAGTGGGAGGTGTGGCCGGTGGCACCGCGGGTGAGCAAGCCGAGGGTGGCCAGGCGGGCGTGCTGCTCGGTGGCCTGGCCGAGGAAGTCGTTGTTCTCCCGGACAGCCCGCTTAAGGTTGGCGATCCGTGTCCTGGTACGCGCGTGCTGTGCGCGGAGCCCACGGCGGTCGTCCAGGAGGGCCGCAACCGGATCGTCCCCGGCCTCGGGGGTGTGCAGCGGTGATGCCCTCGCTACCGCGCGGCGCAGGTATCCGACCGCATCGTCCGCGGTCATCCCCTCGCGCGGCATGGGTTCCACAAGTCCTGCTTCGACGGCTTCGGTGAGGAGGGCCAGAACTTGGCCGGACGCAGCCGAAAGACTGCGGGCTGCGGCCAGGGCCGTGTCCACGGCGGCAAGTTCCTGGCGCAGCAGACGCAGGCGGTGCTCACGCAGTGCCTGTTCAGGGTCCATGGCGCCGAGGAAGTACGGGATCATCGCGCGGATGGTGGCGGGCCGGAAGTCCTGGCCCTGGGAGTGGAAAAGCAGATCCGGGTTGGCGATCTCGTTCTGCTTCTGCAGGCAGAAGAAGAGGGCGTGGCGGATCGAGGGTGGGATGGGGCTGCTGCTGCGCACGACCGGGATGCTCATCGTGCGGTCGATGCCGGCGAACTCCGAGAGGCGGTCCTTGGCTACGTCGAGGGGCGTGGAGAAGGTGATCTGTGCGCGTGGGAGCGGTGGGGCGCTGAGAGCTTGCGTGGTGATGCATAGGGTGGTCGCAGTAGCGGCCTTGCCCGTGGGAGCGGGTCGGGCGACGAACAACTGCTGCTGGCCCTTCACCAGGGTGACGGCGAAGACCCGAACGAAATTTCGCAGCGCGGCGCCCTTGATGACGTAGTCATCGCTGGCCAGGCAGTAGTCGACGATGTTGAGCAGGGCACTCTTGCCGCGCCGCGAGTCGCCGGTGATGATGTTGAGCTTGCCGGTCTTGAAGGGGACGGTGCGGATCTCGCCGTCGTCGTTGTAGATCGAAATGGCGCTGATCTGGAAGGTCACGGCCGCACTCCTAGCAGTGTCATAACGGTGCTCACGCTGCCCGTGCTGGGAAGCCAGCGCCCCAGCATGTGCGAGGCCTTCTGGATGGCCGCGAGCTCTTCGGTACGGCCGGTGATCGCCTTCTTGAGGGCGCCCGGCAAGAGGCGCAGTTGCCCGTCGGCACCACAGCTCAGCATCTGGGTCTGCAATGCAAGCAGGAGCCCGGGCCGCACCACCGCCGCCAGGGCGGTGGCATTCTGCGACATCGTCGTCTTGACGTGCTTGTTCTCCTCCAGCCACCGCGTCAGACCGTTGCTGGTCGTCCGTGGCAAAGCCTGACGGACCGACGGCTGCAGTGCCATGACGGCGGCGAGTACAGCAACAGCGACGGGACACGGCTGGTCGTAGTGGGCTTGATGGCCTTGGACGGCCCGGCTGGTGACGAGCGCGGTGAACGCCGGGTTGTACAGGGCGCGCTCTTCGCGGCTGAAGTCGGCGAATCCCGTCATGCCGACGTCGCTTCCGCCGGCTCCAGGACGGCCATGAGTCGGGCGAGGAAGTCGATGTGCCAGCCGATACGCAGGTCGTCAGCAAGAAGGTGGAAGGAGCCCTTGGCGACGAACGGCTCATCGCAATCAGGGCGGATACAGCGGCGCGCCTCCCGGCTTGCCCACCGGTACACCTCCTTGGCCGCCGCCACCTTCTCGGCTTCCGTCGCTTCGGCTCCGAGGTTGTCTTCCATCTCGGCGAACATGTCCTGCCACTCTTCGATGAGTCGGCGCTCGTACCGGCTGATCTCACCTGGAAGCAGCAGGTTCTCGTCCGACCACCGTGAACGCTGGGTGAAAGCGCGGATGTAGTCGCGCACCGCGATCCTCAGCTGCGCGCCACCAGCGTTGATCAAGCCCAACTGGCGGACAAAGACCATGTCCACGTGGTCGGACGGATCGGGCTCAAGCAGGGCGATGTCGTCGTCAATCGGCAGGTTTCCCGGACGGAACTGGTCGCGCAGGTCTGTGAAGATCTGGTCGAACTCCTCGCCTGTGATCGCGTCCATCTCGTCCGTGCGCAACTGCCGGATGGTACGACGGTAGAACCAGCCCTCCAGCCGCTCGAGAAACGACTCGGCGTACTGATGGCCCACGGCAGGCACGACCTTTTCCAGCAGCAGGGCTTCCATGGCGTCGATGTCCGGCGCGTGACCGACGACCTGGATCCGGGCGACCATGCTGCGACGCTCGGCCTCCGAGAGCTTGTCGAAGGCTTCGTACGCCTTCCCGTTCTCCCTGCTGACCGAAGCCTGTCTGGCAGCCACCAGTGCTTCAAGGGCGCGTTCTTCGTCCCGAACGCCGCTGACCACAGGCTGCAGGAGAAAACCCACGGAGCCTGCCGGTAGATCGGCTGTGGTCAGCAGCAGCAGGTCCGTCCCGTCCAGATCGACACGCTCGTGAGTGATGGCGTGCGCCCAGATCCGCAGTGTCTTCCACAAATCCGTGCTGGAGTCGGTCAGGCTGACGCCCGCCGCTCGATGCTTGAGCTGGGACAGGACCCTGCCACGGTCGGTGATCTCTTCGATGTCGTCGCCAGCCTCAATCGCAATGCACCAGTCGAGTCCTCGCCCATGGCGTTCGATGCACGCGTACAGCGCCTTCCTGAGCTGGTAGATATAGCCCACCACGGACGCCGAAGCCTCGAACAGATCCTCTTTGTCCCCCATGCGCCGCCCCCTGCCCCACCGGCATTCACGCTGTACGAGCCAGATCTTTACACGAAGAACACGCTGCACGGGACTGCGCGGGCGGAACCGATCCGCGCGGCGGTCGACCCGACGAGCTTCACACCAGGCACCGAACCGGCCCCTCCCGACGGCCCCGGCACCCCGCCGGCCCCGTGGGAGGGGCTCTTGCACGCCACCACCGAGCCACCTGCCTGCTCCACGCCCCCGGCACCCGGACCGCACCTTGCATCCGTCCCCGACCGCCGCCGACGATGCTCCGGCGCCTCTGGGGCAGCGCGTCACACCTTCATGCCAGAGCGGTGAGGGTGGCGATCCAGTCCTTCATGAACTGCTCGGGGTCATGCGGTGCTTGTCCCCCGCTTCGGTCCATCAAGGACGGCCCGCCGGTGACCTGTTCGAGCAGCTCGTCGTGCATGCGGACGAGGTCCGGCTGGAGACAGGCGACGAGGTGATCGGCGAAGGTGCGCGGATTGCGGTGCCCTGTGGCCAACACCATCAGCATCGACGTCATCCCCATCCGCTCCACCGTGGCGCGCAGCGCCGCTTGTGCCGGGGTGTCGGGCATCAGCAGGGCGTGCATCACCAGGTGCGACCCGACGTAGCCCAGGAGGTAGTACACGGCGCGTGCGGCTCGCAGCTCGTCGGCGGTGGCGTTGCGGCCGGTGGAGAGCGGGTCGGTGCCGGCGGCCTCGGCGAGCGGGTCGTTCAGGGCGCCGGTGAGTTCCAGGTCGGTGATGATCTGCGCCCAGTCCTCGGCGGACATCTGCGGATACGCGCCGGTGGAGGCCATCGCCAGCGCGAGGGCGTCGGCGCCCACTTCCCGGTAGCCCATGCCCAGGACGGCGATCAGATGCGCCAGGCCGTGCCCTTCCCCACGCTCCAGGGCTTCGGGCGGGACGTCGCCTCCGCCCAGCAAACTGGCCCGCATGGCCACCACGTCGACGCCGGGCGTCCCGGCGGGCACGATGGCCTCGGCCGCGGCGTAGAAGGCGTCCTGCAGCTGGTCGGTGTGTGCTGCGCGGGCTTGCTGAAGCAGGCGCTGGATCGGGCTGTTTTCGACGGCCCACACCACTGCGGCACACACCGCGTGATCCGGCGGCTCGGGCGTGGCCGGGGCGCGGCCGGCTTCGGCGAACCAGTCCAGCACCGCCCAGCGCAGGTCCCGGCCTTGACGGGCGTGCCGGGCCAGGACAGCGGCGATCTGCACGGTGGCCGGGGCCAGGACCGACACCGAGCCCCGGCCCCGGCCGAGATAGTGGCGTTCATGGCGGGGCAGCAGGCCTGCGAGGCGCCACCGCTCGAGCTGCGTCAAGGAGACCTGCAGGCCCTGCTCCGCGAGCGCCGCGATCAGCTCCTGGTCGGCCGGGCTGGGTCCGCTGCGTGCCATACCCCGGATTTTAGAACCCCGCGAAGTGACACGGATTGAAAAATTGCGGCTCTGGCTGACTGGGGATCAGTAGCCCCCGGCAGGCATCCGGCCACCGGGGCAACAAGGGACAGGAGCACCTCATGGCAAGCGAGGGCTCACAGCGGCCGCGGCGCCGCACACTGGCAGCGCTGCCAGTGGCCGGACTGACCGGGCTGGCCGCCCTGCCCGCCGGGCGGACCGCGGCGATCGCCGTCGGCGCGGCGGTCCTGGGCTATCTGGTCGTGCTGGCCGCCGTGGCGCTCGGGGCGGCCTTCGCCCGTAACCCGGACACCCGCCGGGCCGCCGCCCGCACCCTCGACCTCCTGCTGCGCCTGATCCCCTGGTACACCCCGAGGCGGTGAAGGGCCGCCGGCGGCTCGGCGACCTGGCCACTCAGGTGAAAGGGGGCAGCCAGATGCGCACATTGAGCGCCCGGTAGGCCTCGGCGTGGTCCCGGATGGTCAGCCAGTTGCGGCGGGTGAACTGCAGATGGCGCTCCTGGTGAGGATGCTGTTTGCCCAAAGCCGCGCAGATCTCCGTGAGATCGGGCGGGAAGCCGACCACTCCGACCACCTCGAAGGCCTCGAACAGCACCAGGACGTACCAGTCGACCCCCGGGAAGCGGTGCACCGGGTGCTCGTTCACCCACGACACGGAGGCGTTGGCGAGGTACTTGACCTGGATCTTCTCCCCGTTCGGGGTCTCGATATCGTAGTGCCGCTGGACGCGGGATGCCGCGAGCCGTCCACCCCACAAAGCGGCCACGAAACGCTCCGCGAACTCCGACAAAGGATCCCGGTTCGACTGCTCCACGCCGAGCGTCGCCAGCAACGTCCGGCGCGCCGCCCGGTAGGCGGCGAGACCGTGCAGGTAGTCACCCGGGCCGGCCACGGCCGGCGGAGTGGCGCTCGGATCGCTGTGCATGCCCAGCAGGGTGCCACGCCTGGTGTCTCCGCCCGGTCAGCGGGCGTCGCCCTGCCAGTCCCAGCGGGCCGGATCTGTCGGGCGCGGCCCGTACACGCTGCGCCCGCCGGGCCCGAAGCTACCGATGCCGGTGCGCAGCGGAGCTCCGGTGGCGCGTTCGGTCTCCGTCCAACCGGTGACGTCCAGGAGCAGCCCGTCCAGCGGGCCGCCGCACAGTTCGCGGTAGACGTGCCCGGGGCGCGGTCCCGGGTGCGGGTCGTCGGCGTCGGTGCCGTAGACGCGGCGCGGCATCAGCTCGTCCATGCCGTCAGCCTGGCACCGTGCGCCGACAAGCCGGGTTGCCCGGTTCGTCCGCGCGTGCCGGGCGCCGGGCTGCGACCGGCACGCAGGCATGGCGCTACCCCGCCCAGTGGGCGGGGTAGCGCCATGCGGGGGCTGCCGTGGGAAGCTGGGTCACCAGGAAAGCTGGTCGAGTACCCAGTCGATCACGGAGCGAAAGAAGCCGGACACTGCGCCGCCCACGGCGGCATTGCGCAGATCCTCGCCGTCACGACGATTCTGGCGCTTGCGCTTGCGGGACATGATGACCTCCACAGGTCAGGTCAGCGGGTGGGCAGCCGGCCGGCTTGAGTTCCACCATTCGCCCTGCGTGAAGATCAACTCCCAGTCGCGACGACCGCCGTGCTCGCCCTGCAATCACCGCAGTTCAGGCCCCACCCCGGGCTGCGGCCGGGGATGATGGTGCGATGAGTCGCGACAAGGGGGACGGCCCCACCCGGCGGCCGCGGACGCTGGCCCGGGCACAGGTCGGCTGGCCGCCCGCCCTGCGGGAGCTCAAGGACCTGCTCTACGAGGCGTACCTCGCCGCGGGAGCTCCCAGCCTGGACGAGATCACCAAGGCCATCGCAGACGACAACGAGCTGCCGGGGTCGCCGAGCCGCGACACCGTGCACCGGTGCATCAGCGGCCCGTCCTTGCCGCCTAAGCAGGCGGACGCAGTCGCAGTCGCCATGGTGCTGGCCCGCGGCGCCGCCTGGAACGAGAACGCTCAGGCTGCACGGATCGGGCAGTTGTGCGTCGATGTCCACATGGCCGTCCCCGCAGGCAGCCAATCCGTGAGTTTGGTGACCAGCAGGTCGTGGACGACCTCGAGGTCCACCACGCCCTCGATGTCGGCACCGCTCGCGACCAGCTCGGTGCCCTGCCCGCCTACGTACCCCGCGAATACGACGCGCCGCTGCGCGAGGCGGTCGACGCCGCTGCCGCCGGGCACAGCGGCATGACGGTCCTGGTCGGCGGGCCCTCCACGGGCAAGACCCGCTCCGCCTGGGAGGCGGTCAAAAGGCTGCCGGACAAGTGGCGGCTGTGGCATCCAGATTCCAGCCGCCTCAAAGTCGCACTCGCCGAGCTCGACAATGTCGCGCCACGCACCGTGGTCTGGCTAAACGAGGCCCAGCTATACCTGGCCCCTGAAGGGCTCGGTGAGCAGGTCGCGGCGGGGGTCCGGGCTCTGCTCAGCAACGTGGAGCGGGGCCCGGTTCTGGTGGTGGCCACCCTCTGGTCGGAACACTGGGACACCCTGACCTCGCGCCACGACTCGCATGCGCACGCCCGGAAACTGCTGACCGGGCACAAGATCGACGTGCCGGACGAGTTCTCCCCGGTCGAGCTCGCCGCCTTGGACGGCCAAGCCGGGGATGATCCGCGGCTCAAAGAGGCCGCCGAACGCGCCGAGGGCCAGCAGATCACCCAGTACCTGGCCGGAGTACCCGTCCTCCTCGAGCGCTTCTACGGAGCCAGGGGTGCAAGCCACGCGCTCATCCAGGTCGCTATGGACGCTCGCCGTCTCGGCCATACGTCGCCTCTCAGCGAGGCGTTCCTGGAAGCTGCCGTGCCCGGGTACCTGACCGAGCGGCAACGGGCTGCCGCAGATCCCGGCACGTGGTTTGCCGGCGCCCTCGGCTACGCGCGGCAGAAGGTGCTGGGAGTGGCGGCCGTCTTAGAGCCGGTGGCCCATCCCACGGGTATGGGCTCGCTCCCGGGCCTGTACCGGCTCGCCGACTACCTCGATCACCACGCCCGTACCACCCGCCGCGGCATGTTCCCGCCTGCGACGTTCTGGATGGCCGTCCAGCAGCACGCGGCAGCCGCCGATATGACCAGACTCGGTGCTGCCGCGGAGCAGCGCGGTCGTTACCGCATCGCCGCCTCCCTATACCAGCAGGCCGCCAAGGACAGCGAGGCCACCGCCGTGGCACGGCTGGCGATACTGCGGAAACGAGAGGGAGACGTAGCGCATGCGATGGTGCTTTTCGAGCAGGCTGCCGACGCCGGCGTCTGCTGGGCCTGGCGGGAGATGGCAAACCTTCAGGACGCGGCCGGGAAACCGGACCGCGCAGAGGCGGTGCTACGGCAAGCATCCGCAAGGGGAGACGTTGCATCTCGCTACGCTCTGATGGAGCGGCTGGAGCGCGCTGGAGCCCGTGACGAGGCGACGAAGCTTGCCCGGGAGGCCGACGGAGACACCGGGATACTGCGCGAGTTGGCACACCTTCGGTGGGTACTCGGGGATCCGGCAGGGGCAGAGGTCCTGTTTCGGGAGGCTGGCGATGCCGGAGGCGCGTGGGCTCTGCACAAGCTGGCAGGGTTTCGGGAAAAGGCTGGAGACCGGGACGCGGCAGAGGCGTTGCTTCGGGAGGCTGCGGAAGCAGGGCGCACCGACGCCGTCTACGACCTGATGGAACATCTGCAGGAACGCGGGGACATGGCTGAAGCGCAGTCGCTGCTGCAGGAAGCTGCCGACGCCGGGTACACCCCGGCCTTGTACGACCTGGCGATGGCGCGGGAGGAAGCCAGAGACCAGGCGGCTGCGGAGCGGCTGGCCAGGGAGGCCGGTGCCGGCGGGGATGCCTCGGCGCTGTACGAGCTGGCGTTGTTGCGTGAGAACGCCGGGGACCGGCGCAAGGCCGAGCAACTGGCCCGGGCAGCCGCTTCCGCCGGGGATACCTGGGCCCTGTACGAGCTGTCCGTGCTGCGGGAGAAGGCCGGTGAGCGGGAAGATGCGGAACGGTTGGCTCGAGAAGCCTCCGCCGGAGGCCACCCCTCGGTGCTGCAGAACTTGGCGCGGCTGCGGGAAGAGGCGGGATACGAGCAAGATGCACGGGAGTTGGACTGGGCCGCCGTTCTCGTGGGCGAACCAGATGTCCTGGGTCGGCTGATCGGGCGGCGGGTAGAAGCTGGGGACCTGGAAGGGGCCTCACGGTTGGCCCTGGATGCCGCCAACTGCGGCTATCACTCGGCCGTGCAGGAGTTGGCGCGGCTGCGGGAGGACGCAGGCCATCCCGCGGAAGCGGAGCGGATACGGCGATACGGGCTGGACGCCGACGGCTCGGTGCCGCAAGCGGAGACGGCCCACGGGATGAGCCGGTAAGCGCGCCGCCCTCGCGCCCGACCCGCCCACACCCCCTGTTCGCGGGTCTGGTCCAGCGAACGACTCGGCCGCCGAAGGTGGGTCATTGAACGCACCGTGTCCTGGCTTACCGGCTACCGCCGGCTCAACCACCGATACGAACGCGATCCTCGCAACTACCTGGCCTTCCTCGGCCTCGCCGCTGCCCTTTGCTGCTACAAACGGCTCGTCCGCCTCATCACATAGGACACGGTCTAAGGCTTCTATGAGAGGCGGGCGGCCAACAGTGCCACGTCGTCCTCGCGTGTCTCGTTGGCCATGTTCTGCAGTGCCAGGTCGCACCACGGCTCCAGATCGAACACTTGCCCCTCCGCAGACTCGGCGATCGCTGTACCCAGCCGCATCCTGAGTCTGCCGAGTCCATCATCGACGCCTTGGCGACGCGACTCGACAAGTCCGTCAGTGAACAGCAGGAGTGTGGTCTCCGGGGGAACGGAGTAGCTCGCGGTCTCGCAATCGTTTCCCGTCCCAACCCCAATCGGCATCCCTGTGGGGACTTCCAGCAACATGGCCTCCCCGTCGGAAAACCACAGAGGGGGCAGGTGTCCGGCGCTGGAGATGTCCAGGCGCCGAGCATCAGGGTCATAGACGGCACACAGGCAGGTGGCCATTTGGTAGTCGCTGAGACGTTGGGCCTGGGCATCAAGACGGTTCAGTACCTCGTGCGGCTGCAGTCCCAGTTCAACCAGGACACGCATCGCACTGCGGATCTGTGCCATGAGCGCAACAGAGAGCACGGAATAGCCCATAACGTCGCCGACCACCAAGGCGACCTGCCCTTCGGGTAGCGGAATTGCGTCGAACCAGTCGCCCCCACCGCCTAGCTCCGTACGCGGCAGATAACGGCTCGCCAGCTCTACTCCAGCGATCTTCGGCAGTCGGTCGGGCAGCAGAAGTCGCTGCATCGTGTGGGCTAGGGCCTCAGTTTCGTCACTCGCCCGCCGGATCGGTGCGGCGTGCTGCTCATCGCTCTCCTGGGCGGCCCGCAGCCACACCTCATGCAGTACGGCTTGATCTTCCTCCGGCCGGCCGCCAGGTGTCTGCGCCGAGAGGATCTCCACAAGTGCGTCGATCACTCGCCATTTCGGCAGCCGTGGACTGCTGAACGCGTCGTGGACGGTGCTTCTTGAAATGCCAGCCCCGCTCAACTGGCGAGCGATGTCCGCCAGACTCGGCCGCCCGGCATGCAGGTGCAACCTGTGCAGCGCTGCCTTGAGCTCGCCATGCGCCCCACCGATCTGCGGCTTATGAAGTTGCCCGGCCCGTCCCACCCCGTACCTGCCCCCACCGTCCAGAACCGTCCAATTCCGTACAGGAATCATGTCATCTTGTCTGACGTCAGCGGTAGTTGTCCGACCACATGGCTAACTGGCGGCAAGCGTTCGCAGCGGCACCGCATCCGCGAAGGTAGGGACAAGCTCTCCGGCCCCGCCCGGTGAACACGCACCGAAAGATGTGCGGCATGCCCCACGCGCGAACCACAGCCTCGACTTCGAAGCGGCCCTACACGCCGTTAATGATCTAGGGGTTTCAACCGGCGGTGGCCCAGGTACTGTCAGGAACCAGCGCCCGAGGAGGAGGCAAAGACTGCGGCAGCCGCAACCCCAGCAGATGATCGGTTCAGCTGACCGATTCGCGGAACCTCGAATCTCGCAAGCCCTCAAAACGATCTTCGACCAATGCACGACCCTCCGGAAATCCGGTCGTGCACTCGACAGCACCGAGGCCCTGACCGGCAGCTTTGGCGGGCGACGATCAAGGCCTCGTAAGGACAACCCTGGAGGGTGCCTTATGAGCACAGTACCCCGAGCCAAAGCGATCAAGCGAGCACGAGCAGCTGCCCTGGCCAGAATCGCACTTCCCGTCATGATGATCGGCACGTCAACCGGCCTGCTCCTCGGCGGAATGATCAGTGCAGAACAGGGCAACTACATGCTCGGTGTAGCAGCCCTGTGTGCTGCGCTCCCGTGGCCGCGACGTTCCCAGGACGCCACTCCCCCAGCGTCTCATTCGGGTCCTTCCGCGGCGTCGGCTCAGGCGAGTCAGGACCGCGCGTCTTAGGCCGGGTCGGCAAATAGAAAGGGCCTCGTCGCGCACTCGGCGAGGCCTCTTGACACCAGGTCTCCCCGACTTCTCGGGGAGACCTGGCCCGGCACGGAAGGGTAATCCGAAAGGCATCCATACCCTGGCCATGTGGCCAGCGATGAGACTAGGCCACATGTATGTGACCACGACCGCCGGGTACCTGCCCCGCCGCGTCCGGAACACAGCGCCGACGGCGCGTGCAGCCCAGACCACACCAACCCTCAATCGCCTACGGCCTGCAACGACGACGAGGCCGTCGGTTGGGTAGCGGTAGGACGCCGGGTCGGCGTCGTCGATCGGCCCGGACAGCGGGCGCCGCGCGCTCTTTGCCTCAGTGCCAGCCGGTACAAGACCAGCTGCCTCCCTGGCCGTCGTAGATCTCGACGCAGGCGCGGTAGGCGTTGCTCGATCCGACCATCTGGGTGTAGGCGGCGTAGGAGGGCGAGGCATTCGCCGTGTAGGTCGCTCCGCCCCTGATCTGGAGCTTGAACCGCCAACTGCTGTTCGCCTTCTGGATACGTGCCCAGGCGGCACTACACCGGGTCGAGTTGCGTAGTTCGACCTCGGGTCCGCCTCCGGCCGGGGTGATCCGGTCAATGACCTTGGCGCCGGATCCGCATCCCTGACTCTGTGGGTTCTTTCCTGTGCACGAGGACCCTCGGCATGCGGTGGGTGTCGTGGCGGCGGCAGGTTGGACGGAAGTCAGCAGCAAGGCCGAAGTGAGCGCGACACCGCCAAGGGATGAGAGAACCGAGCGAAGCAGGGTCATGCAGGGGTCCCTTCTATATATCGCAATGATGATCGGGCGTGGATCGCTCCATACGCGTTGATTTGATCTTGATAGCTATCCGAGCCGTACGCCCACAACCGCGGCACCTGCTCATCACTCCTCTGCGCGAAGGCTGACAGGCGATTTCACTCTGGTGACCTACTCGAGTTACAGGCCACCGCGAGGTGCAACGGCTCGCCGTTCGTCGGTGGCTGCCGCGTGTGGGGCAGTCCGCAAGCTGTCACCGTTTCGCGGCTTCTTCGATCTGCGGTTGCTCGGTCTCGGCAGCGCGCTGGTTGACTGGCTCAGCTTTCTCACGTGGCTCTGCGCTGACGGTTTCAAGATCAATTCGGCTGCCTGCTTCAGCGAGGAGCAGGCGGATGCGCCGGGCGAATCCGGGACCTGGCATGGGTAGTTCCGTCTCAGGCTGGCGGAGGTAACCGCTCGCGACTGCGGTGGGGACGTAGGCCATGAGTTCGGTGACGACGGCTGTCCGGGGTCGCGAGGTGGCGTGTGCGAGGTCGCGTAGGAGTTCCATGATCGTGGTGGCGGGGCTGTGGGCGATCTGGTGCTGTGCGGGATTCCAGGCGCCTGCGGTCCGTGGAGCTGGGTTGGGCTTTCGTGCCGGGGGGTTGGGTGGGGGCTGAACGTCGTCGGTCTGGCGGTGCCACCAGTCGGCAGTGGTTCTCTCGCCGAGGGCCAGGTGGTGGAGGTAGAGGCAGTAGGCGGCGATGGCCTGTCCGGCGCCGGCTGCGTACTGCCACCAAAAGCGTGCTCCGTCGTCGGTGTCGGTCAGTTGGAGTACACAGGCCAAGACCAGTGCGCTGCGTGGTTCGGGTACCTGGTCGGTGATGAAGTCGGCGACCGTGCTGGCGGGGGTGTGGGTCACGAGGGTTTCGCACAGTGCGCGCAAGTCTCGTGCCGCCGGGTTGAGCGGGGCGTCTGTGCCGGGCTGTGCCTCGGCGTGGCCGGCTGCCGGTGCGGGGCGGGGGACGATGTCGCGTGGGACGGTGCGGTCGCGGGCGAGCAGGGCGCGGGAGAGGATCTCGTCGATGCGCGTCATGGGGTGTTTCCTTCGGTGTCGGACGGCGGGCAGATGACGCTCTCCAGGAAGTGCACTGCGTGGCGCTCGTCGGACTGCACTGTGGCCAGCGGGACGCCGAGGAGGGCGGAGGCGTCCTCGGGGGGAAGTCCACACAGGTGGCGCAGGACCATGACGTCGAGCTGGTGATCGGGCATCCGGCTCATCGCTGAGAACAGTTCGAGGCTTTCCGCGATCTGGTTCAGGCGGTCGGCGGTGTCGGCCAGGGTTTGCAGAGCGATCGTGTCGAAGGCGGCGTCCCCGAATGAGGGTCGGCCGTCCAGGTGCGGGGTTCGGGACATGACGGTGGCGCGTAGGGCTTGCCAGGCGAATCGGCGCAGGTCTGGGCTGCCGAGTGCGTCGTTCCAGCGGAGCCAGAGGATGTCGAAGGTGCGGGATACCGCGGCCTCGAGGTGGTCGCCGTCCAGGAATGCCTGGGCGTAGAGGCGGTAGTTGTTCTCCACCAGTTCGCGGAAGGCTTGGTGGTCCAGGGGAGGCGCGGTGTGGGTGGTGGCCACAGCGGTCTTCTCCACGGACCGCTCGATCCATTCCCGGCTCTTGTGGGCCTCGACTGCGGCCTGGCGCCACAGCTGGTACAGGGGCCATTGCGAGAGCCCCAGCTCGACGGACAAGCTGTGGATGATCTCCCACCTGGGGTACAGGCCCATGCCGCGCAGCAGCTCGGAGAGTTTGGACTTGGCGAAGCGGACCCGGACGCTGAGCTCGCTGAGGGTCAGCCCGCTGTGCAGGTAGTTGTCGCGCATGGGCTCCAGCCACGCGCGGTGTGCGCTGCCCACGCTGGCTGCGATGGGCCCGAGCTTGCGCCCGGGCCGTACGGGGGCCGGTCTGTCCGGCGGTACTGGGGGTCGAGTGGGCTGGTCACGGCGCGCCGGCCTCCTTATCGCGGGACGGTGCTGCGCGGTGTCCCGATGCCGGATCGGTCCGTGTGCGGGTGGAGCGCACGATCTGCTGCACGGTCAGGGCGAGGGCAGGGGCGATGGTGGCGACTGCGGCTGTCTGGCCGAACGCGACTATCACGATGCTCCAGGCGAACACCGTCACGGTCGTGGCGGCGATCACTATCTGCTTCCGGGCCATGGAAACTCCAGGGTGCGGTCTGTCAGTCCCGCGGCTCATCCGGAAGCTCACGGGCACCTTGGGGCGGTGGTGCCGGCCACGGCCCTAAGGAGAGCAACCAGCATTGCCGGACGCCGAGTTGCTACACAACGTGATCAAGGAATCACGGAACAATGACATTGCCGGGGGCATCGTGGTCCGAACCGGGCGCGCGGGCGCGCTCCCGCGCGTAGGGGGTGCAAAGCCGCACTTCCGGCGGGAAGTTCCCGGTTTTCCTTGAAATCGCGCGGCGAACCCGACTCAATGGAACCCAGGCACCAACGGTGTCGGTCTTCCATCCGGAAGAGCCTGCTCCCGTGCCGGAACGTAGGGAGCACGCACCCGTTCCCGCCTGACCGGGCTCAGAGGCCAGGCGGGAACGGACAGTCCCAGCAGGACCTCCCGACCGTAACCCAGGACGCCGACAGCGCCCCGCCTGCCTCACCGAGCTATGGCTGCGTGGGCGCAAACGCCATAGGCCCCCCCCGCAAGGCCCGCGCAATACCTCCTGTACTGCGTACCGCGATGCCCGTAGCGCCGGCCGGGTCTCAGGAGGCGAGACAACCCGGCTCTGACGGACCAGGCCATTGCCCACTTCGTTCCTTCTCCTGGTCAGGTGCCGCCTTCAAGGGGTCCGGGATTGTCCCGTCGTTTCCCTTACTGGAGTACGACGGTGACGCCGTACTCGCGGAGGAGGTTCACGGTCTCCTCGAAGTAGGACAGGCCGCCAAGGTGGTACAGGATGTGTCCGGCGAGGGCGTGGCGGGCGATGTCGGCGTTGTGCCAGACGAGGGTGAACGGGGGGACGACGGAGGGCCCGCCGCACAGGTAGTCCTGCACCGAGTCCAGGTCTCTGCCGTAGTTGGCGCCAGGGCCGAGCAGGGCTTCGCCGAGTGCCAGAAGCAAGCCGGTCCTGTCGGTGACGTGCTGTCCGTCCAGGTGGTACGTCCCGCCGGAGAGGCCCTGCGGCCCGTACGGGCCGACGCGGGTGAGGTCCAGCCACTCGGACCGGCCCTCGGCGTCGAACTGTGCCCACTGGTTGGGCCGCGTGGGAACACCGTCGGACCAGATCTCCCAGACTGCGCGGGCGGCCAGGGTGGGGCGGTCGTCACCGGGGTCGGTGATGGTGACGTCGATCAGGGATCCGCCGAGGACGGATGGTCGTGCCTCGACGGTGTCCAGGTCGAGGTGGTACCCGGTCATCGTCCGGCCGTGGCGATCGAGGCACCAGAGCGTGATCGGGCCGCCCTCCTGCGGAAGGGGACTACACAGCAGGGCCAGAAGCGGTGCGGCGGGTTCGCAGCCGACCAGGTGCACGGGCTGGGTGGGTCGCTGCGGGCGCGGGGTGAGCAGGCCGTCGATGGAACGGCAACCACCCGATGGGCTGTCCCCCCGGATCGAGGGGAACCACAGGTCGAACCGCGGGCTCGGGGGCAGCCGCTTGCTGCCGCAGTAGTCGTCCTCTCTGACGCCGGTGCCCACGACGATGTCCACGCGCCCGGGATCGCCCGGCGTGGGCCACTGGGCCAGAACAGCCGTGTCCTCCAGGTCCCAGAAGCGGGCTGGCCCGCCGTTCGAGGGATCCTCAGGCTCGATAGAGAGCATTCCGTCCCCCAGCAGCCGCACCGGTTCGGCGCTGTCCGTCACGGCCTGGACCAGCAGGCTCTCGCGCGGGCAGCCGCGCAGCGTCAGGACCTCTCGCGGCAGCGGAGGCGCGTCCATGAACAGGCCCTCGACCTCCGCGCACCGCCCCCACAGCACGCCCTCCTCCTCACCGTCGATGTCCTCCCGCACCAGGAGATACCGGACCGGGAAGTCCCGCTCCCACCCCACGTGTTCCTCAGACCGCACGCTTCTCCCCTGCTAACTGATCGTTTCAGAATGAAGGTCGGAGTCGTCGGAGGCAGATGATGCTGCAGGCGAGTTCCAGGAGGCCCTGGTGGAGGTCGGCGCGGCGTTCG
>NZ_JARAVL010000066.1:0-30458 GCF_033792725.1 Streptomyces sp. PA03-5A | reverse complement strand
GCGGCTGCTGCTGGAGCTGAGCCGCGGCGCCCGGGCGCGCGCGTGGGCCGCGGCGCGCTGGCGTGCCCTGACGGCGGCGCTGTGCGGGCTGCTGGTGGTGCTCGTGCTCACCCCGCCGGTGCGGGCCGCGGTCGCGGACTGGTTCGGCTTCGGCGGCGTCGTCGTGCACCGGGACCCCTCCGCCCGCCCGAGCACGGGCGCCCCGCCACCGGTGCGGGGGGACGCGCCGCTGGACGGGGCGTACGTGCCGGCCGAGCTGGGCGAGCCGGACGGGGTGTCGGTGGTCGACGGGGGGCGGGTGCTGTCGATGAGCTGGCGGGTGGACGGACGCACGGTACGGCTCGACCAGTTCCGGGCCACGATCGACGTGGTCTTCCTCAAGACGGTCGGCGACGCGGTCGAATGGGTCGATCTGGGCCCCGGGAACGACTACGGGGTGTGGTTCGCCGAGCCCCACTACGTCCGGCTCGTCGACCCCGACGGCGGTGCCCGCCGCGAGCCTCCCCGGACGGCCGGACCCACCCTCGTCTGGCAGCGCGGGCAGACGACGCTGCGCCTGGAGGGCGTCCCGGACCTGGCACGCGCGGTCACCGTCGCGAAGTCCGCCCGGCCGCGTTAGGGCCTCCTCCGCGTGCCTCGTCCCGGTCCCCTTCCCCGGACGGGAACCTGGCGGGCCCGGGCGGTGTAACAGGGGGAGGAACGAGCGAGAGGGGGACCGGATGCGGATCAGAAGGATCGTCAGCTGGGCCGGAGTCACCGTCACGGCGCTCGCCGCCGTGGTCGGCGGTTCGGGCCCGGCGGCCGCGGGCGGGCCGACCAGCGTGATGCTGGTCGCTCCGGGCAGCGGCAAGGCCGCGGGCATCTACGCCAGTTCACCCGACTACCAGGAACTGGACCAGTCCATCGGGGACGGCCCGAAGGAGGACCCGCCGGACTCGCTGTCGGACGTGATGAACGACCACCACCGCCAGGTCACCGTGACGTGGCTGATCCACGACGTGTCGGTCTGGAAGGTGGACTACGTGTACCCGGACGGTCCCGGCGGTGCCTGGGTCCACACCCGCACGGTGACCGACACGGGTCTGCCGGAGCAGGGTGTGTGGCGCAAGGCGGCTCAGCCGGAGGAGCTCGACCGCCTGCTCGGCCGGCTTGGCCTCATGGGGTCCGACAAGGGTCTCGGCGTCAGCGCCCCGGACTACCCGCTCGGCCCGGACGGCGCCACGACCGTCCAGGAGACCGCGGCGGCCGCGCCGGATGACCCCGCCACCGCCGCGCAGGCCACGGCGGCCGGGGACGGCGGCGGACCGGACGGCTGGTGGCTGTCCCTGCCCGGGCTCGGCGTCGGCCTGCTCGTCGGTGGCGCCGGCACCTTCCTCGTCCTGCGCCGGATATCCCGGCACACACCCGAGGAGGGGCCCCGCCAGGAGCTCGTCGACGCCTGACGCGACGGGGGTGCGGGCCACGCCGGCACGCACCCCGCGCGGGCGGCGGGTCAGCTCAGGTCGATCCCGGGGTAGAGCGGGAAGCCGGCCAGCAGGTCCGCCGCGCGCTGCGCGATCTCGTCGGAGACCTTCGCGTCCAGCACGTGCTGCGCCTTGGAGGGCTTCCCGGCCGAGGTGACGCCCGCCGTCGTGGCCGTGAGCACCCGGTCGATCAGCCCGGCGATCTCGTCCATCTCCCCCGTGCCGAGGCCGCGCGTGGTGAGCGCGGGGGTGCCGATGCGGATGCCGGAGGTGTACCAGGCCCCGTTGGGGTCCTGGGGGATGGAGTTGCGGTTGGTGACGATGCCCGAGTCCAGCAGTGCGGCCTCGGCCTGCCGGCCGGTGATCCCGTAGGAGGACGCGACGTCGATCAGGACGAGGTGGTTGTCCGTGCCGCCGGTCACCAGCGTGGCACCGCGCCGCAGCAGCCCCTCGGCCAGGGCCCGGGAGTTGTCCACGATGCGCTGCGCGTAGCTGTGGAATTCGGGGCGGCGGGCCTCCGCCAGGGCCACCGCCTTGGCGGCCATCACGTGCGGCAGCGGGCCGCCGAGCACCATGGGGCAACCGCGGTCGACCTGCTCGGCGAGCGAGGAGTCGCACAGCACCATGCCCCCGCGCGGGCCGCGCAACGACTTGTGCGTGGTGGTGGTGACGATCTGCGCGTGCGGCACGGGGTCGAAGTCACCGGTGAGGACCTTGCCGGCGACCAGGCCCGCGAAGTGCGCCATGTCGACCATCAGCGTGGCGCCCACCTCGTCGGCGATCTCCCGCATGATCCGGAAGTTCACCAGCCGCGGGTAGGCCGAATAGCCCGCCACGATGATCAGCGGCCGGAACTCGCGGGCGGTCTTGCGCAGGGCCTCGTAGTCCAGCAGCCCCGTGGCGGGGTCGGTGCCGTAGCTGCGCTGGTCGAACATCTTTCCCGAGATGTTGGGCCGGAAGCCGTGCGTGAGGTGTCCGCCCGCGTCCAGGGACATGCCGAGCATGCGCTGGTCGCCGAGCTCGTGGCGCAGCCGCGCCCAGTCCTCCTCGCCCAGGTCGTTGACCTGGCGGGCCCCGGCCCGCTCCAGCGCGGGCGCCTCGACCCGGGCGGCGAGCACGGCCCAGAAGGCGACGAGGTTGGCGTCGATGCCGGAGTGCGGCTGGGCGTAGGCGTGCTGGGCGCCGAACACCTCGCGCGCGTGCTCGGCGGCGAGCGCCTCGACGGTGTCGACGTTGCGGCAGCCGGCGTAGAAGCGGCGGCCGACCGTGCCCTCGGCGTACTTGTCGCTGAACCAGTTGCCCATGGTCAGCAGCACGGCCGGGGAGGCGTAGTTCTCACTGGCGATGAGCTTGAGCGAGGCACGCTGGTCCTCGATCTCCTGGCCGATGGCATCGGCCACGCGCGGCTCGACGCCCCTGATCACCTCAAGGGCACTGCGGAAGGCGGTGGATTCGGTGGAACCACTCGTCATGTCAGACCTCCTGCTGCACGGCACGGCATACGGGACGGCCCAGGCGCACGGCACACAGTTCACGGGCCGCTCCCCGATGGTCAATCCCATCCCAGCGCGCCAGTCACGACCCGTGGCCAGCCTAGCAACGCCCGTGGGGAAGCCGCCCGGCGCGAGGTTTCTTCGCATCCGGGACGAGCGACGATAGAAAGGGGCCCCACCGGGCCCCAGCGCCACAACTCCCGACGTACCACGAACGGAGCATTCACGTGTCGACCGCCGCCGAGCACATCGCCGCCACCGAGGCGCACAGCGCCCACAACTACCACCCCCTCCCGGTCGTCGTCGCCTCCGCCGAAGGCGCCTGGGTGACGGACGTCGAGGGCCGCCGCTACCTCGACATGCTCGCCGGCTACTCGGCGCTGAACTTCGGGCACCGCAACGCCCGTCTCATCGAGGCCGCCAAGGCCCAGCTCGACCGTGTGACGCTCACCTCGCGGGCGTTCCACCACGACCGCTTCGCGCGCTTCTGCACCGAGCTGGCCGACCTGTGCGGCATGGAGATGGTGCTGCCGATGAACACCGGTGCGGAGGCCGTCGAGACGGCGGTGAAGACGGCCCGCAAGTGGGGCTACCGGGTCAAGGGCGTACCGGACGGCCAGGCCAAGATCGTCGTCGCCGCGGACAACTTCCACGGGCGGACGACCACCATCATCAGCTTCTCCACCGACCCCGAGGCCCGCGCGGACTTCGGCCCGTACACCCCCGGCTTCGAGGTCGTCCCGTACGGCGACCTGGCCGCGCTGGAGGCGGCGCTGGACGACCGCACCGTGGCCGTGCTGATGGAGCCCATCCAGGGCGAGGCGGGGGTCCTGGTGCCGCCCGCCGGGTACTGGGCGGGCGTGCGCCGGCTCACCGAGGAGCGCGGGATCCTCTTCATCGCCGACGAGATCCAGTCGGGACTGGGCCGGACGGGCCGGACCTTCGCGTCGGAGCACGAGGGCGTCGTCCCGGACATGTACGTGCTGGGCAAGGCGCTCGGCGGTGGCGTCGTCCCCGTCTCGGCGGTCGTGTCCTCCGCGGAGGTGCTCGGGGTCTACCGGCCCGGCGAGCACGGCTCCACCTTCGGCGGCAACCCGCTGGCCTGCGCGGTGGCCCTGGAGGTCCTCGCGATGCTGCGCACCGGCGAGTACCAGCAGCGGGCCACCGAACTCGGCGACCACCTTCACCACGAGCTGGCACTGCTGACCGGCAGCGGCGCCGTCACGAAGGTCCGCGGCCGCGGTCTGTGGGCGGGCGTGGACATCGCCCCGGAGCACGGCACCGGCCGGCAGGTCTCCGAACGGCTCCTGGAGCGGGGTGTCCTGGTCAAGGACACCCACGGCTCCACGATCCGGCTCGCGCCGCCGCTGGTGATCTCCAAGGAGGACCTGGACTGGGGTCTCGACCAGTTGCGGGCCGTGCTGTCGGCCTGAGCCCCGGGAACCGGGTCCGGGTCCGGGTCCGGCCAGGGGTGTGCCCCGGCGGTCAGACGCCGTCGGGGCGGACCGCCGGGGACATCCGCGTCGTCACGCCGATGCGGTTCCAGGCGTTGATGGTGACGCACATGGCGATCAGCCGGGCCAGTTCCTCCTCGTCGAAGACCCGGGCGGCCTCGTCGTAGACCTCGTCCGGGACGCCACGCTCCCCGAGCCGGGTCACCGCCTCGCTCAGCGCCAGCGCGGCACGCTCACGCACGGTGAAGAACGGGGTCTCCCACCACACGGTGAGGCCGTTGAGCTTCTGCTCGGTCAGCCCGAGCTTGCGGGCGTCGTTCAGGTGCTGGTCCACGCAGTACGCACAGCCGTTGAGCTGCGAGGCACGGGCCTTGACCAGTTCCTTGATCACGGGGTCCAGGCCGCTGGCCGCCGCCGCGTCCAGCGCGATCATCGCCTTGTAGAAGTCGGGGGCGGCCTTGCCGAGCACCATGCGCGGCGCGTGGGCGGGCACCAGGTCGTCCGGGCCGAGGTCGGACGGAGCGCCGGCGGAAGTCGTGATCATCGTCATGCGACCCAACGTAGTGACAAGGTGGCCTCGGCCCGTGGTCCACTTGGAGGGTGAACGATTGGGCCATTTCAGGGGTCGACCTCCATCTGGACCTCGCCGGCGGCACCGGTGCGCGCGCCGGGCTCGAGGACGCGCTGCGTGAGGCCGTGCGCGACGGCAGGCTCTCCCCCGGCACCCGGCTGCCGTCCTCCCGGACGCTCGCCAAGGACCTGGGCGTCGCCCGCAACACCGTCGCCGACGCCTACGGGCAGCTGGTGGCCGAGGGCTGGCTGACCGCCCGCCAGGGCTCCGGCACACGCGTCGGCGACGGCTGGCGCGCGGCCGCCCCGCGCCGCGGCGGCCACGCCCGCGCCACCGCACCGCAAACGGAGGGCACCGCGGACCCCGCCGGCACCCCGGAGCCGGCCGGACCGCCGCAACCCCGGGAACAGGTCCCGTACGACCTGCGACCCGGCTCGCCCGACCTCGGCTCGTTCCCCCGCGCCGCGTGGTCCGCCGCCGCGCGCCGCGCCCTGGCGGCCGCGCCCAACGAGGCCCTCGGCTACACCGACCCGCGCGGCCGCCCCGAACTGCGCGAGGCCCTCGCGGCGTACCTGGGCCGGGTGCGCGGCGTGCGCACCACCGCGGAGCTCGTGGTGGTGTGCACGGGCTTCGTCCAGGCCGCCGGGCTGATCGGCCGTGCCCTGCGAACCCGGGGGGCCCGCAGCGTCGCCGTCGAGGCGCTCGGCTACCCACACACCCTGCGCATCGTGCGGAGGGCGGGGCTCACCACCGTCCCGCTGCCCGTCGACGACGACGGGGCGCAGGTCTCCCTCCTCGACGCCGGCGTCGACGCCGCGCTGCTCACGCCCGCGCACCAGTTCCCGTACGGCGCCCCGCTCTCCCCCGCGCGGCGCACGGCCGCGGTGGCCTGGGCCCGCGCCACCGGCGGCCTCGTCGTCGAGGACGACTACGACGGGGAGTTCCGCTACGACCGGCAGCCGGTCGGCGCCCTGCAGGGGCTCGCGCCCGAGCACGTCGTCTACGCCGGAACCGCCAGCAAGAGCCTCGCCCCCGGGCTGCGGCTGGCCTGGCTCGCCCTGCCGCCCGCCCTCGTGGAACCCGTACTCGCCGAGAAGGTCCTCGCCGACCACCAGTCCCCCGTGCTCGACCAGCTGACCCTCGCCGAACTCATCGTCTCCGGCGGCTACGACCGCCACGTGCGCCGGATGCGGCTGCACTACCGCCGCCGCCGCGACCGCCTCGTCACCGCGCTCGCCGCCCGCGCCCCCGCCGTGCGGGTGTCGGGCATCGCCGCCGGCCTCCACGCCGTACTGCGGCTGCCGCCCGGCACCTCGGCCGACGCGCTGGTCGCACGGGCGCGCGAGCACGGCCTCGGCCTGCAGAGCATCACCGACTTCGGCGGCACGGAGGACGACGCGATCGTCGTCGGCTACGGCGCACCGCCCGAGCACGCCTTCTCCGGCTGCCTGGAGGTCCTGTGCGCGCTGCTCGCCGCGCACACCGGCTGAGCACACGGAACGGCCCTCCGCCGCGCCCGTGCGGGGCGCGGCGGAGGGCCGTTCGTGGGACTCGGCGTCCCGGACTCAGATGAGGCCGAGGCCGCGGACCGCGTCGCGCTCCTCCTCGAGCTCCTTGACCGAGGCGTCGATGCGCGCACGGGAGAACTCGTTGATGTCCAGGCCCTGGACGATCTCGAACCTGCCGTCCTTCGCGGTCACCGGGAAGGAGGAGATGAGGCCCTCCGGCACGCCGTAGGAACCGTCGGAGACGACACCGGCGGAGGTCCAGTCACCCTCGGCGGTGCCGTTGGTCCAGGTGAAGACGTGGTCGATCGCGGCGTTGGCGGCCGACGCGGCGGAGGACGCGCCACGGGCCGCGATGATCGCCGCACCGCGCTTGGCGACGGTGGGGATGAATTCCTCGGCCAGCCACTTCTCGTCGTTGACGGTCTCGGCGGCGTTCTTGCCTGCGACCTCGGCGTGGAAGATGTCCGGGTACTGCGTGGCGGAGTGGTTGCCCCAGATGGTGAGGCGGCGGATCTCGCTCACCGGCACGCCGGTCCTCTTCGACAGCTGCGAGATGGCGCGGTTGTGGTCCAGGCGGGTCATCGCGGTGAAGCGGTCGGCCGGGACGTCCGGGGCCGAGGACTGCGCGATGAGCGCATTGGTGTTCGCCGGGTTGCCGACGACGAGGACGCGGATGTCGTCCGCGGCGTGGTCGTTGATGGCCTTGCCCTGCGGGCCGAAGATGCCGCCGTTGGCCTCCAGCAGGTCCCCGCGCTCCATGCCGGCGGTGCGGGGGCGGGCGCCGACGAGCAGGCCCACGTTGGTGCCGTCGAAGGCGACGTTCGGGTCGTCGGAGATGTCGATGCCCTGGAGCAGCGGGAACGCGCAGTCGTCCAGCTCCATCGCGGTGCCCTCGGCGGCCTTGAGCGCCGGGGTGATCTCCAGCAGCCGCAGCTTCACCGGGACATCGGGGCCGAGCAGGTGGCCGGAGGCGATGCGGAAGAGCAGCGCGTAGCCGATCTGGCCGGCCGCTCCGGTTACGGTGACGTTGACGGGAGTGCGAGTCATTGCCTTCTCCTGGCCTTCTCCTGCTGGATCCCTTGCCGCCCCGGCAGCGTCCCTTGCCCCGGAACGGGGATCTCTCGGCGTCAAGAGACCCACGCCAGGCTATACCCGTGCCGTCGTGGCGGCTGCCACCCCCAGTGTGGCCCCGGTCACCGCCCCCGCGCAGCGGGGCCGGCCCGGACGCCGCACGGCCCGCGGGGCCGGCGGCGGTCGTCAGCCCGGCGGGGGTGTGGCGCAGCCGTGGGGGCCGGTGGTGAGGGTGGCGCAGGCGCGGGCGGCGCCGGGGGTGCGGACGGCGAGCATCGGCGTGTACGCCGCGGGGTCCTGGCCGATGCGACTGCGCTGGGAGCGGCGGGCCCCGCCGGCCTCAGTGACGCTGACCGTGTCGCCGGTGGCCCCGGCGGAGATGCGGGCCCAGGCGGCCGCACAGACCCGGCTGTAGCGCATCTCGACGTACGCGCCGCCCACCCAGGCCGCCGCGGCCGTACGGGCGTTGCCGCCGCCGCACCCCATGCCCTCCGGGTCCTTGCCGGTGCAGTCCTGGCCGGTGCACTTCACGCCCGCGGGCAGTCCGGCCGCCCGGGCGGTCGGGGACGGGCCGGGCCGCGCGCGGTCGTCCCCTCCCTCGCCGCCGGTCAGGAAGGTGGCGCCGACCACCGCCAGCACGACGGCCACGGCGCCCACCACGAAGAGCACGACCGGATGGCGCCGTACCGCGGAAGCGGAGGGAGAAGCAGAACCAGAAGGAGCATCAGAAGCAGAAGTGGACGCGGGAGCAGAAGCGAAAGGGGCCGGAGCCGGACCCGGGGCCGGGCCGAACTCCCCGAGCGCGGCGCGGGCCTCGGCGATCCGGAGCGCCTCCATCGTGACGTCGTGTCGGCCCTCGGCACGGCTCCAGACCCGCTCCGTGACCTCCCACATCGTGGTGAAGTGCGCCGGGTCGGCCCCCGTCGCCTCCGCGAGGGCGACCACGGCGTAACGGGGCGGCAGCAGCCGGCCGTTGAGGTACCGCTCCCACGAACTCCTGCTGTAGCCGGTCGCCTCGGCGAGGGCCGCGACGCTCAGGCCGCCGCGGTCGACCTGGCGCCGCAGTTGCTCGGTGAACTCCCGTACCCGCGGGTCCAGGTCATCGGCCAGTGGCCGCCAGCGGGCCATCTCCCGTTCCCCCTCTTGCTGTTGCCGTTCTGTCCCGGAAGGCTACCGTTGGAGATGCTTGGGGCGGCCCGTCCGGTTGCGCCCGTCATCCGATGCAGATGCCCAGGATGATCAGGCCCAGGCAGAGCCCCTTGCCGGAGCTGCGGCTCGGGGAGGGGGAGGGCGCCGCCGCCGGGGCGCTCGTCGCGGGCGGCGGTGCCTGGGTGGTGGGGGCGCCGCCACCGGGTGCCGCCGTCGTCGTCCCGCCCGTGACGGGCGGCGTGTGCGGGCCCTTGCCCGGGGCGGAGGACACCCCGCCGGTCTCCGCCACCTGCGCCGCGGGCGTGCCGCCGTCGGGGGACATGGCGCCCGCGGTACGGGAGGCCCGCGCGTCCGTCGCCTGCGCCGGGGGGACCGACCCGGGCCAGGAGGTGACGGCGGACCCGGCGGAGCCCGTGGCGGAGGGCGCGGGACCGGCCGGCACGCTGGCCGTGGGGCGGGCAGCCAGCGGCGCATCGGCCCGCCCCGTCCCGTCGGTGGCCACCCCGCTCGCCACGAGCAGCGCGAACACCCCGCCCAGCACCAGCCCGCCCGCGACCGTCAGCAGGGCCTTGCGCCGTCGCCGCAGGGCGTGCCGGGGCATCCCCTCGACGGGGGCCAGCGGGTCGAGCGGGTCGGCGTACGGGAAGCCCTTCATGGTGTCGGTGACCCCGCGGTCGGCGAGCTCCCACAGAGCGATCAGCCGGTCGTAGTCGGCGCCGCTGAGCTGGCCCAGCACCTCGACCGCGTCACGCGGCGGGATCCGCACGCCGTTGAGGTACTGCTCCCAGGCCCCGGTGCTGCTCGCCGTGTGCGCGGCGAGCGCCGGGACGCTCAATCCGCTGCGGTCCTTCATCCGGCGCAGGTGCACGGCGAGACGGCGCGCGCCACCGTCCAGTGTCTCGGGCAATGGCTCCCAGCGTGCCACCACGCACCCCCCGGCTCCGTCGGTCAACCCACGGTAGCGACGCACATACGCTCGATGCATGAAATCCGGAGAATCCTCATGCTCCCCGCGGGGTGACGAGTCCGGTCTCGTAGGCGAGGACGACCGCTTGGGCGCGGCTGCCGAGGTCGAGCTTGGACATCGTGCGGTTGAGGTGGGTCTTGACCGTCGCCTCGCTGATGAAGAGCAGGTCGGCGATCTCCGGGTTCGACAGGCCACGGGCGATCAGCCGCAGCACCTCCAGTTCCCGCGCGGTCAGCGCCGCCAGTTCGGCGGGCGGGGCGCGGTCCGCGCCGACGGGCGGGGCACCGGGGCGGGGCGGCGCGTAGGCCTCGATCAGCCGCCGCGTGACGCTGGGGGCGAAGAGGGTGTCCCCTCCGGCGACGGCGTGGACGGCGGCGATCAGCCGTTCGGGGCCGGCGTCCTTGAGCAGGAACCCGGAGGCCCCGGCGCGCAGCGCGGTGTAGACGTACTCGTCGAGGTCGAAGGTGGTGAGGACGAGGATCCGCGGCGGCGGGTCCGTCGCGGCGGCCAGGATGCGCTCGGTGGCGACGACCCCGCTGATCCCCGGCATCCGGATGTCCATGAGGATCACGTCGGGCGCGGTCCGCGCCGCGCGCTCCACGGCCTCCTCGCCGTCGCCCGCCTCCCCGACCACCTCGACGCCGGGCGCGGCGTGCAGCAGCGCGACGAGGCCGGCCCGGATCAGGAACTGGTCGTCGACGACGAGCACCCTGGTCATACGCCCGATGCGTCCCCTCGCCGCTCTGTCCCCCGCGCGGACGTGGGGAGCACGAGCCGTACCTCGAAGCCCTCGCCGAGCGGGCCGATGTCCACCGTCCCGCCGTAGAGCCTGGCGCGCTCCCGCATGCCGATCAACCCGTGGCCCGTTCCCGCGACGATTGTGGCCGGATCGGATCGGCCCGGTGGCGCTCCCGAACCGCTGCCCGGGCCGGTGCCGCCGTCGGTGCCGGTGCCGTCGTCGGTGACGGTCACCGTCAGGTGGTGCGGCTCGTAGGCGACCAGGACCCGGGCCCGCGCGAGGGGGGCGTGCTTGAGCACGTTGGTCAGCGCCTCCTGCACCACCCGGTACGCGCACAGGCCGACACCGGGGGCGACGGGCCGCGGTTCGCCCTCGATCCGCAGCTCGACGGCGAGGCCGGCCGCCCGCACCCGCTCGATCATCTCGCCCAGCCGGGTCACCGAGGGCATCGGATCGTACGAGGCCCAGCCCTCCTCCGGTTCGCCCGGCCCGGCGCGGAGCACCTTGAGCATGCGGCGCATCTCCTGGAGCGCCTCGCGGGTGGTGTCGGAGATGGTGTCGAGCGCGCCGCGGGCGGTCTCTGGGGAGGTGCGGAAGACGTACGCGGCCATGCCCGCCTGCACCGAGATCACCGACATGTGGTGGGCGACCACGTCGTGCAGCTCGCGGGCGATCCGCGCCTGCTCCTGCGCCACCGCCTCCCGGGCCCGGTCCTGCTGCTCGGTGCGCAGCTGCTCGGTGAGCCGGGCCAGCCGCTCCTCGCGCTTGCCCGACACCCGGGCGGACCGCCCGAAACGGCACATCACCAGGGGGAACACCACGGCCTGGGCGGCCACCGTGGCCATCGAGCTCTGCGCCGCCGTCAGCCCGGCGTACACCCAGACCGCGCCGGTCAGCGCTGCGCACGCCAGCCCGGTGCGGACCGGGCGCAGGGCCGCGACGGTGTAGAGCGCGAGCAGCGGAGCCATGGAGTTGACGACCGGCCAGTACCCGGCGGCGACGTACAGCGTCCAGGCGGCGCAGACGAAGACGCAGACACCGGCCGGCGCCCAGCGGCGCACCGCGACGGGCAGGTTGACCAGGGCGGTCAGCGCGTAGCCGAACAGGTCCAGCCGTATCCAGCCCCCGGGCGGCCGTTCGTGCCCCAGCAGCATGCTGGCGGCGGTGAAACCCACCGCCAGCAGGACGTCGACCAGCCCCTTTTTCCCCACGGGCGCAGCGTAGGCCCCGGCCGTACGGGTGTGCGTCAGTCCCCTGCCCTACCGCGGAAGTTGTACGTCCCCTTCCCAAAGGTCAAACCGGCACGGGACGACCTCCCGGCACCGCCGGCCGTAGCGTCGTCGCCGGGGGCCAGAGGGGGGCGCCCCAACACGACGGTGCCCCGTCCTCCGACGGGGGGAGGACGGGGTACCCGGTCGTGCGGGTGCCGCGCGGCGCCGGAGTTCCGGCTCAGACGGACATGCGCTTGCGCAGGTTCTCGTCGACGGCGGCGAGGAACCGCTCGGTCGTCAGCCACGGCTGCTCCGGGCCGACCAGCACCGCCAGGTCCTGGGTCAGCTGGCCGGCCTCGACGACCTCCAGGCAGGCGTTCTCCAGCGTCCCGGCGAACCGGGCGAGTTCGGGGGTGTCGTCCAGCCGGGCGCGGTGGGCGAGGCCGCGGCTCCACGCGAAGACCATGGCGATGGGGTTGGTCGAGGCCGGCCGGCCCGCCTGATGCCTGCGGTAGTGGCGGGTGACCGTGCCGTGCGCCGCCTCCGACAGCACGGTCCTGCCGTCGGAGGTCATGAGGACCGAGGTCATCAGCCCCGCCGAGCCGACACCCCGGGTGAGGACCCCGGACAGGATGTCGCCGTCGTAGTTCTTGCACGCCCAGACGTAGCCGCCGGCGCCCTTCAGGGCCGAGGCCGCCATGTCGTCGACCTGGCGGTGCTCGTAGCCCAGGCCCGACGCCTCGAACTCGCGCCGGAACTCGCCGTCGAAGACCTCCTGGAAGAGGTCCTTGAAGCGGCCGTCGTACTTCCTGAGCACCGTGTTCTTCGTGGACAGGTAGACGGGGAGCCCGCGCGCCAGCCCGTAGCGGAAGGCCGCGCGCGCGAACTCGCGGATCGAGTCGTCCAGGTTGACCATGCCGAGCGCCACACCGGCGCCCGGAAAGTGGTGGACCTCCAGCTCGACCGGGTCGGAGCCGTCGGCCGGGGTGAAGCTCAGGGCGAGGGTGCCCGCGCCGGGGATCCGCAGCTCGGTGGCCCGGTACTGGTCGCCGAAGGCGTGCCGGGCGATCACCACGGGACGGGTCCCGCCGGGCACGGCCCTCGGCACGTTCCGCAGGACGACGGGTTCGCGGAAGATCCCGCCGCCGAGGCGGTCACGGATGGTGGCGTTCGGGGAGCGGTACATCCCCTTGAGGCCGAACTCCGCGACCCGCGCCTCGTCGGGCGTGATGGTGGCGCACTTCACGCCGACGCCGTGCCTGCCGACCGCTTCCGCCGCTTCCGCCGTCACCCGGTCGTGGGTGGCGTCCCGGTGCTCGATGCCCAGGTCGAAGCGGACCAGTTCGATGTCGAGGTACGGCAGGACCAGCTCGTCCCTGATGAACCGCCAGATGATCCGCGCCATCTCGTCGCCGTCGAGCTCGACGACCGGGTTCCTTGCCTTGATCTTGGCCATGGGAGTCGTTCTCCCTCTCACGCCGGTGACGTGTGCCCGGGGTGCACGTCGTACGTCAGGACACTGGCCACACAGCGTAACCGGATCAACGCACGGAGAAGCGGACGACATCCTCCAGGAAGGGGATCTCCAGCACCGGGTGCGGCTGCGCCATCAGCGCCAGCAGCACGATCAGGGCGCCCAGCACACCGTAGGTGATCATGTCGGTGAAGCGGCTGCGGACGGCCAGCATGCCGACCGAGGGCAGCAGCCGGCGCATCAGCGCGCCCGCGAGCAGCGCCGAGCCGACCAGCACCAGACCGGCCCGGGTGACGTCCGCGGCCACCAGCACCAGGCCGAGCAGCACCGCGCCGGAGACCACGAGGACCGGCCACTGACGGGCCGGGGCCGGGGCGTGGGCGCCCATGGCCCGGCCGCCGCCCTCGGGGCGCGCGGTGCCGCGGGTCAGCACCTGGAAGCGGCGGCTGCGGCCGGATTCGTCGGCCCCCTCCTCCGGCGCCGCCCCTTGCGTACGGGGACCCGTCCCGGTCATGCGTACCGGCCCTCCGCGGCCTCCACCACGTTCGCCAGCAGCATGGCCCGGGTCATCGGGCCGACGCCGCCGGGGTTCGGCGAGATCCAGCCGGCGACCTCGGCCACGCCCGGGTGCACGTCGCCGACGATCTTGCCGTTCTCGTCGCGGCTGACGCCGACGTCCAGCACGGCCGCGCCCGGTCGCACGTCCTCCGGCTTCACCAGGTGCGGCACGCCCGCGGCGGCCACGATGACGTCGGCCTGGCGCAGCTGGGCGGACAGGTCGCGGGTGCCGGTGTGGCAGAGGGTGACGGTGGCGTTCTCCGACTTGCGGGTCAGCAGCAGGCCGATCGAGCGGCCGACGGTGACGCCGCGGCCGACCACGGTGACGTGCGCGCCGTTGATCTCCACGCCGTGCCGCCGCAGCAGCTCCACGATGCCGTTGGGGGTGCAGGGCAGCGGGCCGCGCTCGTTGAGCACCAGCCGCCCGAGGTTCGTCGGGTGCAGGCCGTCGGCGTCCTTGGCGGGGTCCATCAGCCCCAGGACGCGGTTGGTGTCGATCCCCTTGGGCAGCGGCAGCTGGACGATGTAGCCGGTGCACTCCGGGTTGTCGTTGAGTTCACGGACGACCGCCTCGATCTCCTCCTGGGTGGCGGTCTCCGGCAGCTCGCGCTGGATGGACGCGATGCCGACCTCCGCGCAGTCGCGGTGCTTGCCCGCGACGTACCAGCGGCTGCCGGGGTCGTCGCCGACCAGCAGCGTGCCCAGCCCCGGGGTGACACCCCGCGCCTTGAGCGCCTGGACGCGGGTGGACAGTTCGGACTTGATCGCGGCGGCAGTGGCCTTGCCATCGAGAATCTGGGCGGTCATACCTCCATCTTCTCAGGTCCGCACACCAACGCTGGACAGCGGATGACGCCGCCCAGGACGATGTGGCCCGTCCCCAGTCCCATCCGCGCGAAAGAAGCCAACGTGAGCTACCCGCCCGGTCCCGGCAATCCGTACGGCCAGCAGCCGCCTCAGCAGCCCTACGGATACCCGCAGCAGCCCCCGGCCCAGCCCGGTTACGGCTACCCGACGCAGCCCCAGCCGCCCTACGGCGCCGTTCCGCCGCAGGCCCAGGGCCCGTACGGCTACGGCGGCCACCCCGGGGGCCCCGCCGGTCCCGTCCCGGGCATGCCCCCGTTCGCGAGCTGGGGTGCGCGGGTGGGTGCGACGCTGATCGACTTCCTGGTCGCCGGACTCGTGCCGATGATCCTCATCGGCATCGGCTACGCGCAGTTCATCGCCGAGGTGGTCGACGCGGCCCGCGCGTGCGACCAGAGCGGCACCTACTCCTGCCCCGCGCCCACGATGCCGGGTGGTGCCATCGCCCTGATCGGTCTGGGCTTCCTGCTGTCCCTCGCCGGCAGCCTGTTCCTGTGCTACCGCGAGGGCAAGACCGGCCAGACGCCGGGCAAGAAGGCCCTCGGCATCAGCGTGCTGCGGGAGTTGGACGGCCGTCCGCTCGGCTTCGGCATGGCCTTCGTCCGCCGGCTGTGCCACGGCCTGGACGGCGCCGCCTGCTACATCGGCTACCTGTGGCCGCTGTGGGACGACAAGAAGCAGACCTTCGCCGACAAGATCCTCAACTCGGTCGTCGTCAAGACCCAGTAGGCCCGCTCCCCCGGCCCCGTCCCCGCGAAGGAAGTGAGAAGTGAGCTATCCGCCCGGCCCCGGCGATCCCTACGGCCGGCAGCCACCGCAGCAGCCGTACGGATACCCGCAACAGCCCCCGGCCCAGCCCGGTCACGGCTACCCGACGCAGCCCCAGCCGCAGGCGCAGCCGCCGTACGGCTACCCCCAGCAGCCGCAGTCGCACGCGCCGTTCGCGGCGTACCCGGGCGGGCCGGAGGTCATGCCGTCGTCGGCCAGGACGGCCCGGGCGATGCTCTTCGTGCTCGGCGGGCTGCAGATCCTGGGCGGCCTGCTGCTCCTGCTCGGGGCCGCGGCGCTCAAGAGCGTGGACGACACCGACGAACTGACCATGCCCATCGGCCTGGTCTACGTCATGGGGGTGCTCTTCCTCGCCTTCGCCGTGCTGTCGATCGGCATGGGCGCCAAGTACAGGACCGGCGGCAACGGCACGCGGATCGGGTCCATCGTGATCGGCGTGCTGGTCGCGCTGAGCAGTGTCGCCACCATGATCAGCGGCGCTTTCCTGCTGCTCGCACCGCTCGCGCTCAGCGTGCTGCTGATCGTCTTCGCGGCGAAGGCCGAGACGGCGGCCTGGTTCAAGCGCCCGCAGTACTGAGCGGGTCCGCCCGCAGGCCGAAGGCCCCCGCACCGGCGGGGGCCTTCGGCGTTCCGGCACACCGGCCGGTCAGTGGAAGAAGTGCCGCGTCCCGGTGAGGTACATGGTCACGCCGGCCTTGCGCGCGGCCTCGACCACGGCCTCGTCGCGCACCGAACCACCGGGCTGCACCACGGCCTTGACGCCCGCGCCGGTGAGCACCTCCAGCCCGTCAGGGAAGGGGAAGAAGGCGTCGGAGGCGGCGTAGGAGCCCGCGGCCCGCTCCTCGCCGGCCCGCTGGACGGCGAGCTTGGCGGAGTCGACCCGGTTGACCTGGCCCATGCCGACGCCGACCGTCGCACCGTCCTTCGCCAGCAGGATGGCGTTGGACTTCACGGCCCGGCAGGCCCGCCAGGCGAACGCCAGGTCGGCCAGCTCGTCGGCGGTCAGCGGCTCGCCGGTGGCCAGCGTCCAGGTGGCGGGGTCGTCCCCGGCGGCCTGGAGGCGGTCCTTCTCCTGCAGCAGCAGCCCGCCCTCGACCGGACGGAACTCCGTCTCCGCGACGGGCGCCTCGGGGCAGCGCAGCACGCGGATGTTCTTCTTGCGGGCGAGGACCTCGACCGCGCCTTCCTCGAAGTCGGGCGCGACGATGACCTCGGTGAAGATCTCGGCGACCTGCTCGGCCATGGCCACGCTCACGGGCCGGTTGACGGCGATGACGCCGCCGAAGGCGGACAGCGGGTCGCAGGCGTGCGCCTTGCGGTGCGCCTGCGCGACGTCGTCGCCCACCGCGATGCCGCACGGGTTGGCGTGCTTGATGATCGCGACGCAGGGCTCGTCGTGGTCGTACGCCGCCCGGCGCGCGGCCTCGGTGTCGACGTAGTTGTTGTAGGACATCTCCTTGCCGTGCAGCTGCTCGGCGTTCGCCAGGCCCGTCCCGCCGTCGGTGTACAGCGCGGCGGCCTGGTGCGGGTTCTCGCCGTAGCGCAGCACGTTCTTGCGCTCGTAGGTGGCGCCCAGGAAGTCCGGGAAGGGGCTGTCGTCGGCGGGCGCGTACGAGCTCGCGAACCAGCTCGCGACCGCGACGTCGTAGGCCGCGGTGTGCTGGAACGCCTCGGCCGCCAGGCGCTTGCGGGTGGTGAGGTCGAAGCCGCCCTCACGGACGGCGCCGAGCACGTCCGCGTACCGCTCGGGGCTGGTCACGACCGCCACGGACGGGTGGTTCTTGGCCGCGGCACGGACCATCGAGGGGCCGCCGATGTCGATCTGCTCGACGCACTCGTCCTCCGAGGCGCCGGAGGCGACCGTCTCGCGGAAGGGGTAGAGGTTGACCACGACCAGGTCGAAGGGCTCGACGCCCAGCTCCTCCAGCTGCCGGCGGTGGTCCTCCAGCCGCAGGTCGGCGAGGATGCCGGCGTGCACCTTCGGGTGCAGGGTCTTCACGCGGCCGTCGAGGCACTCGGGGAACCCGGTCAGCTCCTCGACCTTGGTGACCGGCACCCCGGCGGCGGCGATCCGCCCGGCCGTCGAGCCGGTGGAGACCAGCTGGACGCCCGCCTCGTGCAGGCCGCGGGCCAGCTCCTCCAGACCGGTCTTGTCGTAGACGCTGACCAGTGCGCGACGGATCTCCCGCTTGGTACTCACGGCAACAGAACCTTTCGTCCCTCAATGCGATAGCCGTCGCGGGACAGCCGCCCCACGACGTCGACGAGCAGCGTGCGCTCGACTTCCTTGATGCGCTCGTGGAGCGCTTCCTCCGTGTCGTCCTCCCGGACCTCGACCGCGCCCTGGGCGATGATCGGGCCGGTGTCGACGCCGTCGTCGACGAAGTGGACGGTGCAGCCGGTGACCTTCACGCCGTACGCGAGGGCGTCGCGCACCCCGTGGGCACCCGGGAAGCTCGGCAGCAGCGCCGGGTGGGTGTTGACGAGACGGCCGCCGAACCGGGCGAGGAACTCCTTGCCCACGATCTTCATGAACCCGGCCGAGACGACCAGGTCGGGCTCGTGCGCGGCCACCGCCCCGGTCAGCGCGGCGTCCCACGCCTCACGGTCGCCGTGGTCGGTGACCCGGCAGACGAACGTCGGCAGCCCGGCACGCTCGGCGCGCTCCAGGCCGGCGATGCCGGACCGGTCCGCGCCGACGGCGACGACGTGCAGTCCCGCGTCGAGCAGCGCCTGCAGGTTCGTGCCCGAACCGGAGACGAGCACGACGAGTCGGGCGGGGCGGGAAAGGGGCGGAAAGACTGTGGCCACTGCGGGTCATCTCTCGGGATCCGGCGCTTTGGAGGATCGTACGACTCGAAGATCGCCGGAATTCCGGGGAACTCTACGAGGCCGTCGACCGTCAGCAACGATACCGGCACACCCGACCGCCCCCACGGGACGGGGGCGCGCGCGGGCGGTAGCGTCTGGGGTGAAGAACGGCGAAGTCACACGTCCCACAACTCGAGGAGTCGACGGCAAGGGGATGACCCAGGCAAGCATGAGCAGTGGCCGAGGCCGCGAGCAGGACAACCCGTTCGCCCCGCCGGCGGAGAACGCCCCCGAGCAGCCCTGGCAGCCGCGCCGGCCGGAGCAGCCCTCCGACTCCGGGGACGAGCGCCCCACGCCCACACCTCCTCCGCCGCCCCCGGCGTGGGGCGGCCAGTGGAGCGAGCGGCAGCCCGGCCGGCAGGACGGCGGCTACGGCGACCGCCCCGGTGGCGGCTACGGCGACGGACGGCGCCCGGACGGTCCGCGCTTCGACCCCACCGACCCCGCCCAGCGGCGTGCCCGCTACGCCATGATCTGCGGCATGTGGGGGCTGTTCTTCGCCCTCTTCCTGGGCTGGACGTACGTGGGGCTGCTGCTCGGCGCCCTCGCGCTGTACTGGAGCGTCAACGCGCTGCGGATGAAGCCCGAGGAACGGGCCAAGGCCCGCGCCGAGGCGGCCGCCCTGCTGACCGAGGGCGGCGCCACCCCTCCGCCGCAGCGGCCCACCGACCCCCGCAGCAAGCCGCAGCGCCCGGCCGCGCTCGGCGGTCTGATCATGGGCGGGCTCGCCCTCTGCGTCGTGGCGACGACCTTCACGACCCAGGTCGTCTACAAGGACTACTACTCCTGCACGCGCGACGCGCTGACCTCCTCGTCGCGCGACGCCTGCCAGCAGTTGCTGCCGACCCCGCTGCGCGACGTGCTCCACACCCCCTGACGCGCCGCTCGCGCCGGCCCCGGACGGAGGCTCAGGCCTCCGACGGGGCGGCGCCGGGCAGCGCGTCACCCCGCACCGCGTCGCCCTGCGCCTCCGCGTCCTCGCCCACCGCGTCCTCGCCCTCCACGTCCCGGCCCTCCGTCGCGGCGGCGGCACGGCGGACCCGCACCCAGCGCACCAGCAGGGCCGTGGGCGTACCGGCGGCCGCCGTCCACCCGGCCGCCGCGAACCCGGTGAGCCACCAGGACGGCCCGAAGTCCTCCAGCGCCCCGGTGCCCAGCGGCCCCGCCGCGAACCCGGTGAGCAGCGCCATGGCGATCCCGCACACCAGCCCGCCCAGGGCGGCGTGCGCCGCGGTGCGCCCGGGGCCGCACGGCTCCCGCCGGTCGACGGCGAGCACCCCCACCGCGACGCCGGCGAGCACCGGCACGACCAGCACCACCCAGGCCAGCGACGTCCCGGGCCCGGGCTGGGGCAGCGCCGCGAGGAGCGGGAAGTCCGGCAGCACCGGCTCCCCCGCCACGCCGGCCGGACGCACCACGGCCTGGGTGCCGAGCGCGAAACCGGGGCCGAGCGCATAGGCCGCGCCCCACACGGCGGCGTTCGGGATCAGGGCGACCGCCACCGCCAGCACCGCCAGCCGCCCGGACAGCGCCTCGCTGAGCCGGGTGAACGACGCACCCGCGGCACCGGGGTGCAACGCCAGGGTCACCGCCGTGAGCGCCGCACCGCCCGCGACGAGGACGCAGACGCCCGCCCCCGCCGAGCGCAGCACGACCGCGGTATCCCGCAGCGGCACCGTCACGGCCACGGTCACCCGGGACAGCGGGATCCGCGGCCGCCCCCGCTCCGTCCAGGCCCCCGCGGCCGCCGCGAGGGCGGCGACGAGGGGCAGGTGCACCGCGGCACCGAGGGCGTCGCTGCGCACCGGCCCGTACGAGGTGTAGACGACCACCCCGGCGCCCACCGCGAGGTACCCGCCGATCAGCCATGCCACGGCGGACCGCGCGACCTCGTCGTCCGAGGCCGGCGCGACGGCGTCCGCCCCCGCCCGGTACAGCAGCCACACCGGGAACGCCATGGGCAGCAGCGGCGTGACGCCGATGGGCGCGGCGACGCCGGACAGGGTCTCGGTGCGCACCAGGCCGCCGCCGTGGGCGAGCAGCCAGCAGTCCGCGGCGACGTGGAGGGCGCCGTTCAGCCCGCTGTCGGGGAACGGCGAGACGACCCACAGGAAGAGCACGAGCATGGCGAAGCCGCCCAGGCCCAGGCCCGCTGCGACCACGCCGCCGGTGAAGGCGGGGGCGGACTCGGAGGTGCGCAGGGTCTCGTGGGCGGCCCGGATCCGGTGCACGACGTGGTTCAGGGCGCTTGCGGCACTCACGGATCTCATGCTGCCAAGAACACCCCCTTTCGCCGTGGCAGCATGCGAATGACCGTCGTGTCGCGGAATATGGCGTTATGCGTTTCTTCATTCGATCCGAGTGGTCGATCGCATGAGCCGCACATCCACGGCGAGGGCCGCGAAGGCCATCAAGAAGCGAAGGCGTCCCCGGCCGGCGAAGGCCCTCGGGGCGGCGCAGGCCGGGAACGCCGCGAAGGACCCGCAGGCCGCGCAGGCGGCCGGTGCGGGGGAATCGGGCGCGTCCGCGGAACGGGTGGAGCCGACGGGGGCCGAGCGGCCCCGCGACCCCGCCCCCGCGTCCGCTCCGCCCGGCAGGCAGCAGGCCCCGGAACCGGAGGCCGCGGGCAAGGCCGCGCGCAAGGCCGCGGACCCGGCCATCGAGGCCGTACGGATCGCCGAGGCCGCGCAGGCGGCCTTCGACGGGCTGTACACCCGCAACGCGCCCGCCCTGCTCCGCCAGGTCGAACTGCTCACCGGCAACATGCGGCTGGCCCGGCACGCCGTGCACCGCGCCTTCGACCTGGCCTGGCAGCGGTGGCCCGAGGTCGCCGTCGACCCCGACCCGGCCGGGTGGATCCGTGCGGAGGCGCACCACCACGCCCTCGCGCCCTGGCAGCAGACGCTGCCCTGGTACCGCACCCCGCCACGGGAGCGCAGCGCGTTCCAGCGGCTGCCGCGCGGCACCCGGCACGCCGTACTGCTCCACGACGGCCTGGGGCTGAGCCTGCGGCGCACGGCGGCGGAGAGCATGGCCACCACCTCGATGACCAGGCGGCGCATCGTCCGGGGGCGCGAGGCCCTGGGCGAGGGGGCGCCGGCCCGGCTGGGCGACCTGCTGGACGAGCAGCCGCAGCCGGAGTTCCCGGCGGCCATGGTGCGCGAACTGAGCGAGCAGTGGCTGCGCATCCGCACGGTGGGTGCCGTGGTGGCGACGGTGGTGATAGCGCTGGCGACCGCGGTCGGGCTGGTCTTCGGGCCGCTCAGCGACCGCGTCGCTGCCGACCACGGACCGGTCGGGCAGCGCACCTCCGCCCCCGTGCGCTGAGCGCGCCCGCGCACACGCACACGGGCCCGCCCCCCGGAGGGAACGGGCCCGTGTGCGTGCCTCCGTACGGAGGCGAGGATCAGCCCTGCAGGATGGCGCGCGCGAGGCGGGCCGTCTCCGACGGGGTCTTGCCGACCTTGACGCCGGCGGCCTCGAGGGCCTCCTTCTTCGCCTGGGCGGTGCCGGAGGAGCCGGAGACGATGGCGCCGGCGTGGCCCATGGTCTTGCCCTCGGGCGCGGTGAAGCCCGCGACGTAGCCGACGACCGGCTTGGTGACGTGCTCGGCGATGAAGGCCGCGGCACGCTCCTCGGCGTCGCCGCCGATCTCGCCGATCATGACGATCAGGTCGGTCTCGGGGTCGTCCTGGAACGCCTTCAGCGCGTCGATGTGGGTGGTGCCGATGATCGGGTCACCGCCGATGCCGACCGCCGAGGAGAAGCCGATGTCGCTGAGCTCGTACATCATCTGGTAAGTCAGCGTGCCCGACTTCGACACCAGGCCGATGCGGCCGGAGGTGGTGATGTCGGCCGGGATGATGCCCGCGTTGGACTGGCCGGGGGTGATCAGGCCGGGGCAGTTGGGACCGATGATCCGGGTCTTGTTGCCCTTGCTGCCCGCGTACGCCCAGAAGGCGGCGGTGTCGTGGACCGCGATGCCCTCGGTGATCACGACCGCGAGGCCGATCCCGGCGTCGATGGCCTCGATGACCGCGTCCTTGGCGAACTTCGGCGGGACGAAGATGACGGTGACGTCGGCGCCGGTCTTCTCCATGGCCTCGGCGACGGAGCCGAAGACCGGCACCTCGGTGCCGTCGAAGTCCACGCTGGTGCCGGCCTTGCGCGGGTTCACGCCGCCGACGATGTTGGTGCCCGAGGCGAGCATGCGCCGGGTGTGCTTGGTGCCCTCGGAACCGGTCATCCCCTGGACGATGACCTTGCTCTCCTTGGTCAGGAAGATAGCCATGATGTGGTGACCTGTCCCTTACTTCGCAGCCAGCTCGGCGGCGCGCTCCGCGGCGCCGTCCATGGTGTCGACCTGCTCGACCAGCGGGTGGTTGGCGTCGGTCAGGATCTGCCGACCGAGCTCCGCGTTGTTGCCGTCCAGACGGACGACGAGCGGCTTGGTGACCTCTTCGCCCTTGGACTTCAGCAGCTCCAGGGCCTGGACGATGCCGTTGGCGACCGCGTCGCAGGCGGTGATGCCGCCGAAGACGTTGACGAAGACGGACTTGACGTCCGGGTCGCCCAGGATGATCTCGAGGCCGTTGGCCATCACCTCGGCGGAGGCGCCACCGCCGATGTCGAGGAAGTTGGCGGGCTTGACGTTGCCGTGGCCCTCACCGGCGTAGGCGACGACGTCCAGGGTGCTCATGACGAGACCCGCGCCGTTGCCGATGATGCCGACCTCGCCCTCGAGCTTGACGTAGTTGAGGCCCTTGGCCTTGGCCGCGGCCTCCAGCGGGTTGGCGGCGGCGTGGTCGACCAGCGCCTCGTGCTCCGGCTGGCGGAAGTCGGCGTTCTCGTCCAGCGAGACCTTGCCGTCGAGCGCGATGACGCGGCCGTCGGCGACCTTGGCGAGCGGGTTGACCTCGACGAGGAGCGCGTCCTCGGAGATGAAGGTCTTCCACAGGGTCTGCAGGATCTCGGTGACCTGGTCGGCGACGTCGGCCGGGAAGGCGGCCGCCTCGACGATCTCGCGGGCCTTCTGCGGGGTCACGCCCTCGATGGCGTCCACCGGGATCTGGGCGACGGCCGCCGGGTTGGTCGCCGCCACCTCCTCGATCTCCATGCCGCCCTCGACGGACGCGATCGCCAGGAACGTCCGGTTGGCGCGGTCGAGGAGGAAGGAGACGTAGTACTCGGAGGCGATCTCCGGGGCCAGCTCGGCCAGCATCACCTTGTGGACCGTGTGGCCCTTGATGTCCATGCCGAGGATCTGACCGGCCTTGGCCACCGCGTCCTCGGGGTCCGACGCCACCTTCACGCCGCCGGCCTTGCCACGGCCACCGGTCTTCACCTGTGCCTTGACGACAGCCTTGCCACCGAGCCGCTCCGCGACCTCGCGCGCCGCCTCAGGCGTTTCGATGACTTCACCGGCCAGCACCGGTACACCGTGCTTGGCGAAGAGGTCCCTCGCCTGGTACTCGAACAGGTCCACGCGCGTCCGTCCTTGGTTATCGCGGTTCGTTGTCTGCGTGCCGGGGCGGGTCGTCGCTGACGTCTTCGTAACGAACCATACGAACGGCCGTACGGGGGGCGCACACGTCGGCCGAGCACGCGGCATGTCCGTCTCGCAGGTTATCGCCGCGCGGGCGGCACGGGTAAATCCGAGATGGCGCGAGAGCGGTGAGAACGGTCACAGACCAGCCGTTCGGGGGGTTCCCGCGGCGGCGGGGACATGGGCGGGTCGCCCCGGCGGCGGCCGCCGGAGCGGGGTCCGCCGGGACGAGGTCCGCTCACCGAGGGTGGCGAGGCTGCTCCCAGCCGCCCGGTCCCGGCGTCACCCTCCAGGGGCAGGCTCGGGCACGGGCAGCGGCCGCTTCTCGATGGCGGCCGCCATGACCTCGGGGAAGAGATCCGGGGTGCAGGCGAACGCGGGCGCCCCCAGCTCCGCGAGCGCCGCCGCGTGCTCGCGGTCGTAGGAGGGCGCGCCCTCGTCCGACAGCGCCAGCAGTGCCACGAACTGCACACCGGACGCCTTCATCGCCGCGACCCGCTTGAGCATCCCGTCGCGTATGCCGCCCTCGTACAGGTCGCTGACGAGGACGACGACGGTCTCGGCGGGCCGGGTGATGAGGGACTGGCAGTAGGCCAGCGCCCGGTTGATGTCGGTGCCGCCGCCGAGCTGGGTACCGAACAGCACGTCGACGGGGTCGTCCAGATGGTCCGTCAGGTCGGCGACCGCCGTGTCGAAGACGACCAGCCGGGTGTCGATGCTGCGCAGGGAGGCGAGCACGGCGCCGAAGACGGACGCGTAGACCACGGAGGCCGCCATCGAGCCCGACTGGTCGACGCAGAGCACGACGTCCTTGCGCACCGCCTGCGAGGCCCGGCCGTGGCCGATCAGCCGTTCGGGGACGACGGTGCCGTGCTCGGGCAGGTAGTGCCGGAGGTTGGCACGGATCGTACGGTCCCAGTCGATGTCCCGGTGCCGCGGGCGGTGGACCCGCGCCGAACGGTCCAGCGCGCCGGTGAGGGTGGCCCGGGTCCGGGTAGCCAGGCGCCGCTCCAGGTCCTCCACGACCTTGCGGACCACCGCCCGCGCCGTCTCCTTCGTCGTCCCGGGCATCACCTTGTTCAGCGAGAGCAGCGTGCCGACCAGGTGGACGTCGGCCTCGACCGCCTCCAGCATCTCCGGTTCCAGCAGCAGCGCGGACAGCCCGAGCCGGTCGATCGCGTCGCGCTGCATCACCTGGACGACGCTGCTGGGGAAGTACCTGCGGATGTCCCCCAGCCAGCGCGCGATCTGGGGCGCCGAGCCGCCCAGCCCGGCGCTCCGCGGGGGCGGTGCACCGCCCCCGCCGTGCGGGGCGCCGCCGTACAGCGCCTCCAGTGCCTGGTCCATCGCCGCGTCCCGGCCGGTGAGCCGCCGGCCCGTGCCGTCGGCGGGTCCGCCGCCGAGCACCATCCGCCAGCGCCGCAGCCGCTCGTCGGCGTCCGCGCCCGTGCCTGTGCCTGTGTCCGTGCCCGTGTCCGTCATGCGTCCCGGCCCCCGTCCTCTCCGCCGGACCCGAGCAGCAGCCGTAGCGTGGACAGCGCCGCCTCCGCCCGTTCCTCGTCGAGCCCCGGAGCGAAGCCCGGCAGGCCCTCCCCCGCCGCCCCGCCGTCCGCTCCCCCGCCTCCCGGGCCGCGCCGCACCAGCTCCCCCACCGCGCGCCGCGCCCCCGGGTCGAAGCCGCCGAAGGTCCGCCGCAGCAGCGGCAGCACGTCGTCGAAGGCGGCCGCCGGCACCCCGGACAGCCAGCCGTCGACCAGCGCGAGCAGCCGCTCGTCGTGGACCAGCAGCATCCCGCCCCCGGCGAGGAAGCCCTCGACCCAGGCGGCCGCCTCCTGCGGCGCCGTGCCGTGCGACAGGGCGAGCCCCATCAGCCGGGCCACCTCCCCGGGCTCCAGGCGCGCGTCGTCGAGGAGCAGCCGTGCGGCGCTGCCCCGCAGCAGCCCCGGTACGCCGCGGTCGCGCACGGCCAGCCGCCGCAGCACACCGGCCCAGCGGTCGCGCAGCGCGTCGTCGCCGAGCAGGACCAGGGCCCGCTGCACCTCCGTGACATGAGCGCGCATCTTGGCGGCGCCGTCCGCGTCGAGCCCCGCGCACGCGGGCGGGAGCCCGACGCAGACGCGCTCCGCGAGCCCCTCGGCGACCTCGCGCAGCGCCCCCGCGTCCGTGCCCCGCACGTCGCCGTAGCGGAGGGAGCGCACCAGCGCGGGCAGTGCCTGGGCGAGGTGCGCGACGTCCACGTCGAGCGCCGCACGGTCGGCGAGCACCCGCATCACCGTCGGCAGGGCGTCGGCCAGCCCAGCGAGCAGGCAGCGTTCGGCGAGGCCCGTCACCTCGGCGAGCGCCCCCGCGTTCACCGCCGCTTCCTCGGCCCGGGCGGTGGCCGCGGACTCCACCGTGGTGCCCCACACCCCGGCCTCCGCGACCGCCACCGCGAGCTCCGGCTCCCAGCGCAGCCGCCAGCTCTCGCGGAAGGTGCCGGTGGCGGCCGTGCGGGAGCGGCTCGGCTCGCCCCAGCCGACGCCGAGCATCCGCAGCCGGTGCAGCAGGCGGCTGCGTCCGGCGTCGGTGTCCTTGCGCAGGTCCAGGTCCACCTCCCTCTCCAGGGCCTCCGGCTTGATCCGCAGCCTGCGCTGCTCACGCGCCAGGTCGCGGGCGAGGGGCACCGCCGGCGCACCCTCGGGGACCTCGCCCAGCACGTCCCCCACCACCAGCCGGTCCCGGATCAGCGCCAGCGGCACGTCAGATCCGTCGCACATCACCGCCCGTACCGCGTCCGTGGTCTCGCCGAGCCCGGGCAGCGGACGGCCGCGCAGGGCCGCGAGGGTGCCGGCGAGCCGTACCGCCTCGATGACGTGCGCGGAGGAGACCGGGAGGTCCTCCTCGCGGAGCAGGCCGGCGACCTTGGTCATCCACCGGGCGACGGGCCGGTCGGTCGAGGTGAACAGATGGCGGTACCAGCCGGGGGAGTCGACGCCCGCCCCGTAGCCACTGGTCCGGGAGAGCCTGCGGTGCGTCCAGGGCACCCAGGTGACCTCCACCTTCGCCTTGGGCAGGCCCTTGAGCAGGGCCCGGTCGGCGGTGACCCGGCCGTCCCCGGCGAGCGCGGGCACGTGCCAGGCCCCGCACACCACGGCCACGCTCGCGTGCGCGCGGCGCGCCTCCCGTATCCGCAGCCGCATGTGGGCCTCGCGCACCGCGTCCTGCGGGTGCCCGCCGTCACCGTAGGTCTCGCGCAGCGCGCCCATGGCCTCGGCGAGCGCCCCGAACGCGGCCAGCGGGTCGCCGCCCCCCTCGCCGTCCCGGCCGCGGTGCTCGACGGCGTCCTCCCACCACCGCTCCGGGTCGTCGTGGCCGGCCGTGCGCGCCAGCACCGCGAGCGGGTCGATGCGCGCGTGCGCCGCCTCCGCCTCTCCTTCTCCCCCCTCTTCCTCTCCCCTTCCCTCTCCCTCTCCTCGCTCGTCGCGGAGCAGGAGCGAGTGCGCGGCGGGCAGGTCGATGAAGCGCACCGGCACCTCGCGTCCGGCCGCCCAGCGGATCGCCTCCCACTCGGGGGAGAACTCGGCGAAGGGCCAGAAGCCGGCCCGGGACGGCTCGTCGACGACGTGGGCGAGCAGCGCGACCGGCGGCCGCATCCCGGGATCGGCGGCGAGCGCCAGCACCGCGTCCGCCTCCGGCGGGCCCTCGACGAGCACGATCCCCGGCTGCAGCCGGTCGAGCGCGGCCCGCACGCCGCGCGCCGACCCGGGGCCGTGGTGCCGCACCCCCAGCAGCGCCACCCCCTCCGCGGCGGTCACGGCGGTCACGGGGTCACCTCTCGGCAGGCGCGGTAGAAGTCCTTCCAGCCCTCCCGCTCGCGGACGACGGTCTCCAGGTACTCCTGCCAGACCACGCGGTCGGCGGCCGGGTCGCGGACCACCGCGCCGAGCAGCCCGGCGGCGACGTCCCCGGCGCGCAGCACGCCGTCGCCGAAGTGTGCGGCCAGGGCGAGCCCGTTGGTCACCACGGAGATCGCCTCGGCCGTGGAGAGCGTGCCGGAGGGGGACTTCACCTTCGTGCGCCCGTCGGCGGTGACTCCGCCGCGCAGTTCACGGAAGACGGTGACCACCCGCCGGATCTCGTCCGCGCCCTCCGGGGCGGCCGGCAGTTCCAGCGAGCGCCCGAGCTGGCCGACGCGGCGGCTGACGATGTCGACCTCCTCCTCCACGGTCGCGGGCAGCGGCAGCACGACCGTGTTGAAGCGCCGGCGCAGTGCGCTGGACAGCTCGTTGACGCCGCGGTCCCGGTCGTTGGCGGTCGCGATCAGGTTGAACCCGCGCACCGCCTGGGTCTCGGTGCCCAGCTCCGGTATCGGAAGCGTCTTCTCCGAGAGGATGGTGATGAGGGTGTCCTGGACGTCCGCGGGGACGCGGGTCAGCTCCTCCACGCGGGCGATGCGCCCCTCGGCCATCGCCCGCATGACCGGGCTCGGGACCAGGGCCTCCGGGCTCGGCCCGTCGGTGAGCAGCCGGGCGTAGTTCCACCCGTAGCGGATGGCCTCCTCGGGCGTGCCCGCGGTGCCCTGCACGAGCAGCGTGGAGTCACCGCTGACGGCGGCGGCGAGGTGTTCGGAGACCCAGGTCTTCGCGGTGCCCGGGACACCGAGCAGCAGCAGCGCCCGGTCGGTCGCGAGCGTGCTGACCGCGACCTCCACGATCCGCCGTGGACCCACGTACTTGGGGCTGACGGCCGTGCCGTCGGGCAGCTCGCCGCCGAGCAGGTACGTGGCGACCGCCCACGGCGACAGGTTCCACCGGGCCGGGCGCGGCCGGTCGTCGGCCGCCGCTAGAGCCTTGAGCTCATGGGCGAACGCGTCTTCGGCGTGCGGCCGGAGTGCGGTGTCCACGGACATGGTTCTCCCCTGTTCTCACGCGGAGCGGATGGCGCGGACGCCCCGTCAGCCCCCCGCGGGGCGTCCGCGTTCCCACCATCGCGCACCCCACTGACAATCCCGTCCCGCCGTCAGGAACCCGCAGCTCAGGGCGGTTTGTCAGTGCCTGCCCGTAGCGTCGTGGCCATGGACGGGATGGACGGACAGCGGACGGAGCGGTGGACCGCCGACCAGGTCCTGGCACTCGCGCCCGACGCGTCGTCGCGCAAGGCCGGGACGGCGCTGGCGACGGCCGCCCGCTGGTCCGGGACGGGGTCCTCGGGCACGGCGGTGTGGGGGCTGTGCGCGGGCAGCGGCGGCACGCCGTACCAGACGGTGGTCGACACCGCGGGGCCCGCCTTCAGCTGCGGCTGCCCCAGCCGCAAGTTCCCGTGCAAGCACGCGCTCGCGCTGCTCCTGCTGTGGGCGGGGGGCGAGGTCGGGCCGGCCGCACACGGGGGCGGCCGGCCCGACTGGGTCACCGAGTGGCTGGACGCACGCCGCGCGCGCGAGGAGCGGACGCCCCCGGGCGGGCGCGGCACGTCCGGTGGCGGTGACCCGGAGGCGGCGCGCAGGCGGGCCGAGCGCCGGGCGGGGCGGGTGGCCGCCGGCGCAACGGAGCTGGAGCGACGGCTGGCGGATCTGCTGCGGGACGGCCTGGCGGGAGCGGACCGCGAGGGGTACCGGCGGTGGGACGAGACGGCCGCCCGCATGGTCGACGCCCAGGCTCCCGGGCTCGCCTCGCGGGTGCGCGAGCTGGGCGCGCTGGCGGGGTCGGGGGGCGACTGGCCGTCGCGACTGCTGGAGGAGACGGCGCTGCTGCATCTGCTGGCCCGAGGCTGTCTGCGGCAGGACGCGCTGCCCGCGCCGCTGGCGGCCACCGTCCGGTCCCGGGTCGGCTTCACGGTGGACTCGGCGGAGCTCCTCGCGGGGCCGACGGTGCGGGACCGCTGGCTGGTCCTGGCGCGGCACGACACCGCCGACGACCGTCTCACCACCCGCAGGACCTGGCTGCACGGGGAGGCCACCGGCCGTACCGCGCTGCTGCTGTCCTTCGGGGCCGCGGGCCGGGCGCCGGAGCCCGCACTGCCGGTCGGCCTCGGCCTCGACGCGGAGCTGGCCTTCCACCCGGGGGCCCGTCCGCTGCGGGCGGTGCTCGGGCCGCGGCACGACACGCCACTGCCCGGCCATGTGCCGCCGGGCGTGCCGGTCGCCGCGGCACTCGGCGCGTACGGGGAGGCCCTGGCCGACGACCCGTGGCTGGACGCCTGGCCGGTCGTGCTCGCCGGCGTCGTGCCGATACCGGGCGGGACGGGCTGGCAGGTGGCGGACGCGGACGGCAGCGACGCCGTCCCGGTCGCGGCGGGCGGCGCCGGTGCCGGAGCGGGGCTGTGGCGCCTGGCGGCGGTCTCCGGCGGCCACCCGGTGACGGTGTTCGGCGAGCTCGGCCACCAGGGCTTCCGGCCGTTCACGGCCTGGGCCGGCGCGGGCGCGGAGCCGGTGCCGCTGACGGTGTGATCCCGGCCGGGCTCCCGCGGGCGGCCGCACGGAGACGACGACGAAGGAGGACCGATGACGACGACCTGGGCCGACCTGGTCGGCACCGCGCTCCTCGGCACCGACCGCAGGGGCGGCACACCCGAGGAGCTGCTGGACTCCGCCGCGCTCGCCGTCGTACGGCGCCGCGCCGGAGCACGGCCTGCAACGGCGGGGGCACGGCCGGCCACGACGCCCCACGACCCGCGGCCGCCGCTGCCCGAGGCGGCGCGACGGCGCCTGTCCCTGCTGCTGGCGGACCGCTCGGCCGGGGGCGGCGGGGGCAGCC